>NZ_JBXAMO010000005.1:0-321885 GCF_058800725.1 Tardiphaga sp. GW822-FHT04G09 | reverse complement strand
CATCGGCGCCCCCGCCGGCATGAGCATAATCCCGGAAAATTCCAGCGCTGGCTGGCCTAGTTTTGGGGAGCACTTCAGATCCCCACATAAGATCGGCACGAACGGACGAAGTCTTGGATCTCGAAATCTACGAGAACCATCTGGGAGACCGTTGCGTCGCGGCAGCCGTCCAGACGGAAATCCGGGGCCAAGCCGTCGTCGAGGGTGTAATCGTCGTCGTCAGGCCGAAACCTGAAGCCGGGGCCGATTTCTACCAAGTCGATGCGTTGCCCGAAACCGAAGGCCCATACGCCGATTTTTGTCCGGTAAGGATCCTGGACATCCTGACGCCGACCGATAATTCGATGGCTCAGGAGTGGCGCGATCGGTGCCGGGATCGCCTGAGCAACGAAATGGGCGAGGCACCCTCACCTTCAATGAACTGAGGTTGCACCGGAAATGGTCTACGATTCCAGAGGTGGGAAGAGGCCCTGACGACCCACGCCCCGTTCTCCAGAGAACACTTCGATCGTGGCAAATTTCTCCGTTCCGGCAGGCGGATCGGCGTTTTCGTAATGATGAATGTCCGCCCGGAAGATTTCCTCGAGATTGTTGTAACGAACGATGGTCGTGTCGAGTTCGCTTGCTTCGGCACGCAACGCCTCGAGGTCGTTCATAGTCCGGCGTCGATCCGATCGCAGTCCGTCCAGGTTGGTCTGCCGTTCCGCAAATGGTCAAGCAGCCGTTCAGAAAGCGATCCCGCGTACTTTCAGCCCTTGCCGTGGATGTAGTGCAACGTCTCCGGCTGGATGCCGTCGATCTCCGCTTCGTTTCCTGCGCTGCAATATATGCGGCGGGTAAGTTAGTGCAAAAATCCATCATTCTTCTTGGAAAACGTCTCTATCGTGGAAATCCTCAGGCAGAACGTCGGTCAAAAGAGTCACGGCCAGAGCCGATCCAGGAAGAATTTTGGTCAGATGAGTTGGTTATGATTCCATGTCTGAGAATGATTCGTGACAGACGGCGACCAACAGTTTCGGTAGGGAAAGTCATATGCGCTCACTCGTTACGGGCTTACTGATGCTGCTCTCCACGGCTGCGTCGGCCGAAATGGTAAAGGTGCCTTGGCATTCGATTGGCGACACAAACTTTATGAACGGAGCGCCAGAAGAAAAAGGCAAGATCAAAGCTTACGGCGAACTGCCGGCTGAGATCATCCGGCCTCGCGGATCGAAAGGTCCAATTCCCTATGTCGTCTTGTTGCACGGCTGTAGCGGGATGACCAAACCGCTCAAAGCATGGGCACATGAGTATGGCGGTAAGCTGGTCGATGCTGGCTACGGAGTCTTGGTTCTCGATAGTTTTTTGAATCGAGAAGTTGGGTCCGGCGGAATATGTGCCAACAATGGGGTTGAGCAAACTGTTTGGGCACGTCGTCGAACTGACGATGCTTACTCGGCGCTGGCCTACCTGATCGAGAAAGGTCAAGCCGATCCAAAGCGAATCTACCTGCTCGGTCGCAGTAACGGCGCGTCAACAACGCTTCTTGCAATGGAGAAGTCGGTCGCCTCCTCGCAGAAAAACGCCTTTGCTGGCGCATTCGCCATGCAGCCATACTGTGCGAACATGCAAAAGACCGAGTTTAACGCTCCAGTATTTCTGTTTTTGGCGGAAAAGGACGATTGGACGGATCCAGTCCTTTGCGAAATGAATTTGATCAACAATCGAGCAGTGCCAGTTCCAGCTAAAATCTGGAAGGGCGCTACGCATGCGTATGAAGACCGTGGCTCGAGTAAGTATCTCGGCCATCGTTTGACCTATCACCCCGAAGCTGCCGATGGGACCATCCGAATGATCATTGAAATGTTGAAGCAATAAGCCCTCTCGCGAGAACGGAAGCCTCTTTGTTCCGGAAGAACCTGATGACGATCAGTCGGCCGTAATGTAGGTTTTCGGCGGTTCGAACTGAACGGCAAGAATCCGGTCGCGTTCATTAAACCTGACGTCACGACCGTTTCGAAACGTTTCCAAGGCTAATTCAATATGATTTCTACAGTGTAATCGGCGAAATAGAGTGACTAAGCGCCAGGTCCTACGTGCAGGCACTGAGAGATATTGAGTGACGCGATGACCATGGTCGACGCCGTCCTTGGCGTGGCGCCGGAATCCACCCGCCGTACTCCTTTTCCAGGTCTTGGCTCTATGTGATACCGACGCCCTCCTTGCGCTCTTGGTTTCGGCTGGCTACGAGCTGCTGCACCGCGTTCGACATCGCCTTGGCGTCGTGAAGCTGCTCCGACAAGCTCGCCAGTTGCAGCCTCGCCTCGTCGCGCTCCGCAAAGGATGAGCCCTCCTCCGCCTGCACCGTCATCCGGTCGACCGTCTTCTGCGCCTTCGCGACGGCTTCATCCATTTCCAAGATCACGCGAGGCCCGTCATCCGCCATGCGTTTTATCTTGCCTAGCTGCTCCGCCGTTTCTTCGGCACGCTCGTCCGAGAGAACCTCGGGCAGCATCAGAGCGCAAAATTTTTCGTAGTGCGCCGCGTCGCATCCAAATATCAGGGATGAGAAGTCGGAGAAGACGATCAGGCCGGTGACCGTCTCGGTAGTCTCGTCGCCGGCGAACCTGTAATCGAGGATGGCCCCACCGAGCGCCGCATGGCGTCCCGTGAAGATCGCGGCGCCGATGCCTGTGAGGGCGGAACGCCCCAAGGTCCGCCCGACGCTTATCTTCGTCGCGGCGTCGATCTTTGCTATGCACCGGATTTGACGCTTCACGTCGTACCTGACGTCGAAAGACCCGGACCGACCTGACGAGGCGCGCGAAATTCCGATGAACGGGTGCTTGAAGTATGCGACGAGGTCGTCTGAGCCGAATATCACGGGGCCTCGGGTAATCGCGAATCCGAAAATCTCGGCCTCCTGGACCGGAATCTTCCAGCCGGACTGTATCTCACGGTCACTCATATGCCCCGATGCTGCCGCGTCAGGACGTCGGGAAAGACCGATGGCTTCAGCGCTGTTCATGCCGTCGAGCGCCGACTTCGCAGGTCCGGTGAAAGCCCAGATGATCAGCGCCAGCCAGCCGAGTCCGGTGACGCCGAAAATCACGTTCAGGACCAGGATGGGCCAGCTATAAACGTGTCGCCTTTTGAAACCGACGAACGTCGGCAGCAGATACGCTGTCGCCAGGAGCGGGATCAGGAGGATTGGTCCTCCGATGGTCGCCAGAAAAGTCGATACAGCCACCACGGCGGCCCATCCGTAAACGCCAGCATGAGGATGGGCCAGCAGGTCCTCGAGCGCCGAGCCCTGTCCGGTGACCGCGACCACGGTCGCGGCCGAAGCCGCAGCACGGACTGGCGGTTCTATCTGTTCAGCGCCAGGGCTTCCGGACTTCTTTTCCGTGTCTTCCGTCGCCGCTGCGGACGGTTCAACGATGGTCTGGATCGGCTCCTTGACGAGACCCATCGTGGGGGTAGCTATCTCGATCGTCGGCAAGTCGGCGTTCTGCAGCGCAGCGAGATCGCGGGTTTTCGGCGGCGGCTCGATCTCATCATCGCCCGGCATCCGCGCGACGACATCGCGCTTGCCCTTTAGGACGAGGTAGAGCACGGACGCCAACAACAGAAGGATCACAGCCACCAGCGCCGTAACCAGACCGCTGGACGTAGACGCCGCTTGAGGAAGAGGCGCTGTTGAGGCTTTCGGTGAGCTGGCAACGGGCGCGCTGGTGGGGGGGGGGCACGCCCGCCGTCTCGTCACCTTTTGTCCGCGAGTTCTCCGTCACGACAATCAACGGCAACGGTGCCTTCTCTGCGGAAGGAGCCGTGCCGGAGACATCCTGCCCGCTGGCCGCTATTTTCGCGTCGGTCCGCGTCTCGGCCGGAGCCGGCGTGGGCTTAGGGGCGAGAGGGATCACTCGCGGAGCCACGGCTTCTGCTTCGAGTTTCGTGGGCTGACTAGGCCGCTCCGGCGCCCCGACTGATCCGTTGGCGTTCATGTCACTTGTGGCAGGCTTGGCGGCCGCCAGCGCGGTCGGTGCCGACGAGGCTTGTGGTTGGGCCCTTGTCGACTCGCTGGGAGGCACTACGGCCGTGTCGAGCGGCTGGACGGGTGGAGCCGCCACTGCGGAGGCTTCGGGCATTTGTCTGACCGTAGGAGCCGCGGAGGCGATGCGCGCGGGAGATATCTGTGAAGCGTCCACTGTGAGGAAACGAAGTGTACCTCGACCGTTCGCGTCCCAGCTTGCCGCCCAGACGTACCCGGCCCCTCCGGTGAGCCTGTAGACGGGCAGACCGAGACGCGCGGAGCGTTGGAAGTTTCCGATATGATCGACGATGAGTCCTGCACGGACGTCCCTGCCCGCGGCCAGTTCGCCCATCGACTGCGGATCGAGTGGCTGCAGGACGACGTCGCCCCAGTAGGCGATCAGACCGTTCGGAGCGTCCGGCCGTGCGGGTATGGAGATCGTCCGCGGCGGCCCGAACTTGATGGACAGCCGATTGACGTCGTCCTGCGCTTCATTGCCGGCGAAAAAGGCTGGCTCGAGATAGCGGTTCACGTACCGAGCGGTCCCGTCCGCGGTGTGGAGTATCGAATTGGAAGACATGTACTGCCCGCGCGAGGAATTCTCGGCGCGCCGCTTCTGGCACCACGTGAAGTCCGGGAACTGCTCGCTCGGAGCGCAGCGATAGTCCCTGTAGGAGGCGCTGTCAGGGACAACGCGGCCGCCCAATGCCAGGCCGTCCACCGAATAGATCGATTTCGTTGCCACGATTGGAACAGCGGGCTCTGGCTGGAACGCCGGCGCGCCTCGCCGTTGGAATTCAGACATCGTAGCAAGCTGCGCCTGCCTGATGCAGTCGACGTCGGCGCCGCAGCTCTGTCGCGACCGGAGCAGCGGACCAGCAACGGACCTCGCTGCGGGCTCGCCATATCGTGTGCGAAGGAACTCGTAGCGCGCGACGACGGCCCGGTCGAGACGCGACAGTTCCGCATTCGAGCAGATGGCCACCTCGTCGGGACCGTTCGCCACCGCGCAATTGAAGCTCGGCCCGGGCTGGTCCGCCGGCGCAATCGCCTGCGTGCGGCACGCCACCCGCATTTCGGCAACGCGAGGATCGGAAGGATTGATGCCTTGTCTGATGGCGGTGTTGATGGACGAATTGCGCTGGCGCAGTGCCTGATCGACACACCCGACCTCCCGGACCGGTAGCCTTTCCCACTCTGCCTGGGTCGCCAGAGTGATGCCTGACCTCACCATCGATCCGAACAGGTCGATGACGTCTCCTTGGCTTTGGGCATTTGCGTCGACCGCGAGAAACGAGATAACGAGACCCAGAAGTCCACCCACGCAAATCCGCATTGCAACCCCGCCCCAAGGAATCTCCTAACCTTCGGTATCGAACGAAGTGCAGTCGTGCAACTCATAATAGAAATTGCGATTACCGCTTTGCTCCGCGAACGCAGACTTAGGCGGACAGGACAAGAGGCATTCGTTCGGTTGTTCTCGCGGCAACAGGAACTGAGGGCGGCCTTGACGCGTGCCATGGTGATAACCGATTTCTCCGACGACATATCCCATCTATTACGAACGCAACGACAGCATACGATTGGACGGTCGGTGCGGAATCGGCAGCAGCCGCCCCCTCTCTTGAAGATCGGAACGCGCTAACCTAAGGTTGCACCACGCTGACGCGTTACAGTCGCCGATTTGGCCGATTACAGAGAAATGAGCATAGCCTTGCTCGACCGTCTTTTACTTACCGCCGTCGAAGCTATCTATGCTGCTGCGCCTGATCCCTCGCTCTGGCCGCAAGCGCTTGCCGCCATTGCGGATTGCACAGGCGATGTTGGTTCGGTCCTGATTTGGAGCAGAGATGACGGTTCGTTCGGCACGATCGCCTCAGACAGTCTGATCGAAGCACAACGGGACTATATTGAGAACTGGGCCACTCGCGATATCCGCGCAATCCGGAGCGTGGAGCGCGGATACTTTTTCAATGGAGACCCGTTTACGGATCGCCATCTCGTCTCCGACGACGAATCCATCACCGATCCCTTTTATACGCAGTTTGCGGTTCGGCATGGGCTGGGTTGGCTTGGTGCGATCGCAGTGTCCCCCGACCCCCATGTCGGCGTTGCGCTTTCCGTGCAGCGAAGCTCGAAGGACAAGCCTCGTTTCTCCGACGCCGAGCTCGCCGTGTTACGGCGGATTGGTCCTCATATTGAGAAATCGCTGAGATTATCGATCCGCCTTCTGGATTCTGAACTTGTAAAAAAGGGCCTCGGCGAAGCACTAACTCGAATTGGTATCGGAGTTTTCGCCCTGGATTCACTGGGCCGGGTCATTTTCTCAAACCCGGCGGCTGAAAGCCTGGTGGGCGAGCATCTCGATATCTCTCAACGCCGTTTGCGTATCGGTCCCGCCAGCGAGCGCTATCGGATCGACGCCCTCATCTCAAGCGCCCTACGGGGAGGCGCCGAAGACCTGCTCACGGAGCCCAAACCCATATTGGTTCAGCGCGCTTCGTCTGATCGTCCACTTGTCGTTTACTTGCTTCCAATCGCGACAACGTTGAATTTGGCAGAACAGTTCCTGACCCAGGCGCGGACCATTGTGTTGGTGATCGAACCAAGGGTTGGCGAACCGGCAGATCCTGCTGTTGTCAGAGATCTGTTGGGGCTTACCCTTGGCGAAGCACGGGTCGCAGCACTGGTCGGTTTCGGCCTGCCGCCACGTGAGGCGGCCGAAAAGCTCGGAATTTCCGAAGAGACTGCGCGAACCGTTCTTAAACGAGTCTTCTCCAAGGTCGGAGTGTCTCGTCAGAGTGAACTGGTGGCTCTGCTGACGAAACTTGTTTTACGCTGAATAAGCTATCGCCTGTTTGGCTTTCACCTCTACTTTGGCCTCAACAACACCGCTTGTCTTGTGTCCGTGTAGCCCGTTTGGCTCAACCGCCCACTCAAGGGAAGCGCGAAATCCGGTCAAATTGCAGTCCACTACTGTTGCCTGCCCTTCATGCAACGACCGATAAATTTTTTACGAAAGCCGCTTCGTTCAGAGGGCATGAAGCCTCGCTGATCTGCAAGTTGTGTGCAGCTTTCGTAGGAGCGCGCAGGCCCGCGGGCGGCCGAAGCCGTTGAAACAAATACACCAATTATCAGAGCCGGTAGCACGGCCAGAGCAAGATATTTCATGAAACGGCCTCCAATTGCGCTGGAATGGCAGCGCGTCATGCCAGATCGATCGTCGTGCGTAAGCCACGAAAGAACGACCACAATCTCGGATTTTGGTCAGCGCCGAGCCATCTGCGCATGACCCATTTGGGACCAAAGTTAAATGATTGCGGATTGTTTTATCGAACCTGCGCTTGCAGATAGTGGCAGGCGACCGCTCGCCCCGCAGTAGCTATATGGTGACTACGTCTAAGATCATGAGCTTGATGAAGGTTGCGTGTTGTACGTCTTCCGTGGCGTGTTCAATGACCCATTGAAGTCCGTCTCGCGGGGATCGCGTCCTTGAATTATCGGAAGCGCGGCCTGTGTCACCACCGCGACTAGCTGCTCGAACAAATACTCCGCACCTAAGTAACCAAGCGGCTCTTCTATCTCCCATTCTCCACTCGAGTGGGGGGAAACTGACGTTATGTCGGTCTTGTGAGGGGATTGGCGTTGTTTTATGTGGGGATCAACAGTGTTCTTCCCGCTACCCCTTGACCAGTTCGATCACCGGTTCGGGTTTGCCACTCCACACCATGCGATAGACGCTTCCCTGGGCCACTGATTGGACAGCGTGCGGAAACAACGCGGCAAGGCAAGTCCCGCCGGGATGGCGGACTGATGGATAGATGATCCCATTCAGGCCGCGCACGCGCGCAGCTTCCGCCAATGCGTTCCCGGCCGGGTAGCCAATGGTCTTTTCCGGGTGCAAGGACTGATGCGTCGGATGCGGCCTCAGATCGACGAATTCGCCTGCGAAGCTCGCAAACATTTCCGCGTATTCGACCGTGGCGTTGAAGTCTCCGGCGGCTGCGAGCGCCTCCGTCAGGTGAAATCTGACCTCGGCCAGGCTGGTTTCGATTTCGAAGCCGGCATACCAGGCGCCACGTTCGGCACCGTTGAACCTGTTCGGTTCTCGAGGCTTCGCATAGGCGAACGAGGCGTTGATGAAGTGTGCGTGCGGGACGCCATATACGAGCTCGTATGATTGCACTTCGCCTGCCCCACGAGCCTGCGCGATGCGTCGGTTGCTCGTGGCGCCTTCGATTTCGCTCAATAGATCGAGTTCGGAAGCATCGACCAACTCACGCAGCACAGAATCCCGAAGCCGGGCGGTCGTCACGAGGCGAATGGTCCGCTCGAATCCCTGGCGGTTGATCGTCAAACCTTCAAGCATCGATCACAGGCCGCCACGCACCGCATCGACGTAGCGCCGTGTCTCGAGCATGAGCGGAATGCCGCCCTCGATCATGGCATCGACCGGCGTTCGGCGCTGAAAGATCGGACCCTTGTTCGCCAGCTTCGGCCAACGCAATGCCATGTCATCGGCGAACAGAAGCCGTAGCCCCTTGTAAACGCCGATCACGGCTGACGCGCGCGTGAGTTGGTCCTGCGAGAGAGGTTGATCCCATGCCCCCCGCTTGATCCGATCCCATGTACTTTCAGATACGCCGAGCAATGTCGCAGCTTCAGCGTTGGTGAGCGCCCACTGCTCGACGATCTTCCGATATGCCTTGATGGCAACAGGCGACAATCGCTCACGGTCGGGTGCCTTCGTGAACGTCTGAATGTCGACGGGCGTAAGGGGCATCTGGATGCCGGTTGATGCAATCTCGGCCATGATTCCCTCCCTCGCTACTCGGTCACACATATCATCATTTGATGCGATATCAAGCGTCAATTGACGGGATCGTTCCCGAGGCAGGATTTCCTGATCAGCGAGAGTATCGCGCGGGCACCCTCTTTGCGAATGGGATTCTAAATTTAATCAAATAATTTCAAAAGCTTGCAAAGAAGTCAGCCTCACGCTTCACCCGCGACCGACCCGTGTTTTCGCTACTTCCTGATCGCGTCGTAGACCAGCGTCTTCAGGATCGGCTGGATGCGACCACGTTGGGTTGGCGTCTGCACCATCAGGATCATCACCATGTCCTGGTCCGGATAGGTCCAGAAGTAAGTCCCGGCGGCGCCGCCCCAGGCCATCTCGCCAACGAAACCCGGCACGCCGTCTTCGCCGGGGCCGGTGCGGACGCCGAAGCCGAGGCCGTAACCGAAGCCGGCGCCGGGATAGTAATAGGCCCAGGGTTTCACATCGCTGGCCGGCGCGACCTGATTCTGACGCATCAGTTGGACCGTTTCCGGCTTCAGGATGCGGGTGCCGCCCAGCGCGCCGCCATTGATCAGCATCTGCAGGAAGCGCGCGTAATCGCCCGTGGTGGCATTGAGCCCACCTCCTCCGGATTCCCATTTGCGCTTCACCGTAGGATTGCTGATGGTCTCGTTGCCGATGATGCGGTCGGTGGGCAGCGGCTGCGCGATCCTTGGTGCCTTGGCGGGATCGAGCACGTAGTAGCTGGTGTCGGTCATGCCCAGCGGATCGAACAGATACTGCTTCTCAAAATCGTATAGGGACTGGCCTGATGCGATCTCGACGATGCGGCCGAGCAGATCGGTCGAATGCCCGTAATCCCACACGGTGGCGGGCTGATAGGCCAGCGGCAGTTTCGCCAGCCGCGCCGCGAAATCGGCATTGTCGAAATCGCCATCGAACAGGCCTGCATCAAGATAGAGCTGCGTGATCAGGCCGAGATCGGTGAAGGCCGAACTGATGCCGGACGATTGCCGCATCAGGTCGAGCACGGTGATCGGCTTCAACGCCGGTGTGAAGTCGAGATAGGGTTTGCCGCTGGCATCCGTGCGTTCGGTCGCGACCTGCGGATGCGCGTAGGCCGGAATGTATTTGGCGATGGGATCGTCGAGCTTGAGCTTGCCCTGCTCGATCAGGATCATCGCCGCGGCTGATGTCACAGGCTTCGACATCGAATACAGCCGGAAGATCGTGTCCGTCGTCATCGGCGCCATGGTCGCGGGATCGCGGACGCCGAAGCCCTCATAATAGACCGGCTTGCCGTGATGCTGGATCAGCATGATCGCGCCGGCGAGATGGCCCTGGCCGACTTCGCGGTCGAGCATTGCGGTGACGCGGTTCAGTCCATCCTGGGAGAAGCTGCTGAGATCGGGCTTGTCGGTCAGCAGACTGGTGCCTGCCAACGCGGGCGTGACCAGCGCCGCCGCGATGGCGATGACGGACAGGAAGTCGCAAGATCGGCGCAAGATTGACACTCGATTTCCGCAAGCGGGCTAGAACACGATCGGACGTTAACACCCAGATATTTCAGAGACTTGTCGGAAAATCACGCAATTTTCCGATATCGCGGTTTTACAGCGGTCGGCAGCCTTGTGCGGATCACAAATGCGCATCGGGCTTGCGCACGCTTCCGGGCGCTGGAAACCGGATCGTGGTGCCCAAAGTGATCCAGTTGGAATTCTCCCCGGTGATGTTACGGCCATAGATCACGTCGACCGAGAAAATGTCGTTGGGCCGATAACGCACGCCCGTCTGGACGCGCGGCTGGATCACGCTGGCGAATTCGGCGTGACCCGCCTGCCCGTACAGTTCCACCGTGTATTGCAGCACATCGGTGAATTTCCAGTCGAAGCCGACGCCATAGGTGAAGTAGTGGCGATCGATGGTGCGATCCCACAGCCAGCCGGCATTGAGATTGACGCGCATGGTTTCGGAAAAGCGATAGGTCGCCGGAATTTCAGCGAAGACCGCGGTGTTCTGGCCGGTCATGGCGTCGAATGTGCCGCTGGCCAGCGCCGATACGCCGAATTTGCCGATACCGGTCGGCTCGATATTGAATTTCGCTTTCGGCGCCAGCGTGGTGCTGAACTCGCCGTCGGAGCGGCTGTGATTGGTAAGCACACTGAGTTCGACGGGGCGCGTGATCTCCACCACGCAGGACGGATTGGCGACAGCCGCGAAGTCGCGATTGGTGGCCATCGAGTACCAGCTCTCGACCTTGCAGGAGCCGAGGTCCGAAATATCCGCCGCATCGACCGCATAGGCGCCATTGGCCGCCTCCGCGTGACCAGCCGCCGCCAGCAGCGGCACGACCAGAACGAAGCCGAACAGAGCCAGCGCAGGATAACGGGGAGCAGCCATGCTGTAGACCTAGCTGAGTCCCGAAATCCTCGACAGAACAATCGCGCCTCGCCTATTCTGCCGGTATGAGCGAACACCATCACGACCATCATCACGACCACGATCATTCCGAACTGTCGGAAATGGAGCTGCGCGTGCGCGCGCTCGAAACCATTCTGAGCGAGAAGGGCTATATCGATCCGGCCGCGCTGGACGCGATGATCCAGGCCTATGAAACCAAGATCGGTCCGCACAACGGCGCCCTGGTGGTGGCCAAGGCCTGGACCGATCCTGCCTTCAAGGAGGCGCTGCTGGCCGACGGCTCCGCGGCGGTCGGTACGCTCGGCCATGTCAGCCGCACCGGCGATCATCTCGTCGTGGTCGAGAACACGCCCGAGCGCCACAACATGGTCGTGTGCACCCTGTGCTCCTGTTACCCTTGGGAAATGCTCGGCCTGCCCCCGGTCTGGTACAAGGCCGCGCCCTATCGTTCCCGTGCCGTGAAGGACCCGCGCGGCGTGCTGGCAGACTTCGGCTTCACGCTGCCCAAGGATACGGAAATCCGTGTCTGGGATTCGACGGCCGAGACGCGCTTTCTGGTTTTGCCGATGCGCCCTGCAGGCACCGAGGGCTGGAGCGAAGAACAACTGGCTGAACTCGTCACGCGCGACTCCATGATCGGCACCGGCCTTGTCCTTACGCCGGGAGCGCCATCGTGAACGGCGTCCACGATATGGGCGGCATGGATGGTTTCGGCACAGTCGAGCCGGAGCCGAACGAGCCGATGTTTCATGCCGAATGGGAAGCGCGCGTGCTGGCCATGGTGCGTGCCATGGGCGCCACCGGCGCGTTTAACATCGATGCCTCTCGCTTCTATCGCGAGACGCTGCCGCCGGAGGTCTATCTCTCCAGCAGCTACTACAAGAAGTGGCTGCTCGGCCTCGAGGATATGCTGATTCAGCGTGGCTTCATCGCCGCAGACGAGATCAAGGCCGGCCACGCATCCGTGCCGCCCAAGCCGCTGAAACGCGGCAACTTCACCGTCGATAGTGTCGAGCGCGTGCTGACCCGCGGCTCATTCACGCGCCCTGCTTCCGCGCCTGCCGCATTCAAGATCGGCGACCGCGTGCGGATGAAGAATATCCATCCGACAACGCATACGCGCCTGCCGCGCTATGTCCGCGGTCATGTCGGCGTGATCGAGCGCCTTCACGGCGCGCATGTCTACCCGGATACGGCGGCTCACGACCGGGGCGAAAATCCGCAGTGGCTTTATACCGTCGTGTTCGACGGCGCCGAACTGTGGGGACCCGATGGCGATCCGACGCTTAAGGTGTCGGTCGAGGCGTTCGAGCCTTATCTCGACCCCGCGTGATAGGCGGCGGCAGGTTCGGATCAAACCCGGCGTCGTTTGTCTCGGAGCGCCGGCGCATCGCCCGCCAGGTCCGCGAGCCCGGCAGGATCGATGACCGTCAAGCGGCCGCGACCGGCTTTCAGGATCTGCATCCGGTTCCAGGCCGAAACAGTGCGGCTGACCGTGAACAGTGTGGTGTCGCTCAATTCGGCCAGTTCCTGGCGCGAAATTCTGAGTTCGATTGGAACACAACCACCGTCCGGATCTCCTTCGCGCACCAGACGCAGAACGATCCGTGCAATGCGGCGATCGGCGCTCTCACTCGTTGCCTCGTGAAGACGGCGCAGCAGGTGATCGGTTTGCCGTCCGACGATACCGAGGACATTGATCGCGAGCTGCGGGACAACATGCATTAGCCCGCTGAAACGATCCGCGGACCAGTACAAAATCTCCGTTGCGACTGTCGCGCTCAGGGTTGTCGGGTGAGAAAAATTGCCGAATGCCGATGCGGCTCCGACGAGACCGCCGTAGCGTATGAATTGCAGCGTTTTCTGCGCGCCATGCGCATTGATCATCGTCTTCTTGAGCTGACCATCGATGACCAGTGCGAGCATCTGCGGTGCGTCGCCCTGTTGCCAGAGCGTAGAACCGCAGCCGAGAACGTGCTTTCTGCCGGCGTCGATGATGATGCCGCGTGCGCCCGCGTCCAGCCCCGCAAAAAGCGGCGCACTACCAAACGATTTGCACATCTCACGATCCATTGCTCGCCTTTCGGAACGAGCGATTTCGCCGAGCAGCTGTCGCAATCAAATAAAACTGTCATCAAAAGATCTGATGCGAGTAGCTCTGCACGACGACATCGCGATCAGAACAACGATATCAAATAATGCATCCGCAGAAGTTGTTATTTGATCCATCGCAACGAAGGTGAGCGCAGTAGCAGGCATATTGCCCTCGCGCTAGGCGAATCTCGCCTCTTCTCTAGGCATATGATCGCAGACCGAAGGGGGAGCATAATGGTGACGAACCAGAATATCGCTCAGCCTGCAGAGGTTCAAAGATGCAATAGCCGCATGTCGGAGTTGCTCGTCTTTCTCACAATCGTCGTTCTCATCTGGCCCGTCGTCGCGGTGGGCGTGGTCGGCGGTTACGGCTTTCTCGTCTGGATGTACCAGCTGATTTTCGGCCCGCCCGGCCCACCTTTGCTTCACTAGGACTTCCATATGGCAGACAAATTCACCAGACGCGCTCTGTTGACGGGCGCGACCGTCGGCGCGCCAGCGCACGACAATGAGCACATTTCCAGCGCCGTTGTGTCGGTGCTTCCGGCCCATATCGAAGCGGTATCTGCGCGGTTGTCGAGCCTTCCTGGCGTCGAGATCCATCACCGCACAGCCTCCAAACTTGTGGCGGTCCTCGAAGGGCCAGACAGCGGCGCACTGGGTGCGATGCTCGCTGACATCTCATCATGGCCGGGCGTGCTCTCGGCCAACATGGTTTTCGAACAGCGTCTCGATTAGGAGAACGACGAATGCCCCTTTCGCGGCGTGATCTGCTCAAGGCTCAGGCGGCGGCTGTCGCTGCAGCGGCGGCTGGCATCAACGTTCCGGCAGCCGCTCAATCGATTGCCGGCGGCGTCGGATCGCTGTCCATCAAATGGTCGAAGGCGCCATGCCGCTTCTGCGGCACCGGTTGCGGCGTCATGGTCGGCGTCAAGGACAACAAGGTCGTCGCCACCCATGGCGATACGTTGGCGGAAGTGAACCGCGGCCTGAACTGCATCAAGGGCTACTTCCTCTCCAAGATCATGTACGGCGCCGACCGTCTGACCACGCCCCTGCTCCGCAAGAAGAACGGCGTGTTCGATAAGAACGGCGAACTCACTCCGGTGAGCTGGGACGAAGCATTCGACACCATGGCGCAGCGCGCCAAGGCGACGCTGAAAGAAAAGGGACCGACTGCGATCGGCATGTTCGGATCGGGCCAGTGGACGATCCTCGAAGGTTATGCCGCGACCAAGCTTATGCGTGCGGGTTTCCGCTCCAACAATCTCGATCCTAATGCGCGGCATTGCATGGCGTCTGCGGCCGTGGGCTTCATGCGCACCTTCGGCATGGACGAGCCGATGGGCTGCTATGACGACTTCGAGGCCGCCGATGCCTTCGTGCTGTGGGGCTCGAACATGGCCGAGATGCATCCGATCCTGTGGACGCGCCTCACCGATCGCCGCCTCGGTCATCCGCATGTGAAAGTCGCGGTGCTCTCGACCTTCACCCATCGCAGTTCTGACCTCGCCGACATCCCGATCGTATTCAAGCCGGGCACCGATCTTGCCATTCTCAACTTCATCGCCAACCACATCATCTCGACAGGTCGTGTGAATACCGAATTCGTCAACAGCCACACGACTTTCGTGAAGGGCACGACGGATATCGGCTACGGGCTGCGTCCCGAACATCCGCTGGAGAAGAAGGCCAAGGGAGCAGCCACGGCCGCAGCGACGACGCCAATCGATTTCGCGGCCTACGCCGAATTCGTGAAGGACTATTCGCTCGAGAAGGTGTCGAAGCTGACCGGTGTCGAGCCCGGATTCCTGCTGGAACTTGCAGAACTCTATGCCGATCCCAAGCGCAAGGTGATGTCGCTCTGGACCATGGGTTTCAACCAGCATGTCCGTGGTGTCTGGGCCAATCAGCTCGTCTACAACATCCATCTGCTGACCGGCAAAATCTCCGAGCCGGGCAACTCGCCGTTCTCGCTGACGGGCCAGCCATCGGCTTGCGGTACGGCGCGAGAGGTTGGCACCTTCGCGCACCGCCTCCCCGCCGATATGGTGGTGACCAATCCGGAGCACCGCAAGCATACTGAAGAAATCTGGCGCGTGCCGTATGGCCTTTTGCCCGACAAGATCGGTTATCACGCCGTCGAGCAGGACCGCATGCTGCATGACGGCAAGCTGAACTTCTACTGGGTTCAGGTGAACAACAATGTGCAGGCGGCGCCCAACAGTTCGCGCGAGACCTATCCGGGCTACCGCAACCCCGCCAACTTCATCGTCGTGTCGGAAGCCTATCCGACGGTGACGGCATTGGCTGCCGACTGCGTACTGCCTGCGGCGATGTGGGTCGAGAAGGAAGGTGCTTACGGCAACGCCGAACGGCGTACCCATGTCTGGCGTCAGCTGGTCGACGCGCCCGGCCAGGCACGCTCGGATCTCTGGCAGCTGATGGAGTTCTCGAAGCGGTTCACGACGGATGAAGTGTGGCCCGCCGCTCTCCTCGACGCCAATCCGAGCTACAAGGGCAAGACGTTGTTCGAGGTGCTGTATCGCAACGGCGAGGTCAACAAATTTCCCGTCAGCGAAATCCCCGCTGACTATGGAAACCACGAGTCCAAGGACTTCGGCTTCTATGTGCAGAAGGGGCTGTTCGAGGAATATGCCACGTTCGGCCGCGGCCATGGCCACGACCTCGCGCCTTGGGACACCTATCATGAGGTGCGCGGACTGCGTTGGCCCGTGGTCAACGGCAGGGAGACGAAGTGGCGCTACCGCGAAGGCCTCGATCCTTACGTCAAGCCGGGCAAGAAGATTGAATTCTACGGCAATCCCGACGGACGCGCGCGCATTATCGCGGTGCCCTACGAGCCGCCGGCCGAGTCACCCGATGCTGAGTTTGATCTGTGGCTGGTGACCGGCCGCGTGCTGGAGCACTGGCATTCCGGCTCGATGACCATGCGCGTGCCCGAACTCTACAAGGCGTTTCCCGGCGCGCGCTGCTTCATGCATGCCGAAGACGCGCGCGCCCGCGGCCTCAACCAGGGCGCCGAGATCCGGCTGATGTCGCGGCGCGGTGAGATCCGCACGCGCGTCGATACGACCGGACGCAACCGCATGCCCCGCGGCGTGGTGTTTGTGCCGTGGTTCGATGCCAGCCAGCTGATCAACAAGGTCACGCTGGATGCAACCGACCCGATCTCCAAACAGACGGACTTCAAGAAATGCGCGGTCAAGATCGTTTCGGTTTAAATGCGATGAAGGCGATCATCGCAGCAATCATCGGCGGCGCCATGGTGCTGGTGTCCGGCGCGATCTATGCGCAGTCAGTCCAGACTGCGCCGCGAGTCGTGCCGCGCCTCACCGGCGCGGCGCAGCCGATGGGCGAAGTTCCTGCGCCGCCCTTCCCGCGGCCCGTCACCGACGACAGGCGCGTGATGCGTAACTATCCGGAGCAGCCGCCGGTCATTCCGCATTCAATCGAAAACTATCAGCTCACGTTGCGGGCCAATCGCTGTCTGGAGTGCCATCGTCGCGAATATACCGAAGGCTCCGGTGCGCCTATGATCAGCGTTACGCATTTCATGGATCGCGACGGCCAGATGCTCGCCGATGTGACGCCGCGACGCTATTTCTGCACGGCCTGTCACGTGCCGCAAACCGATGCACGTCCGCTCGTCCCGAACACCTTCACCGACATGAAGGCATCCGGCAGGTGAGCGCCATGAAGTGGTTGATAGCCAAGTTTCTCTGGTTCTGGCGCATCGCCAGCCGACCGGCTGCGCATATCAGTCTTGGCGTGCTGGCGCTGGGCGGCTTCCTTGGTGGCGTGATCTTCTGGGGCGGATTCAATACGGCGCTGGAAATCACGAATACCGAGAAATTCTGCACCAGCTGCCATGAGATGCGTGACAACGTGTATCAGGAACTGCAGCGAACCCCGCATTTCGCCAATCGCTCCGGTGTGCGTGCCAGTTGCCCGGACTGCCACGTGCCGCATGACTGGACCGACAAGATCGCGCGCAAGATGCAGGCGTCGAAGGAAGTATGGGGCAAGATCTTCGGCACGATCTCGACGCGCGAGAAGTTCCTCGATAAGCGTCTGGAGCTTGCTAAACATGAATGGGCGCGTCTGAAGGCCAATGACTCGCTGGAATGTCGGAACTGCCATTCGGCGATCGCCATGGATTTCACCAAACAGGCGCCGCGCGCGGCGACGATCCATGCCAAGTATCTCGTCACCGGCGAGCGTACCTGTATCGATTGCCACAAGGGCATCGCGCATGAATTGCCTGACATGACCGGGATCGCGCCCGGCTGGAGCGCGCCTGCCGAACTTCGCGACCGGCACAGCTATCATGTTCCGGATGTGGATCGGCTGTCGCGCTATCTGGCATCGGTGACGGAGACGCGGCCGTAGAGTGGATGAGCGAAGCTGATCCACTCTACGGTACAACTCAGTTGATCGTGACGTTGGCCTTCTCCATGACGCCCTTCCAGCGCAGGGTCTCACTGGCGATGTATTTGGTGAACTCATCCTGCGGGATCGCCACGGCGACCGCGCCGAGTTCAGCCATCTTCTTCTTCGTCTCCGGCAGGCTCATGAATTCACGGATTTCCGCCGAGAGCTTGTCGACGATCGGCTTTGGCGTTGCCGCCGGCGCGATGAAGCCGTGCCAGGCGACAGCCTCGAAGCCCGGCAGGAATTCGGCGACGGCGGGCACATTCGCATCGAACTCGGCGCGCTTCGGCGTTGCCGTGGCGAGCATCGCCAGCTTGCCGGCGGCCACATGCGGCAGCAGCAGCGGGACATTGTCGAAGGCGATGTCGATCTGGCCGGATATCAGGTCGGTGACCATCTGGCTCGAGCCTTTGTAGGGCACATGCACCATCTTGGTCCCGGTCATCTGCTGGAACAGTTCGCCAGCAAGATGCTGAGACGTGCCGGGTCCGGCCGAGCCGAACGTCACCTTGTCGGGATTGGCCTTCATGTAAGCGATCAGCTCCGGCACGGTACGGGCCTTGATGCGATCGGGGTTCACCACCAGCACGTTCGGCACGATGCTGACCTGTGCGAACGCCACGAGATCCTTCTCCGGCTGGAACTGGAGCTTGGCACCATACAGCGTCGGTGCGATCGCCAGCGGCGAGGTGCTGGCGAGGCCGATCGTGTAGCCATCGGGCGTCGCGCGGGCGACGCGGGTGACGCCGATATTGCCGCCGGCACCGCCGACATTCTCGACCAACACGGTGGCGCCGAGTTTCTTCTGCAGATTCTCCGACACCATGCGTGCGATGATGTCCACGGTGCCGCCGGCTGCGAACGGCACGACGATCGTGATCGGCTTGTTCGGATATTTTGCGTCTTGTGCGCTCGCCTGCCCCACGGCGCCGAAGGCGACGCAGGCGGCCATCAGGATCGATGTCATTCTCATTGGTATTTCCCCTTTTGATTTGATGATTTGAAGCCGTCGAAGCGTGTGATTTCCGCCTCTATGCAGGCAGCACCTTTCCGGGATTCATGATGTCGTTCGGATCGAGCATTGCCTTGACGCTGCGGAGCAACCGCAGCTCGGTTGGCTTGGTGACGCGCGCCAGCCGCTCGCGATTGGCAATGCCGATGCCGTGTTCGGCACTGATGCTGCCGCCGAGTGCGACGGTCTCTTCATCGACGATGGTGTTGATGCCGCGGATCGTGTCCTGGATCTGATCCTTCTGGTTCTGCTCCAGGCCGGGGATGATCGCGAGAATATGGATGTTGCCGTCGCCGATATGGCCGTGCATCACGATGCGGGCATCCGGTCGATAGGCGGCGATGCGTTTCTCCACCTGCGTGACGAACGTCGCCTGCTGCGACAGCGGCACGGCGCTGTCATGCGAGATCACGTAGCCGGCCTTCTTGCTGCCTTCCGATACGCTGTGGCGGATCTTCCAGAACGCTGCGGCCTGCGTCTCGCTGGAGGCCACCAGCGCATCGGTGATCAGCTCGCGCTCATAAGCGCCACTGAGCAACGCTTCGAGCACTGCGTTCAGGTCGACCGACACCAGCGTATCGACCAGTTCGATCAGCACATACCAGGGCGCATCCAGCTCGAACGGGATGTTCACCAGCGGCAGGTTCTCGGCGATGACTTCGATCTGTCCTCGCGACATCACCTCGAAGGCGCCGATGCGGTCACCGAGTTCGGTGCGCGCCTGCGCGAGCAGGTCGAGCGCTGCCTCGATGCTGTTCAGCTTGGCGAAGGACACCGCCCTCGCCCGTGGCTTCGGAAACAGCTTCAGTACCACGCCGGTGATGATGCCGAGCGTGCCTTCGGCACCGATGAACAGCTGCTTGGTGTCGAAGCCCGTCGAATCCTTGCGCAGCGCCGTCATGCCGTCGAGGATCTCGCCATCGGGCAGCACGACTTCAAGGCCGAGCGTAAGTTCGCGTGTGGTGCCGTAGCGCAGAACCGCGGTGCCGCCGGCATTGGTGGAGAGATTGCCGCCGATCTGGCACGAGCCTTCGGCACCCAGGCTGAGCGGGAACAGGCGGTCGATGTCGTCGGCGGCCTTCTGGATGTCGGCGAGGATGCAGCCCGCATCCACAGCGATGCTATCGCCGAGGCGGCTGACGTTGCGAATGCGATTGAGGCGGTCGAGGCGCAGCACGATCATGTCGCGGTCGCCGAGCGGCGTCGCCGCTCCGCACATTCCGGTGTTGCCGCCCTGCGGGACGATGGCAATGCCGGCCGCAGCGCAGGCCTTTACGATGGCGGAAACTTCCTGCGTCGAGCCGGGCTTCACGACGGCGAGCGCTTGGCCGTGATAGCGGCCGCGCCAGTCCACCACATAGGGTTCGAAATCGCCGCCGGGGCCGATGACGTGGCGGGAGTCGCCGACGATGCCGGCGAGCGTTGCGAGAAATGCAGCGTGGTCGGTCAATTCACTCTCCTCGTCACCGGAACGAGAGGTCGAGCAGACGGCCTTCGAACAGGCGATCGCGCGACGTTTCGAGATGGTGACGCATGGCCGTGCGCGCCGCTTCGGCATCGCGGTCACGGATCGCTTCGTAGATACTGGTGTGTTCCTCGAACACCTGTTCAAGGCCGGGCCGCGGTCCCATCAGCGACAGGCCGTGCAGCTTCATGCCGACGGCGACATGATCCTTGAGGGCGTTCAGCGAGGTCGCGAAGTAATGGTTGTTGGTCGCCTCGGACACGGCGAGATGGAAGGCATAATCGGCGTCTTCGCGATGCTTGCGCTTCTTCGTCGCCTCGCGCAGCAAGCCGAGCGCTGCTGCCATCTTGCCGAGATTGTCGTCGCTGCGTCGGAGCGCTGCAAAATGCGCGGCATCGGATTCCATGGTGATGCGGAATTCGAAGCAGCGCTGGATGTCAGCGATGGTTTCCACACGCGCGAAACCGAGCGGCTGTTGCCGTGCACGCATCTGCACGAAACTGCCTGCGCCCTGTCGCGAAACAATCATACCATCTTCACGCAACCGGCCGAGCGCTTCACGCAAGACAGGGCGAGAGACGTCGAACATGTCAGCAAGCTCGTGCTCGCCAGGGAGTTTCTGATCGGGTGCGTAGTCGCCATTGGCGATCTGTTGCGCGAGCTCGCCATAGACCTTGTCGACAAGCGAGTTGCCGGTGCTGCGCGGACGCCCCGCGTCAGGCAGTTCAGGGGGATCAATCGGCTTCATGATCGGATGGACCCGGGATTTGTAGGACATGGGCTTACAGGGATCTGGCGGCGGAGCTTTCCTGCGGCAGTCCGATCGCTCGGGAGCGCTGTCGCATGGAAACATTTCCTCGCCTGGTTGCGGCGAACATGCGAGGGCGCGATCCACATGTCAACATGTCAACATGACGAATTTGGGCGAGATCAACTTCATCTCATTGAAATATATTTAGAAATTCTACTTATTGGGCTGCAAGTCGTATTGCGATGCACAAATTCTGACAACTTGTCAGGCCGCGAAAATCATGATCGAAGGCTCGCACAATCGGAAAGGACCAGGCGTGACCAACGGACTGAACGGCAAGGCCATCGTGATCATTGGCGCAAGCTCCGGCATCGGCGCCGCCGTGGCGAAGAAATTCGGCACGCTCGGCGCCCGGCTGATCGTGCACTACAACGGCAATCCGGAAGGCGCCGAAGAAGTGGTCGCGCATATTCGCGCGAGCGGCGGCAGTGCAGAGCTCCTGCGCGGCGATGTGTCCGAGCGTGCTGAAGCGGCGCGTGTGATCGACGAAGCCCATGCCAAGCTGGGCCGCATCGACGTGCTGATCAACAATGCCGGCGCCATGTTCGGCCGTACTTCCATCGCGAACGCCACCGACGAGCAGTATGACGACGTGATCGATCTCAACATCGGCTCGGTGTTCTTCGCCTGCCGCAAGGCCGCCAAGATCATGGAGACGCAGCGTTCAGGCTCCATCATCAACACGACGTCGGTTGCAGCCCGTAACGGGGGCAGCGGTGGCGCCGGCCTCTATGGTTCGGCCAAGGGTTTTGTCTCGACCATCACGCGCGTGCTGGCGAAGGAACTGGCTCCGTTCAACGTGCGCGCCAATGCGGTGGCGCCGGGCGTGATCATGACGCCGTTCCACCAGCGCTATTCGACGGCTGAGCAGCTCGAAGGCGCCCGCCAGGGCATTCCGCTCGGCCGGATCGGCACGCCCGAGGATTGCGTCGGTGCCTATCAATTCCTCGCCGACGAGACCATGAGCAGCTACATTACCGGCCAGGTCATCGAGGTGAATGGCGGCCAGATCATGCCGTAAGATTCTAACCTCTCTCCGCTTGCGGGGAGAGGTCGACGTCCGCATGCGCAGCATGTGGGCGTCGGGTGAGGGGAGCCTGCGAGTGAAACTGAGAGTCCCCCTCACCCGTCGCGGACTTCGTCCGCGCCACCCTCTCCCCGCAAGCGGGGCGAGGGAAACACCAGAGCTTCGTTAGACGAACTCCTGCAACACGCATCCGAAAGAGCCCAACGATGACAGCCCCCTTCCCGACCGGCGTCTATTGCGCTGCTGCCACCCCCTTCAACGCCGACCTGTCGGTAGATCAGGGACTGTTCGCCTCGCACTGCCGGCGCCTGCTCGACGACGGCTGCACCGGCATCGCGATGCTCGGCACCACGGGCGAAGCCAATTCGCTGTCATCGCGCGAGCGCATGGCGCTGCTGGATGCCGTGGTCAAATCGGGGATCGCGGCGTCGAAGCTGCTGCCGGGCACCGGGGTGGCCTCGATCATGGAAACGGTCGAGCTTACGAAGCACGCTGTCGCCAACGGCGTCGGTGCCGTCGTGATGCTGCCGCCATTCTACTACAAGGGCGTGTCCGATCAGGGCATCGTCGACGCCTATACGGCGGTGATCGAGCGCGTCAACGACCCACGCCTGCGCGTTGTGCTGTATCACATCCCGCAGATGTCAGCGGTGCCGATCTCGCTCGATGTTATCGATCGCCTGCGCACGCGCTTCCCGGAGATCGTCGTCGGAATCAAGGATTCCGCAGGCGAGTTTTCCAATATGAGCGCGATCGTAGAACGCTTCCCGGGCTTCTCGGTTCTGGTCGGCGCCGATCCCCTGATGCTGAAGCTGCTGCCGATGGGGGGCGCCGGCTGCATCACGGCGGCGTCGAACCTCGTCGGCCGCGAGCTTGCCACTGTATTTGCGGGCTTCAACGATCCAGCCAAACAGGCAGAGGTTGCCGCTGCACAGGAACGCATCGTGGCGACGCGCAATGCGGTGTCCACCTATGCGCAGCTTCCCTCGCTGAAGGTGCTGCTGGCGAAGCGTGACAACAATGACAATTGGCTGCGGGTGCGGCCGCCGTTGACGGGCCTTGGCGCGAGCGAGGCAGCCAAGGTCCGCGAGTCGCTGCCCGTCTAAACGGCCGTTGCTGCGAACTCGCGCCAGCCTTTGGCGCGCAGTTCGCAGGCCGGGCATTTGCCGCAGCCATAGCCCCAGTCGTGCAGCGCACCGCGCTCACCGAGATAGCAGGTGTGCGAGTGTTCGCGGATCAGGTCGACGAGGCCCTGCCCGCCGAGCTCTTTCGCCAGCGCCCAGGTCGCGGCCTTGTCACGCCACATCAGCGGCGTATGCAGCGTGAAGTTCCTGGCCATGCCGAGATTGAGCGCCTGCTGCAGCGCCTTGATGGTGTCGTCGCGGCAATCGGGATAGCCGGAATAATCCGTCTCGCACATGCCGCCGATGATGTGGGTGATGCCACGCCGATAGGCCAGGGCTGCGGCAAAGGTCAGGAACACCAGATTGCGGCCGGGCACGAAGGTGTTGGGCAGGCCGTCCGCGCCCATCTCGATGGCAACGTCGCGCGTCAGCGCGGTATCGGAGATGGCGCTGAGTGTCGGAATATCCAGCGTATGGCTATCGCCGAGTTTGGCGGCCCAGTCGGCATTCAATGCTTTCACGCCGGCGAGGAGTTTGTCGCGGCTGTCGAGCTCGATGGCGTGGCGCTGACCGTAGGCGAAGCCAAGCATCTCGACGCGCCTGAAACGCGCCAGCGCCCAGGCCAGACAGGTGGCGGAATCCTGGCCACCGGAAAACAGCACCAGCGCGGTTTGATCTGGGAAAGTGTCGCTCATGGGCTGCAGATAGCACTCTGCAGGGCTGTGTGAAAGACAGGCAAAACCGGGCATTTTCGCTGGGCCACACCGCCGTCCTGCGGCATAGCAGAGGCTCCTGCTATGACCCGTGGTGCCTCATGACCCCTTCCCGCGATATCGCCGGCCTGATCGAGATCATGGCCCAGTTGCGCACGCCCGTGACGGGCTGCCCATGGGATCTGGAGCAGGACTTCGCGAGTATCGCGCCCTATACGATCGAGGAGGCCTATGAGGTCGCCGATGCCATCGTCCGGCACGATCTCCACGATCTCTGCGACGAACTCGGCGATCTCCTGCTGCAGGTGGTGTTCCACGCCCGGATGGCTGAAGAACAGAACGTATTCGCGTTCGGCGACGTCGTGGAGGCGATCACCCGCAAGATGATCCGCCGGCATCCGCATGTATTTGCCGACAAGGACGGCAACCTGACGCCGGGCCATGTCAAGGGCGTCTGGGATCGCATCAAGGCCGAGGAGAAGGCCGAGCGAGCCGCGCGGCGGGGCGTGGACATTCCGCCGCCCTCCTCGTTCCTCGCCAGCGTCAAGGCCGGGCAACCTGCATTGAGCCAAGCCATGGAGCTGCAGACAAAAGCCTCCAGCGTCGGCTTCGACTGGAACGATCCGCGCGCGGTGCTGGCGAAAATCCGCGAGGAAGCCGACGAGATCGAAGCCGCGCTCGATCGCGGCGATCAGAGCGAGGTGGCAGCCGAGACCGGCGATCTGATGTTCGCGCTGGTCAATCTCGCGCGCCATGTGAAGGCCGATCCGGAGCTGGCGCTCCGCGCCACCAATGCGAAATTCGAGCGGCGCTTCGGCTATATCGAGCGGGCTCTGGCTGCGAAGGGAAGCTCGCTGCAGGAGGCGTCGCTCGAAGAGATGGATGCGCTGTGGAACGAGGCGAAGGGCGCGGAGTAGCCGTCAGTACTCCACGGGATGCAACACCGCGCCATACTTGCTCATCACCACATCGCGCTTGGTCTCGTCGACGCGCACCACCATGTCGAAATGTCCGTCGTGCAGTTCTTTCACGAGAATCTCGGCATTGCGATGTAGCCAGCTCACGCCCGCGCCATCGGCGGCATCGATCTGCAGATCCAGCGTCACGCGCGCAGCCGCAAGCCGTTCTTCGATGGCATTGAGGAGCGCATCGATGCCCTCGCCGGTTTCCGCGGAAACCATGAAGCACGGCTTCTCCGGCGGACGGCGGGCCGCAATATTGGCGAGGTTTTCGCGCTCTTCCGGCGAGAAACGATCGATCTTGTTCCAGACTTCGAGAATGCGCGCCGATGCATCGGTGTCGATGCCGAGCTGACGCAAAACCTTGTCGACATCGCTCTGCTGCGCGTCGGCGTCTTCGTGCGAGATGTCGCGCACATGCAGGATGATGTCGGCTTCCAGCACCTCTTCCAGCGTGGCGCGGAAGGCCGCAACGAGCTGGGTCGGCAGGTTGGAGATGAAGCCCACCGTGTCCGACAGCATCGCCTTGCCGCCATGGGGCAGCGTCAGCGCGCGCAGCGTCGGATCGAGGGTCGCGAACAACATGTCCTCGGCCTGCACATCGGCGCGCGTCAGCCGATTGAACAGTGTCGACTTGCCGGCATTGGTGTAACCGACCAACGCGACAACGCGATACGGCACGCGCTGGCGGCCGGCGCGATGCAGGCGCCGCGTCGCCTGGACTTTTCTGAGATCGGCCTCCAACCGCGCGATGCGGTCGCCGATCATGCGGCGATCGGCCTCGATCTGGGTCTCGCCGGGACCGCCCATGAAGCCAAAGCCGCCGCGCTGGCGTTCCAGATGGGTCCATGAGCGGACGAGACGACTGCGCTGATAGTTGAGATGCGCGAGCTCGACCTGCAGCGTGCCTTCCTTTGTCTTGGCACGGCGGCCGAAGATTTCGAGGATGAGGCCGGTGCGGTCGAGCACCTTGGCCTTCAGTTCCTTTTCCAAGTTGCGCTGCTGGATCGGCGACAGCGCGCAGTCCATCACCACGATGCCGATCTCGTTCGCCGCGATCAGACCGGCGATCTCCTCGACCTTGCCCTTGCCAAGATAGGTGGCCGGGCGGATCTGGCTCAGCGGCGCGGCGACGGCCTCGACGACGGTGAGGTCGATGGCACGTGCGAGACCGACCGCCTCTTGGAGTCGGGCTTCCGTATCGCGGACATGAGAATAGGCTTGCGCGTCGGCATCGCCCCGCCGTTCGCGCAAGTAAGGACCGACCACGAGAACGCGGCCGGTCGATTCGCTGCTGGCCGAGGGTCGGTCGGCCGCATTGCCTTCGAAGCTACGAAATTCCAATCAAGCGTCTCTCAGGAGTTCGCTCAAGCCGGATCCTCGCCACCCTCAAACAGCTGAATCGGTGCGCCCGGCATGATGGTCGAGATCGCATGCTTATACACCAGCTGCGAGTGTCCGTCGCGCCGGAGCAAAAGACAGAAATTGTCGAACCAGGTGACAATGCCCTGCAGTTTGACGCCGTTCACGAGAAAGATCGTGAGCGGAGTCTTGGTCTTGCGTACGTGGTTGAGGAAGGTGTCCTGTAGATTCTGTGCGCGGTCTGCCGCCATTTTTTTTAATCCCGCAGTCTGTTTTGTTGCTTTTTTTGAACCCGGCGCAGCCCTCTCCGGAGCCTTACCAAGCCGCCGCGCTTTCCCCTGAGATCCCCCTCCGGGAGCGCGACGACCTGATTAGACGGCAGGCGCGCTTTTTAGGCAAGCCGGAACGCGGAATTGGTGCCTAAAAGCGCGGCAAATTTTAGGAAATCGCCGCGAATTTATGGAATTCCTGCCTCAGACGCGTCGCGATACCACCAGGCTTGCCGTCACCTATCTGTTTGCCGTCGATGTTGATGACCGGCATCACGATCTGACTCGCCGACGAGACGAAGGCTTCGGCGGCGTCATAAGCCTCGGCTGGTGTGAAGTTCCGCTCTTCCAGTTTGAGCTGCATCGAGGCCAGAACCTCGATCAACACGGCTCGGGTAATGCCCGCAAGGATGCCGCGCTCAGCGGTGCGTGTGACCACTTTGCCGTCTTTGGTGACGATCCAGGCGTTGCATGATGCGCCTTCGGTGACAAAACCGTCGGCGTCGACATACCAGGCTTCGTAGGCGCCCTTGTCGCGGGCTTCCTGGCGCGCCAGCACATTGGGCAACAGGCCGACCGTCTTGATGTCGACGCGCGGCCAGCGATTCTCTGCCGTCGTGATCACCTTCACGCCCTTGGCGGCAGTCGCCTGGTTCTTGGCGAAGTTGAGCGATTTGGCGGTCACGACCACGCTGGGCTTCACCTCCGGCGACGGGAAGCCATGATCGCGATGGGCGACGCCGCGGCTGATTTGCAGATAGACGATGCCGTAATTGATACGGTTGCGGCGGATCACTTCCTGCATCACCACCTTGAGCGATGTCAGCGGCATTGCCTCGGCGATGCGCAATTCCCGTAGTGAGCGCTGCATGCGCGCAATATGGCGGGGAAAGTCGACCATCTTGCCGCCGATGATCTCACAGACTTCGTAGATGCCATCCGCGAATTGATAACCGCGGTCCTCGACGTTCACCGCGGCATCGCGCAGGTTGACGTACTGACCATTCACATAGGCGATGCGCGACATGTTCGTTCCGAGGCTTGGGTTGAAACTTGAGTTGACGTGAGTGTTTTAGCCGACGCCGAGCGCCTTGAGCTTGCGGTGCAAGGCCGAACGCTCCATGCCGACGAATTCAGCGGTGCGCGAGATATTACCCGAAAAACGGCTGATCTGCGCAATCAGATAATCGCGTTCGAACACTTCGCGGGCTTCGCGCAGCGGCAGGCCCATGATGTGCTCGCCATTGTTGCTGGTCGGCATCGACGGCACCATCGAGCCGACGTCCTGCGGCAGCATGTCGGCGGTGATGATGACCTCCGGTCCGCCGCCGGCCAGGATCATGACGCGTTCGACGTTGTTGCGGAGCTGGCGGATATTGCCCGGCCAGACATGGGACTGCAGGACCGCCATGGCGTCCTCGCCGATCTGCCGCTTCGGCAGACCGGTGGCGATGGAGATCTGCTCCATGAAATATTCGATCAGCTCCGGAATATCTTCACGGTGCTCGGACAGTGGCGGCACCCGGATCGGCACCACCGAAAGGCGATGATAGAGGTCCTCACGGAAGCGACCTTCGGCGATTTCCTCTTCGAGATTGCGCGCGGTCGACGAGATGATGCGGACATCGACATTCACCTTGGTCGTGCCCCCTGCCCGCATGAAGGTCTGGTCTACCAGCACGCGCAGGATCTTGTTCTGGGTCTCGCGCGGCAGATCGCCGATCTCATCGATGAACAGCGTGCCGCCATGGGCTTCTTCCAGAGCGCCTGCCTTGCGCGCCTGTTCGCCATTGGTTTGCTCGACGCCGAACAGTTCGACTTCCATGCGCTCTGGTGTAATCGCTGCGGCGTTGATGACCACGAACGGTCCAGTGGCACGGGCGGAAGCCGCGTGCAGCGTGCGCGCTGCGAGCTCCTTGCCGGCGCCCGATGGGCCGACGATCAGAATGCGGCTATTGGCCTTGGCAGCGCGATCGATGGTCTGGCGCAGCTGGTTCATGGCGGCCGAGCGCCCCGTCAGCGAATTGGCGATCGGCGCGAGCTGTTTCAGTTCCTTGACTTCGCGTTTCAGCCGCGAGGTCTCGAGCGCACGCGTTGCGACAAGGATCAGGCGATCGGCCTTGAACGGCTTTTCGATGAAGTCGTAGGCGCCGCGCTTGATCGCGGCGACGGCAGTTTCGATATTGCCGTGGCCGGAGATCATCACCACAGGCAACTCGGGATTGTCGCGCTTGACCTGCTCGAGCAGTTGTAGGCCGTCGAGCTTGCTGCCTTGCAGCCAGATGTCGAGAAACACCAGGCTCGGGCGGCGATTGGCGATCTCCGACAATGCGGAGTCGCTGTCCCGCGCCGTGCGCGTGCTGAATCCTTCATCGTCCAGAATGCCCGCAACAAGGTCGCGGATATCGGCTTCGTCGTCAACGATCAGAATGTCATTTGCCATGGCTCAAAATATCCTGGTCATGTTTTTTTTCTTGTCAGCTGCCGGTAGCGGCTTTGATCTTGCGTTCGTCATCGGGTGTCGCGCCAGGTTCGCCCTTGTCCGCGTCAGGTTTCTGACCGGACACCGCGAACCGCAACCGCATCCAGGCGCCACGCTGTCCCGGGCGAATGTTCGAAGCATCGTTCAGTTCGATACGGCCGCCATGATCTTCCAGAACCTTGCCGACGATGGCGAGACCGAGGCCGGTGCCCTTCTCGCGCGTCGTCACATAGGGCTCCAGCAGACGCGAGCGACTGACGGTCGGCAGGCCGATTCCGTTGTCGATCACGTCGATCACGATGTCGTCGTTGTCTCTGGAAGCGATGACGTCAATGCGACCTTTTCCGAGTTCTTCGGCAGGAACCACCTCGATGGCTTCGGTCGCATTCTTGATGATGTTGGTGAGCGCCTGCGAGATCAGCCGGCGGTCGAACCGCGCGCGCATCGGCTCTTCCTTGATCTCGGCGGAGATATCCAGATCGGGATGACCAACCCGCATCAGGAACACGGCCTGACGCACGGTGTCGGCGACGTCCTCGCCTTCGATCACGGGCTTGGGCATCCGCGCAAAGCGCGAGAATTCATCGACCATGCGCCTGATATCGTCGACCTGCCGGACGATCGTGTCGGTGCATTGTTCGAAGATCGCCTTGTCATCGACGATCACCTTGCCGAACTTGCGTTTGATGCGCTCGGCAGAGAGCTGGATCGGCGTCAGCGGGTTCTTGATTTCATGAGCGATGCGGCGCGCCACGTCGGCCCAGGCCGAGGTGCGCTGCGCGGAGACGAGTTCGGTGATGTCATCGAGGGTGATGATGTAACTGTCGCGCGACTGGCTGGTCTGTTCGGCGCTGACACGGACCGACAGGTTACGCTCCTGCCCGTCGCGGGTGATTGTGACCTGCCCCTGCACCAGCCGCTGCGATCCCTCGCGTGCGGTCTGCATCAGTTCGTCGAGCTCCGGGATGATCTCGTGCAGCGGGTGACCCAACGTCTCGGACTCCGAGTGACCGACAAGCTTCTCGGCGGAGCGGTTGAGAATGCCGATCATGTTGGAGCCATCGACACCGATGATGCCAGCGCTGGCCGATGACAACACGGCCTCGATGAAACGGCGGCGGCTGTCGATGACGTCGCTGGCGCTGACCAGTTCGTCGCGTTGCGTACGCAATTCCTGTGTCATCTTGTTGAAGGTCTCGCCGAGATGGGCGAGATCGCCCTCGGACTGGATCACCGGCACTTGCACATGCAGATCGCCCGTCGAGACCATGTTCGCCGCGCCCATCAGGCGGCGGATCGGCGCCACCAGCCAGTTGGCGAAATTCAGTCCTATCAGCACCGACGACATCAGCACCGTCAGTGCGATCACCGTGAACATCAGCGCGAAGGCCACCTGAATGCCCAGCCTTCGGGATTCCAGTTCAGCATATTCGGCGACGCTGGCCTCGGTCTGTTTCAATTGCGCGACCACGCGTGGGTCGAGCAATCGCGCCACATAAAGGAAGGTGTTGTCGAAGGCCTTCAGCCGGATCACGGCAGCGACGTAATTGCCCTCCGGAATGATGGCGATCTCGGGCTCGCTGTCATTGACGTTTTGCAGAAATTCGGGCGCAGGCGTCGTGAAATCCTGACGGATTCCGGTTTGCGCGGATTCAAGGACGTTGCGATCCTTGTCGATCAACATGGCGCCCGGCAGATTACGCGACGCCGCGTTAGCTGACAGCAGGCTGCGGAAGGTGCCGCGGTCCTGGTCGTAGAGGGGACGGATATGGGCGAGATCATTGGCCATGCCCAGGATATCGCCGCGGATCAGCTGTGCATGCTCATGGACGTAAGCGCGGGCGACGGTCAGTGAATTGCCGATCACGGCACGGGTTGGGCCTGAGAACAGTCGGTCGAGGCCGCGGTCCAGCGTCACATTGGCGACGATCGACACCAGCACGGCCGGCAGCACGGCGATCACGGAGAACAGGCTGACAATCTGGACGTGAAGGCGTGCAGCAGCCCTGCCCCGGCGGCGGGCCTGGACCACTTTCCAGACTTCACGGGCGATGATCAGGACCAGCAGGAGGACGCTGGCGGCATTGATCAGCAGGAAGGTGACGACGACCTGATGGGTCGGCGCCATCGGCGTCAGACCATTCAGGACGACGAAGGTCAGGCATGACGAGAGGAGTGCCAGGCCGACGGCCAAAGGCACGAACAGCCGCCGCAGGGACCACCTGCGCGGCTCCGCCATCGATGGTTCATAGGCTGTAGCCGACGTGTCTGCGCTGGTCATTCCGACAATGTGGTGAGCGTGGACGCCGTGCGGCTGCCGGGGCAGCCCGGACCGCACTGATGCAATCATACAACAATGTTGCTCAATTACGACAAATCCGCGGCGCAGACCAGCAAACGAAAGCGCATCTCCTGCGTTTTCGTTTGTTTTTGCGTCTCAAACCCTGGAATTGCTCGATCTCGCTGCCGCGATCAGCCCCCGGTTCGATAGACCTGAATGTCGAGGTCGCGAATCTTCTTCCGCAGCGTATTGCGGTTGAGGCCGAGCAGATCCGCGGCGCGAATCTGGTTACCCCTCGTCGCGGCCAGCGCTGCAGTCAGCAGTGGCACCTCGATCTCGCGCAGAATGCGGTGATAGAGGCCGGGCGGCGGTACGCCATTCGGGAAGCTGGAGAAGTGCGAGGACAGATAGACCTCGACAGCCCCACCGAGATTATCCACGCCGGTCGGCACGTTACCACCCGAGGCCACAGCGGGCGGTGCCAGTTCACCGTCGATAACCGAACCAGTGATGACATCCTGCGGATAGAGCGCTGCCAGACGGCGGGCGAGGTTTTCGAGTTCGCGCACGTTGCCGGGCCAGCGATGCTGCTTCATGCGCTCGAGCGCGAGAGCGTCGAGCTTCTTCGGCGGCAGGCCGTCCTTCTCAGCGAGGGCAAAGAAGTGCCGGATCAGGTCCGGCAGATCCTCGATACGCTCGCGCAGCGGCGGCAGGCGCAGCGGCACGACGTTGAGGCGGAAGAACAGATCTTCGCGGAACAGACCCTGCTGGATCAGGATGCGCAGATCCTTGTTCGAGGCGGCCACGATGCGCACGTCGGTCTTGATCGGGGTGCGTCCGCCGACGGTCGTGTATTCGCCCTGCTGCAACACACGCAGCAGACGGGTCTGGGCTTCCATCGGCATGTCGCCGATTTCGTCCAGGAACAATGTGCCACCTTCGGCCTGCTCGAAGCGGCCGGTGGCGCGGGCATTGGCGCCAGTGAAGGCGCCGCGCTCATGGCCGAACAGTTCGGACTCGATCAGATCGCGCGGGATCGCCGCCATGTTGACCGCCACGAACGGGCCGTTGCGGCGTTTGCCGTAGTCATGCAGCGCGCGGGCCACCAGTTCCTTGCCGGTGCCGGACTCGCCGGAGATCATGACCGTGAGATCGGTCTGCATCAGGCGGGCGAGCACGCGGTAGATTTCCTGCATCGCCGGCGAGCGGCCGACCAGCGGGATCGAGTCGAACTCACCATCATCGGCGTGGCTCGCGACACGTTCCTTCGGCTCGGCCAGCGCACGACCGACGATTGCGATCAGTTCCTTCAGATCGAACGGCTTCGGCAGATATTCATAGGCGCCGCGCTCGGAGGCGCGGATCGCGGTCATGAACGTATTTTGCGCGCTCATCACGATGACCGGCAGATTGGGACGCATCTTCTTGATCCGTGGCAGCAGATCGAATGCGTTCTCGTCGGGCATCACCACGTCGGTGATGACGAGATCACCTTCGCCCTGGCTGACCCATCGCCACAGCGTGGCTGCGTTTCCGGTCAGACGAACCTCGTATCCGGCGCGCGACAGCGCCTGATTGAGGACGGTGCGGATCGCCGTATCGTCGTCCGCGACCAGAATGCTACCTGCAGCCATCGTTAGTCCTCGTCTTACGTCTGTGAGGTGTTCGTCGGTGCCGCGGAGGCATCGGCGTTGCTTGGATCAAGGGTCTTGTCGTCCAGTGTCTTGGCGGGGTTGAACATTGGCAGCAGCACGCGAAACGTCGTCTTTCGAGGCTGTGATTCACATTCGATGATGCCGCCGTGATCGCCGACAATCTTCGCTACCAATGCAAGACCCAGGCCGCTTCCGGTGGGTTTGGTGGTGACGAAGGGATCGAACAGGTTGGGCAGGAGATCTTCGGGAACGCCGGGACCGTTGTCCTTGACGCAAAACTCGAGCGGCAGTGACACGCGCGATTTCTTGCCCGGCACTGACAGGCGCACGCCGGGCCGGAATGCGGTGGTAAGCTGGATCTCGCCATCGGAGCCGAGATCGACGATGGCTTCCGCGGCGTTCTTCACCAGATTGAGGAACACCTGAATGAGCTGATCCTGATTGGCGAGCACCGGCGGCAGCGACGGGTCGTAGTCCTCGATGAAGCGAATGTTGCGAGCGAAGCCGGACTGCGCGAGGCGCTTCACATGATCGAGCACGGAGTGAATGTTGACAGGGCCCCGCGCCACTGGACGATCGTCGCCGAACACTTCCATACGGTCGACCAGCGTGACGATGCGGTCGGCTTCATCGCAGATCAGACGCGTCAGCATGCGGTCTTCAGACGATGCCGACTGCTCGAGCAGCTGTGCGGCGCCACGGATACCCGACAGCGGATTCTTGATCTCATGTGCCAGCATCGCCGCCAGTGCGATCACCGAACGTGCGGCGCTGCGATGGGTGAGCTGCCTATCCATCTTGTCGGCGATGGTGCGTTCCTGCAGCATCACCACGATATGGCCCGGGCGCTCGGTGAGCGGCGCGACGTGCAGATCGACCTGACGATCGCCGCCGATGCGCGGCGTGCCGAGATCGACCTTGTATTCGTTCACCGGCGAACCGGCGGCGCGAACCTGGTCGATCAGCGCCAGCAGCGGACTGCCGAACGGCACCAATTCTTTCAGCGACTGCCGGCGCAGGAACTGCGCGGAAATCTCGAAGAAGGATTCGGCGGCCATATTGGCGTCGACGATCTTGCCGTCGGGCGCGATCAGGATCACCGGATTCGGCAGCGCGTTGAGAATGGCCTCACTGTCGGTGGGGACAGGGCGACGGTGCTCTGCGGCGTTCATGCGGCGGCACTCCATGCGAAATCGTCAAAAGCGTCGTTCAGAGACCGCTGCACACCGGAGGGATCTTCGGATGTAAGGATCTTCTGTCGCCAGGTCTTCAGCACGGCCGCTGGTGCGCAGCTCGTGGCTGCTGCGGCATCGAGCGCCCAGCCGAGATGTTTGCGCGCGTGGCGCAGGCCGATGCGCAGACCGTAGTGACGGACCACATCGTCATAGAGCGCGCAGATATAGGCGAGCTGCTGCTGCAGCGACGGCACGGCTTCCGCGATGCCGGTTTCGAGACGCCGGCCAATCTGGCCCGGCAGCCACGGCATGCCCTGCGCACCGCGGCCCATCATGACGGCGTCGGCGCCAGACATTTCAAGCGCCCTCACGGCCTTGTCGTAGGAGGTGATATCGCCATTGACGATAACGGGGATGCCGACGGCGTCCTTCACAGGGCGCACGGCGCTCCAGTCGGCTTCGCCCTTGTAGAACTGGCAACGGGTGCGGCCGTGCACGGTGATGAGCTGTACACCCGCCTGCTCCGCGCGCTGCGCAAGTTCCGGCGCATTCAGCGTGCGATCGTCCCAGCCAAGGCGCATCTTCAGGGTCACCGGCACCTTCACGGCAGCGATCGTCGCTTCGATCAGCTTCAGCGCATGGTCGAGATCGCGCATCAGCGCGGAGCCGGACTGGCCGCCGGTGACGTGCCGCGCCGGGCATCCCATATTGATATCGATGATGTCGGCGCCCGCCGCTTCGGCCACCCGGGCCCCCTCGGCCATCCAGCGGGTCTCGCAGCCGGCCAGCTGGACCACATGCGGGCCGATCCCGGTCGCTTCGCAGCGTAATACCGACATGGGGCGGCCGTTGACGAGATCGTCGCTGGCGGTCATTTCTGACACGACGAGGCCTGCACCGAGTTCGGCGGTCAGCCTGCGGAACGGCGCATCGGTGATGCCCGACATCGGCGCCAGAACGACCCGGTTGGCGATCTCGATGTCACCAATTCGTAAGCGCTTGCTGTATAGTGAGTCCGGGATGGTCACAGACCTGCTCGTCGTTCTCTCGTCCGCTGCATTGCGGGCATAGGGCGCATAATGCGCACATTTGTTGTGCAGTCAACCGTCATGCCTACACATTAGACAGATGAGTTCATTTTGCAAGTGCAGTGCAGCAATGCACTCTTATGCAGCCACGAGAATGTAATCATACTGTTTTTGCACGCGGCCGTGCTAAGGGCTGTGCGATCACCGCTTACCCCTTAATCACCTGACCCTGATGACAAAATCACCCAATACTGCCGGTTTGAAGACAGCCGCAATTATCGTTGCCGCCGGCCGCGGCCTTCGCGCCGGGTCCGGTGGACCGAAGCAATATCGCATGATCGGAGGCCGCAGCGTTATTGCGCGGGCCATGGAGCCGTTCTGCAACCATCCCCAGGTCTTCGCGGTCCAGCCCATCACCAATCCTGACGATATCGCTGCCTTCAACGAGGCGGTAAGTGAATTACGGTATCATGCTCCTGCGAACGGTGGAGCGACGCGTCAGGCATCGGTGCGTGCCGGACTGGAAGCTCTGGCCGATCACGCACCGGATATCGTGCTGATCCATGACGCAGCCCGCCCTTTCGTGACCCCGGCCTTGATCGAGCGCGCCATTGCCGCTGCGCAGATCACCGGCGCTGCCGTGCCGGGCGTTGCCGTCACGGATACGATCAAACAGGTCAACGAGGCCGGTCACGTGGAAGCGACGCCGGACCGTGCGCGCTTACGCAGCGCGCAGACGCCGCAGGCATTTCGTTTCGATGTCATCCTTGAAGCGCATCGTCGTGCTGCAAAAGAAGGCCGCGATGATTTCACCGACGATGCCGCGCTCGCCGAATGGGCGGGATTGACCGTGGCAACCTTTGAAGGCGATCTTGCAAATATGAAGCTCACGACCCCCGAAGATTTCATTCGCGAAGAAGCGCGTCTCGCAGCATCGCTCGGCGATATCCGCATGGGCACGGGCTACGACGTGCACGCTTTCGGCGACGGCGATCACCTGATGATCTGCGGCGTGCGCGTGCCGCATACACGCGGCTTTCTTGCCCATTCCGACGGTGACGTCGGCCTGCATGCGCTGGTCGATGCGATCCTGGGCGCGCTGGCCGATGGCGATATCGGCTCGCACTTCCCGCCGAGCGATCCCCAATGGAAGGGTGCGGCCTCCGACAAATTCCTGAAATACGCCGTCGATCGCGTCACCGCACGCGGCGGCCGAATCGCAAATCTCGAAGTGACGCTGATCTGCGAACGGCCGAAGATCGGCCCGCTGCGCGATTCGATGCGCGAGAAGATCAGCGAAATCACCGGCGTGGCGCTGTCGCGCGTGGCCGTGAAGGCGACCACCAGCGAACGTCTTGGCTTCACCGGCCGCGAAGAAGGCATCGCCGCCACTGCCGCCGCCACCATCCGCCTTCCCTGGACCGACTGATATGGCAGCGAGTGACGCACGAGCCCTCTCCCGCGCGCTGCTCGATCTCTGCCGCAGCCGCAAGCTGACGATCGCGACCGCCGAGTCCTGCACTGGCGGTCTCGTGGCCGGCGCGCTGACGGAAATTCCCGGCTCGTCCGACGTGATCGACCGCGGCTTCGTCACCTATTCCAACACTGCCAAACACGCGATGCTCGGCGTCAAGACGGCGACACTTGAGAGCTTCGGCGCGGTCAGCAAGGAGACCGCAATCCAGATGGCGGTCGGTGCGCTGGAAGAGGCGGATGTCGATCTCGCGGTCTCGATCACCGGAATCGCTGGTCCTGGCGGCGCAACGCCCGGCAAGCCGGTCGGCCTCGTGCATTTTGCCGTCGCATCGCGTGACGGTCGCATCGTCAACAAGGAATGCCGTTTCGGCGCCATCGGCCGCAGCGCGGTGCGTCAGCGCTCGGTGCTGGAAGCCTTGCGGATGCTCATCGAATTGGCGCGCGGACCACAGCCGCCAGCCAAGAAGCGCGCGGCAGCAAATCTGGCGCGGCCACGTGTGGCGCGCTCGCCGCGACGCACGGCCGTCAAGCGTCGCAGGCCCACGGCACCCTTGAAGAAGCCGACAACTAAGAAGTAGACGGAACGCCCGTGACTCGTGGCACACGATAGACTTCGTCCGCGCGCTTCTCGAAGGCTACGGCAAAGCGCTGGAATGCGGCATCGAACATCGTGCCCATCAGCATCGCCAGCATGCGGCTCTTGAACTCATAGGCGATGAAGAAGCCGACGTCGCATTCCCCGTCATCTGCCTTCGGCTCAAAGGTCCAGCGGTTTTCGAGATTGCTGAACGGACCACGCAGATATTCGACCATGATCTTCAGGTTCGGCCGATCCAGCGTAACGCGGCTGGTGAAGGATTCCTGGACCAGCTTGAACGACACGGTCATGTCGGCAACGATGACCTCGGTGCCATTCTCCTGCGGCGTGCGCTGGCGAATCTTCAGCGATTTGCAGAGCGGCACGAATTCCGGATAGCGCTCGACATCGGCGACCAGATCGAACATCTGGGAGGCGCTGTGACGCACGCGGCGCTTGTTGGCAAATCTCGGCATGGTCGCGTTCTCAGCGCGCGAGAGCGGCGCGCGCTGCCTGCAGCTTGGCGAAATCCTCGCCTGCGTGATGCGACGAGCGCGTCAGCGGGCTTGCCGAGACCATCAGGAAGCCCTTGGTATAGGCGACCTTCTCATAGCCGCTGAATTCATCGGGCGTGACGTAACGCGACACCACGTGATGCTTGCGGGTCGGCTGCAGATACTGGCCGATGGTCAGGAAGTCGATATCGGCGGAGCGCATGTCGTCCATCACCTGCAGCACCTCGTGGCGCTCCTCGCCGAGGCCAACCATGATGCCGGACTTGGTGAAGATGGTCGGGTCAAGTTCCTTGACCTTCTGCAGCAGGCGGAGCGAATGGAAGTAGCGCGCACCGGGCCGCACCGTGAGATAGCGCGACGGAACGGTCTCGAGATTGTGGTTGAACACGTCCGGCTTGGCCGCCACGACGACTTCAAGGGCGCCCGGCTTGCGCAGGAAGTCCGGCGTCAGGATTTCGATGGTGGTCGTCGGGCACGCCGCGCGGATGGCGCGAATCGTCTGTGCGAAATGCTCGGCGCCGCCATCGGCCAGATCGTCGCGGTCCACCGAGGTGATGACCACGTGATGCAGGCCGAGCTTGCGGACGGCTTCGGCGACATGGGCAGGCTCCAGCGCGTCGAGTGCGCCGGGGATGCCCGTCTTGACGTTGCAGAATGCGCAGGCCCGGGTGCAGGTATCCCCCATGATCATGAAGGTCGCATGCTTCTTCTGCCAGCATTCGCCGATATTCGGGCAGCCGGCCTCCTCGCACACGGTGACGAGGCCGTTTTCCTTGACGATCTTGCGGGTGTCCCCATAGCCACGGCTGGTCGGCGCGCGAACCCGGATCCAGTCCGGCTTCGGCGGCGAGACCGAATCCGGCCGATTCACTTTTTCAGGGTGACGCGGGCGGAGCGGTGTGGTGGAGACGGTATCGAGGACGACGACCATGAACTGTCCGTTCTGAGTGAAGCCTTAGGTAATCCGCCGGGCGCTGTCCTGCAACCCGCCCTCGCCTTCCCCGGCTCTGCATCATAACATAGCGGGCAGAATGGCTCCAAAACCTCACCACATCCCAAAAAAGCTCGGCAAGGCACTGAAACGCAGCTTTTTTGCGCGGAGCGTGCACGATGTGGCTCCCGAACTGATCGGCGCGACGCTCCTGGTGGATGGCGTCGGTGGCGAGATCGTCGAGGTCGAGGCCTATCATCACACCGAGCCCGCGGCCCATTCCTTCAATGGACCGACGCCGCGCAACCAGATTATGTTCGGGCCGCCCGGCTTTGCCTATGTCTACCGCTCCTACGGCATCCACTGGTGCGTGAATTTCGTCTGCGAGGCCGAGGGGGCGGCCAGCGCGGTGCTGATCCGGGCACTGCACCCGACCTTCGGGATTGGGGAGATGCAGCTGCGGCGCGGGCTGCAGGATGAGCGCATGCTGTGCTCGGGACCTGGCAAGGTCTGCCAGGCGCTCGGCATCAGCATCGCCCATAACGGGCTGGCTTTGGACAAGCCTCCGATCGCCATTCATGCGCGAACGGAGGCGCCGGACGTCGTCGCCGGCATCCGCATCGGTATCACCAAGGCGGTCGAGCTGCCGTGGCGGTATGGGGTGCGCGGGTCGAAGTATCTCAGCAAGCCGTTTCCGCGGGTGTGAGCCGCGGGATGGGTAGCGCGTCTTCGCGAAACCCGTCACCCACATGCGCGAAAGAGATGGGTTTCGCTGCGCTCAACCCATCCTACGGTCAAACTCACACCGCGTTCTTGAGACGCTTCAGCGCTTCCAGCGTCTTGGCCTTGCGGGCCTCGGCTGCCTCGCGCTTCTCGCGCTCTTCCTCGACGATTTCTTCCGCCGCATTGGCGACGAACTTCTCGTTCGAAAGCTTGGCGTCAGCGCGCTTGATGTCGGCTTCGGCTTTCGCAAGCTCCTTGTCGAGACGCGTCTTCTCGGCGCCGAGATCGATGACGCCCTTCAACGGCAGGGCTGCGACTTCGCCGCGGATCAGGAGCTGCACGGCGCCCTGCGGCGCGACATCGGCGAAGGATATATCGCCGAGACGCGCAAGGCGCTTCACGACATCGCTCCAGCGCTGGGCGCGGGCCTGAGTTTCCGCAGATGCTCCGGCCAGCACCAGTGGCGTCAATGTCGCCGGCACGATGTTCATCTCGGCACGCACCGAACGAACCTCCGTCACCAGATCAATAACCCAGCCGATTTCGGCTTCGGCGGCGTCATCCTTGAAGTCGGCGACCGGTTCGGGATCGCCCATCAGGATCGGTGCGACGATCGGATCGCTCGCGGCGGTCGCGATGATCAGGGCTTCCTGCTCGCGCGTCAGACCGCTCGCCTTGCGGGACCATGGTGCCAGCGCCAACAGACCATCGCGCGGCGCAGTGACTGCCCAGAGTTCCTCCGTGATGAACGGCATGAACGGATGCAGCAGCTTCAGGATCTCGTCGCGGGCCCAGGCGACCATCGCGCGGGTCTCGGTCTTGGCCGGACCGTCCTCGCCCATCATGAACGGCTTGGCGAGTTCGAGATACCAGTCGCAATACACGTTCCAGACGAAGCGATAGGCCGCGCCCGCCGCATCGTTGAAGCGATAGGCCTCGATGGCTTCAGTGACTTCGCGCGTCGCCTTCACGGTCTCATGCGCGATCCAGCGGTTGAGCACTTCCCTGGCTTTGGTCGGATCGAAGGCCGCCGGCAGCACGCACTCGTTCATCTCGGCGAAACGGCAGGCATTCCAGAGCTTGGTCGCGAAGTTGCGATAGCCCTCGACGCGCTGGGTCGCGAGCTTGATGTCGCGGCCCTGCGCGGCCATGGCGGCCAGCGTGAAGCGCAGCGCATCGGCGCCGTACTGGTCGATCAGGTTCAAGGGATCTATGACGTTGCCCTTCGACTTCGACATCTTGGCGCCCTTCTCGTCGCGGACGAGGGCGTGGATGTAGACGGTCGGGAATGGCACTTCTTTCTTGAAGTGCATGCCCATCATCATCATCCGGGCGACCCAGAAGAAGATGATGTCAAAGCCGGTGACCAGCACATTGGTCGGATAGTAGCGATCGACATCGACCGAACTCTGCGGCCAGCCGAGCGTCGAGAACGGCCACAGCGCCGATGAGAACCAGGTATCGAGCACGTCCTCGTCGCGGGTGATGAAGCCGGCGCGCAGGTCGGGATCGAGCGCCATGTCATGGCCCTGCTCTTCCGTGATGACTTCCTGCTCGACGTAGTAGCCGAGCGCATTCGCGACGGCTTCCTCTTCGGTCTCGGCGACGAACACCTTGCCGTCCGGACCGTACCAGGCCGGGATCTGATGGCCCCACCACAGCTGGCGCGAGATGCACCATGGCTGGATGTTCTCCATCCACTCGTAATAGGTCTTTTCCCAGTTCTTCGGCACGAATTCAGTCGCGCCGGTGCGCACAGCGGCGATCGCCGGCTGCGCCATGGTCTTCGCGTCGACATACCACTGGTCGGTCAGATAAGGCTCGATGACGACGCCGGACCGGTCGCCATGCGGCACCATATGGGTATTGGGCTCGATCTTCTCCAGGAAGCCGAAATCTTCCAGCCGCTGCACGATGGTCTTGCGCGCCTTGAAGCGCTCCATGCCGTGCAATTCCTCAACCAGCTCCGATGCTGCGACCGGCAGGCCGCGCAGATAGTCCTCGTTGTCAGCGAGAGCGAGCTTGCCTTCGATATCGAGGATGCTGATGCGTGCAAGGCCGTGGCGGTTGCCGACTTCGAAGTCGTTGAAGTCGTGCGCCGGCGTGATCTTCACCGCGCCGGAGCCCTTCTCCGGATCCGAATATTCATCCGCGACGATCGGGATCAGACGGCCGACCAGCGGCAGAACCGCGTTCTTGCCGATCAGATGGGTGTAGCGTTCGTCATCCGGATTCACGGCGACGCCGCTGTCGCCCAGCATCGTCTCGGGGCGAGTCGTCGCGACGGTGATGAACGTGGTCGGATCTTCCGGATCGAAGCTCTTGCCTTCGAGCGGATAGCGCAGGTGCCAGAGGCTACCCTTGACCTCGACCTGCTGCACTTCGAGATCGGAGATCGCTGTCAGCAGTTTCGGATCCCAGTTCACAAGGCGCTTGTCCTTGTAGATCAGACCCTCGCGGTGCAGCTGCACGAACACCTTGATGACGGCCTCGGACAGGCCCTCATCCATGGTGAAGCGCTCGCGCGACCAGTCGCAAGAGGCGCCAAGGCGCTTTAGCTGGTTGACGATGACGCCGCCGCTCTCGGCCTTCCACTTCCAGACGCGATCGAGAAATGCCTCGCGGCCCATGTCACGGCGACCGGGCTCCTGACGCTCCATCAACTGGCGCTCGACCACCATCTGCGTCGCGATGCCGGCATGATCGGTGCCGGGTTGCCACAACACGTCACGGCCGCGCATGCGCTCGAAGCGACACAAGACATCCTGCAGCGTATTGTTCAGGGCGTGGCCCATATGCAGCGAGCCGGTGACGTTCGGCGGCGGGATCACGATCGTATAGGGCTCGGCATCCACCCGATCCGCGCGGCCGGCCTTGAACGCGCCTTCGGCTTCCCAGGCGCTCGCGATGCGGGTCTCGATATCGGCGGGCAGATAGGTCTTTTCGATCATGACAATTCAATCAAATCAGGGGTTTTCGGCCACGATTTTGAGGCCCGATTTTCAGGCTTGGGGCGAACGCAGGACGCCGATGGCGCTAGAAACCCGCCAGCGCGGCTCAAGTCAACATACAGGGCTGCTTAACCGCCCCGGAGGGCCAAACGAAGGCCTCGAAAGGCCGTCATTGCCTGTCTCGTGGGCCTAGCGGCCGCCGCGCGAGACGCGCTCGATCTCGGCCTTGACGATGCGCTCGACGAGGCCCGGCAGGTTGTCGTCCAGCCAGGACTTCAGCATCGGACGCAGCATTTCCTTGACGAGATCCTCAAGGGTCCGCGCGTTGTTGCTCAGGACCGTATTGGCCAGCGCATTGAAGGCCGACTCCACGGACGACACGGTGCTGTGCGACAATATCTGCTGCTGCTGCGCGACGGGCGGTGGATCATAGGATGGCGGGTCGAAGCGCGGCGCCGGCCGTTCGCTGCTGGCAGCGACGGCTTCGGCGAATTCGAGGTCGTCATCCGGCTCGACATGCTGGAAGGCTGGTTCCGGCTCGGGATCGGCGACCATCATCTCGTCGGTCAGCTCGAACACATCACCATCGGGCTGTGCCGGGCGCACCTCTTCCTCGGTGGTCGCGGCTTCCAGACTGGCCAACATCGCGTCGATGTCGTCCTGGCTGTTGGAGGCAGCAGGCTCCGGGGGCGGTGCGGGCTTCGGGGCTGGCGGCGGCGCCTTGGCGGCAGCGGCCTGCGCGGCAGGAATCGCCGACGGCGGAATGTCAGTCATCGCAGCAGGCCTGGGCGCAAGAGCCGGCTTGGGCGGCGGCGGTGCAACCTCGGCAACGGCCGGCTTCGCCTCATCGTCGGCGATGATACGCCGGATCGACGCCAGAATCTCCTCCATCGAGGGCTCCTGGACCTTTGCAGGTTGCGTCATGTCCGACTCCGCATCATCAACGCTCTCGTCAATATTTTACACCAGACGAGGCTGAATTTGCCGGTTGTCGTTTTGACGACCGTTCGATTCAGCGTGCATGCCTGACTTGTCCCCAAGATCAAGCGAGGCCTGACCACCAACTGTCGCGCGGGACACGCCCAAGGAACTACTAAAGGCATTCCGAATCGCTAAGTCAGCAATACAAACGGTACGTCATCGGACAAATTGATTGCAAGCAAAGGGCCGCAGAAGCGGCCCTTTCGATACGATATCAGGTGATATCCGAGCGCGTTAGCGCCCGTCGGGCGTACGCACGCCGACCCAGCTATCGCGCACCTGGTGATAGTGCACGCTGGGATCATACACATTGGTGTTCAGCTTCATCACCGTCGGTGACAGACGACCGACAGCGTTGAGCACCGCGTAGGATGCCACCACACGATCATGCTGCGCTGTGACGAGTGCGACGCGCGCATTCACCAGAGCCTGCTGGGCGTTCAACACGTCGAGTGTGGTGCGCTGGCCGGCCTTGGCTTCTTCACGAACACCGTTCAGCGCGATTTCGGACGCCTGCACCTGCGCCTGTGCGGACGAGACCTGCGCCCTGCCCGCCAGCAACTGCCCCCAGGCCTGCACGACGCTCGCGCGAGTCTGGTCGCGCACCTGCTCGAGTGCGAGGCGCTGCTGGGCCAGCGTTTCCTTCGACTGACGGATCAGCGAATATTCCGCACCACCCTGGTAAACCGGGATCGACACCTGAGCGATGCCGGCTGCCGTCAGACCGCGCGGCTGCGAGATCGATTGTTCCCAACCCTGCTGGATGCTGGCCTGCAAGGTCACGCTCGGGAACAGTGCGCCTTCGTTGACCTTCACATTGAGGAAGCTGACATCGATGCCGAACATGGCGGCAGTGACATTCGGGTTCTCGACGAGGCCGAGATCGACGGCACCGGATAACGTGTTCGGAAGGAAGCGATCGACGGGCGAACCCGCCTGCAGGTTGCTCGGCTCGTTGCCGATGATACGGCGGAAGTTCGAGCGGGTGGTGGTGAGATTCGACTCGGCGGTCAGCAACTGCGTGCGGCCGGCGGCGAGCTGGGCTTCGGACTGTGCCACGTCGGTACGGGTGACTTCGCCGACGTTGAAGCGATCACGCGTCTGCTTCAGCGTCTGCTCGAGCACGCGGACGTTGCTCTTCTGCACCTCGACGACAGCAGCGTCGCGCAGATAGTCCATGTAGATAGTAGCGGCCGAGAGTATCACTGACTGTTCGAGCACGCGCAGACCTTCGCGCGCAGCCGAAACCTGTCCCTCGGCGGCACGTGTGCGGTTCGCCGTCTGGTTGCCGTTGTAGAGGCTCTGGGTGACGGTCGCGCCAACAGAGCGCGGCACCTGCACGCCATGGAGCGGGGTCACAACGCCACCGGAAGCGACCACAGCGTCCGTATATTGATAACCACCGCTTGCGGTGATCGCGACCCTCGGCCGATAACCGGACAAAGCCTGCGGCACGTTTTCGTCGGTGACACGTACCGATGCGCGCTGGGCGTTCAGCTGCGGATTGTTCTGGTAAGCGCGAACCAGGGCCGACTCAATCGTGTCGGCAAGAACCGGTGACGTTCCGGCAAATGCCAGCAAAAGGGCCGCAGCTGCAGCACCGGTGAGAGCTTTAACGCCACCCATTCTTGGTAATCCATTCATGCCGTTCACTGATCCGGGCGCATGTCTAGAGCGGCGGAACAGATGATGTCCGTTAGCGAGTCTCCACTCACCATATTCCTCGCATCGGCGGGACGGAACCTCTCGTGGAATTCTGACGGTGGAAACTTGGCGAATGGGACATCCAAGCCACACTTGTAATTACCGCTGGCGATATTAGCGGTGCCCCGATGCCCCAAAAGTGTCCGGAGCGAGCCTAAAAGACGAATTCCGGGAGCTTTTCCAGGCCCGGCAGAACCGGCGCGGTGGCATCGAACAGGGGACGGAAGCCAAAATCGTCGTGAGAATGGGTCACGATCATGGCGCGGGCGGGCTTGGTCAGGGCAAACACGCCCACCAGTTGACCACCGGGGGCCAGTTGCTTGTAGAGCCCCGTCGGGAGGACTTCTGTTGCGCCGGCCAGAACGATCAGATCATAGGGCGCGTTGGCGGCATGGCCATCGGCCGGCATTCCGGCAGCTAGGGTGATGTTCGAATAGCCAAGCCGGGCCATGTCCTCTGAGGCCTTGGCCGCCAGGGCGGCGTCGCCCTCGGTGGCAGTCACCTTCCCGGCGAACTGGGCGATCACGGCGGCCGAGTAACCCGTGGGGCAGCCAACCACCAGAACCTTGTCGGTCGCCTTCACGTCAGACGCCTGCAGCATCCGGGCCAGAACCACGGGTTTGATCAGGAAACGATTCGGGGCGACTTCGAGGTCGAGGTCCAGATAGGCCATAGCGCGCTGGCTGGCCGGTACGAACTCCTCCCGCGGCACGGCGAGCATGGCATCGATGATGCGCAAATCGGTGACGTCGCTGGGACGCACCTGACCATCAACCATCTTCTGGCGTGCGGTCGAAAAGTCGGACATGAGCGATCCCTTGCAAACGGCTGGAAGTTCCTTTTGCAGGAATTACGGCAGCGCAAAGCGGGATGCAAGGTTCGTGAAAACACAGCAGCCAAGGCGTTATCGAGGTGATCCAGAACACAGTGTCTGACACTATTCTTGCGGAAGGATGTTTGGTTCCCCGGGCAAGATTCAAACCAGCGACCATTCGATGGCGGTAAACTGGCATCGCGTTTTAGTCGGTTGCATGACATCTCACGCCGACCACTAGCATCCTGATTCTATGGACTTTTCCGCGTTCATATCGACTTTCCTTGCGCTGGGCCGCGAAAGGACAGCCCACGCAGCTCCGACTGACGGGGCATCAGCCGGAGCTGCAAGGCGGCGGGCACACACGCTGAAAACACCGTGCCTTCCGCAACCGGAGAACGGGACGGGTATCGAATGCTCGAACCATTCGACGATCCCGCGCCATCGAAAACCCTACTCAGGCAGCCATGGGGACCGCTGCGTAACGTTCGTGGCGGCCAGCGGGCCGCACAGAGACAAAATCGGGCATGCTACCTGCCCGATGGCGTGCGCAGGCCGTGCCATGCGTCGCGCACCTGATGGTAATGCACATCCGGCAGATAATCGGGGGTGTTGAGAGCCAGTGTCCGGACATCCAGCCCGCCGACGGCACCCAGCAACGTGTAGGATGCGATCACACGGTCACGCAGCGCGCCGATCAGACGTGCCCTTGCCTGGATCAAATCCTGCTGCGCGTTGAGGACATCGACGGTGGTTCGCTGGCCGCCCTGCGCTTCGCGCTGCACGCCCTGCAAGGCGACGCCGGCACCCTTCACTTCGGCTTCTGCTGCGGAGACCGCGACCTTGCTGCCTTCATACGACACCCACGCTCCGACGGCGGCCGTACGCGCCTGATTGCGGATCTGCTCAAGCACCTGACGGCTCTGCGTCGCCAGTTCCTTGGCTTGCCGTGTCTGGGCGGCAGCCAGGCCGCCATCATAGAGCGGCACCGAGGCCTGGCCGACGATAGAAGCCTGGTCCGTCCCGTAGGTGCCGAGCGTCGAGTCGGATTGCATCGAACGGCTGACATTCGCCTGCACGGCGACGGTCGGATAGAGGCTGCTTTCCGCGACGCTGATGGTCGTCGTCGCGACATCGACATCGAACCGGGCAGCGAGAACGGCGGGGTTAGCCGAGGCGGCCTGAGCGATAGCGCCGTCACGGCTGGTCGGCAGCAACCGATCGATGGGTTCAGCGGGCGCCAGCCGCGCGGGCACGGCGCCAATGACCTGAAGATAGGTGGCCTGGTTGATGGCGAGGCCGACTTCTGCAGCGTTGAGATCGGCCTGCCCGCGCGCCAGCCGTGCTTCAGCCTGCGACGTATCGGTCGGCGTCACATCGCCCGAGGCGAGACGCTTGCGTGCGACCTCGAGCGTTTCGCGTAGCGCGGACACATTGGCGCGCTGCGCTTCCAAGAGCGACGTGCTCGCCAGCACATTCGTGTAAGCAGTCACCGCATCGAGCAGCACACCCTGTCCGACATTGCGCAACGCCTCGCGGCCACTCTTGACCTGGAATTCAGCCACGCGGACGCTGCTGGCGGTCTTGAACCCGTTGAACAGCGTCTGCGTCACCGTCACGCCGATCGTCCACGGCTTGAGCGTTGCGCCCTGGATTGTGTTATCGGGCAAAAGATTACGGACGGCCTGCAGGCCGACGCCGAGCGTCGCCGCGACCTGCGGCCGGTATCCGGCCATCGCCTGCGGCACGTTCTCGTCCGCCGCGCGCTGCCGGGCGCGATCCGCATTGAGCTGCGGATTGGACTGATAGGCCTTCACCAGCGCGTCGTTCAGGTTTTCCGCGCGAACGGCAATGACAGACATCGTCAAGGCCGCAGCCACGCCGATCACGTGACCGCTCGTCGACAAGCGTCGCCGATTCCTAATACTGTTCTGCTTCACCATCACGTGCCCCGCACTGCCACACTGATCATTCTGCGGGCACGGCATTCGGCGCAGCCTCGACGATGCTTTCGCGCCGCGAGAACAGGCCGATCAGCACGGGCAGGACAAGCAGAACCAGCACCGGCGCGAGCACAATGCCGCCGACCACGACCAATGCCAGCGGCCGCTGCACCTGCGACCCGATCTCGGTCGAGAACGCCGCCGGCAGGAGGCCAACGCAGGCGGCGATGCAGGTCATCATCACCGGGCGGAACCGCGCGTGACAGGCATCGGCGAGCGCGGTCATCCGCGCCATGCCAGCATCGATCTGCTCGTTGAAGTAGGACAGCAGGATGATGCCCTCCATCACCGAAATGCCGAATAGCGCGATGAAGCCGATGGCCGCCGATACACTGAACGGCGTGCCGGTCACGGCGAGCGTGAAGATGCCGCCGATCATCGCCATCGGAATGACGCTCAAGGCGAGGCACATGTCGCGGAACGAGGAGAAGTGGAAATACAGAATGACACTGATCAGAAGAATCGTGATCGGCACGATTACTTTCAGCCGCGCGATCGCGTCCTGCAGATTGCCGAACTCACCAACCCATTCCAGACGGTAGCCCTGCGGCAGTGTCACTTCATCGGCGATCTTCTTCTGCGCCTCCAGAACCGTGCTGCCGAGATCGCGGCCGCGCACGCTGAACTTGATCGGCAGATAGCGCTGCTGCTGCTCGCGATAGATGAAGGACGCACCCGCCACCAGCTTGACGCTGGCGACTTCCTTCAGCGGAATCTGCACAACCGACGCGCCGCTACTGACGCCGATCGTCAGACGCTCAATGGCACCCACACTCTTGCGATAGGGCGACGCCAGCCGAACCATGATCGGGAAGTGCCGGTCGCTGCCGTCCTCATAGACCTCGCCGGCGGCCTGCCCGCCAATCGCAGTCTGCACCGTAGAATTGATGTCGCCCGGCGCGAGGCCGTAACGCCCGGCAGCATTGCGATCGACGTCGATGCGGATAGTCGGCTGCCCGACCGAGTTGAACACCGCAAGATCGGTGACGCCCGGCACCGACTGCATGACGGCCTTGATCTTCGCCGCCGTTGTCGTGAGCACATCGAGATCAGGCCCGAACAGCTTGATCGAGTTCTCCCCCTTTACGCCGGACACGGATTCCTGAACGTTGTCCTGGATATATTGGGAGAAGTTGAATTCGATGCCCGGAAACTCGCTGCTCAAACGGTTTGAGAGCTCGCTGGTCAGCATCTCCTTGTCGACGTCCTTGCGCCACTCGCTGCGCGGGCGCAGCGGCACGAAGAACTCCGCGTTGAAGAATCCGGTGGCGTCGGTGCCGTCGTCGGGCCGCCCCTGCTGCGATACCACCGTCTCGACTTCAGGATAATCCTTGATCAGTTTTCTGATCTGGTTGACGTATTTATTGCCTTCATCGAGAGAGATCGACGGCGGCATGGAGGCGCGCACCCACATATTGCCTTCCTCGAGCCGCGGCAGGAATTCGAGGCCGAGCGAGCGCGCCATCAGCATCGATCCGAGCGCTAGCAAACATGCGACAGCCAGCGTCACGCGCCGGCGGTCGAGCGCAAGCTTGAGCACGGGCTCATAGATCCGGCGCAGCCAGCGCACCACAACGGTCTCCGCCTCCTTGACGCGCTCTGGCAGCAGCACGGCACTCAGGGCCGGCGACACCGTGAGCGTCGCGAGCAAGCCGCCGCTCAGCGCATAGGCGTAGGTCTTGGCCATCGGCCCGAATATATGGCCCTCAACGCCGCTCAGCGTGAACAGCGGCAGGAAGCCGACGATGATGATCAGCGCCGAGAAGAAGATCGCGCTATTCACCTGGGTTGCCGCGTCGAAGATCACCGCGAGCTTGCCCTTGAAGCCGCGGCGCAGTCCTGCGTGATCGGTCGCGCCCGCATGGCCGGCGAGATGCCTGAAGATATTTTCCACCATGATCACGGTGGCATCGACGATGAGGCCGAAATCGATCGCGCCGATCGACAGCAGGTTAGCTGACTCACCCCTGATGACGAGAATGCCGATGGCAAAGAACAGCGCGAATGGAATCGTTGCGGCGACGATCATGGCGCTGCGCAGGTCGCCGAGGAACATCCACTGCACGAAGAACACCAGCAGGATGCCGAAAGCAAGATTGTGCAGAACCGTATGCGTCGTCGCCTGGATCAGGTCGCTGCGGTCGTAGATGCGCTCGATCCGAACGCCTGGCGGCAAGATGCCACTGGCGTTGATACTGGCGACCTCCGCCTCGACGCGCCGGATGGTCGGCAGGCTCTGCTGCCCGCGCCGCATCAGCACGATGCCCTGCACGATGTCGTCGTCGTTGTCCTTGCCGGCAATGCCGAGCCGGGGCTTGGCGCCGACGGCGACCTCGGCGATGTCGCTGACGCGAATGGGATTGCCGTTCGACGAGGACAGCATGGTGTCGCGCACTTCGTCGATGCTGCGGATCAGGCCGACGCCGCGTACCACGGCGGATTGCGGACCGATATCGACGGTGTTGCCGCCCACGTTGATATTGCTGTTGTTGAGGACTGTGATGACCTGCGGCAGCGTGAGACCCGCGGCATTGAGCTTGTTCAGGTCGATATTGACGTCGAAAGTCTTGCTCTTCCCACCCCATCCGGTGACGTCGATGACACCGGGCACCGCGCGAAAGCGCCGTGCGATGGACCATTCCTGCAGGGTCTTCAGATCCATCACGCCGTAATTCGACGGACCGACGACACGGTACCGGAAGATCTCACCGATCGGGCTGGTCGGCGAGATCGTCGGCTGGGCACCATTCGGGAGTTGCGGCAGCTGGCTGAGGCGATTGAGCACCTTCTGCTCGGCTTCCTCGTAAGTGAGATCGTAGGTGAATTGCAGCTTCACGTCCGAGAGGCCGAATAGCGAAATCGTCCGCATGGTCTTGAGATTCGGGACTGACGAAACCGCCTGCTCGATCGGGATCGTGATGTATCGCTCGATTTCCTCAGCCGACTGCCCGGCGCTCTGGGTCACGATGTCGACCAGCGGTGGCACCGGATCGGGATAGGATTCGATGTTCAGGCGCAGGAATGCGACGACGCCCGCGCCGAGCGAGAGCACGAACAGAACGACGACAAGCACACGAAACTTGAGCGCGAATTCGACGATGGCGGTCACGGCGCTACCTGAACTCAATATGCATTGGCAGCGCGATCAATGAAGATGCTGCCCTTGACCACCACCCGCTCGCCGATCTTGAGCCCTTCGAGCACCTGCACCCTGTCGCCGTCGGTCAGTCCGAGGCGAAGCTTGCGCATCTCCAGGGTGTGATCGTCGCGCGCAACCCAGATCCGCGGCTCATCGCCCGTGTAGATGATTGCTCCTGACGGGATGGTCGGTGACAGCCGACGTTCGCCGCCGTCGAACAACGTCGCGCTGGCAAACATTTCCGGCCGCAGCACGCCGTCCGGATTATCGATCGTGCCGCGCACGAGCAGCCGTCGCGTGACCGGATCGAAGGCCGATGCGACATAGTCGATACGTGCGCGGAACACCCTGTTGGGCGCAGCCAATACCTTGAAGGTGACATCCTGACCGAGCTGGACCTGCAGCGCATCGGTCTCGCGCACGAAGGCGACCAGCCAGACGGTCCTCAGATCGCCGATGACAAAGGCGGGATCGGACGCGCCGGTGGCGACATACTGCCCCGGCCCCAGCTTGCGCTGAACCACGGTACCGGAGATCGGCGCAACGATAGTGGTGTCCGGATTGATCTGCCGCTTCTCGGCGAAGAGATTGATCGCCTGTTCGCTCAGGCCGAGAATGCGCAGTTTGTTGCGCGCGGCCTCGATCGCCGTTTCGCTGGACCGCTCATCGTTCTGGGCTGTGGCGAGGTCCGCTTGTGCCTGCTGCCAGTCCTTGAGCGGAACGGCCTTGCCGGCATAGAGATCGTTGGCCCGCTTTTCGATCGTTTCGGCCAGCTTCAGCTTCGAGCGCGCGGTGTTAAACGCGCTGCTCGCCGCCACATAGTCGTTCAGGCTTTGCACCGTGTCGGCCGCCTCCAACACGAAGAGCGGCTGTCCCTTTTCGATCATGTCGCCCGGCTTGGCGAAGATCTTGCTGGTCCGACCGGCAAAAGGCGAGAACACCGGCGTCGATGTCTCATCATTGACCGCGATCTTGCCTTCGGTCGTGAATTCGGAACGGAAAGCGTAGCCTTCGGAGGCCGCGAGTTCTAACGCGCGCCACTGCGCCTCGGTTGGCCGATAAACACTGCCTGCGTCCGGGTCGACAACGGCAGCGATTTTTCCATCGCCGACCGCCGCCTGCACATCGAAGAACTGCCGGCCGGCAAAAAGCGCAACCAGGCTGAGGCCGGCCAGGACTATGATAGCAACGAGAATTGGGAGACGTTTCATCACTTCCGACGACAGCGCTGTTTGGCGGTTACCGGGCGGTCGTTCAGGACGATCCTCGGGCGCGATGCCGATAATCCCCCAACCTTACAGCAGCCTTACAGGCCTCCAGCACTTGCAAGGTCCAAGGTTGCAGACCCCTAAGGCTTGCCCCCGGAGGGGTAGATCAGCCAAGTTCCGCGCCGGAGATTCTCGATGCGACTACTTGTGATCGAAGACAATGACGAACTTGCAGGGCTTCTTGCGCAGGGCCTGCGAACGGCGGGGTACGAATCCGATCGGTTCTCCTCGGTCGAAGATGCCAGGATCGCTTTATCGACCGTCTCCTATGCCGCCCTCATTCTCGACCTTGGCCTTCCGGACGGCGACGGACTCGACGTGCTCCGAGAGCTGCGGCGCCGGCATGACTCCATTCCCGTCATCCTGCTCACCGCCCGCGGTGGACTCGACGACCGGGTGTCAGGCCTCAAGCTCGGCGCCGACGACTATCTGGTGAAACCCTTCGCGCTCGAAGAACTGCTGGCGCGGATCGAGGCCCAGCTCCGACGGCCGGGTCAGCTGCTCGGCGCGCTGCTGAAGGTCGCCAATCTCAGCTTCGACACCCGCGAACGCCGGTGCATGATCGACGGGGCGCCCCAGCCGCTGTCGGTCCGCGAAACAACGGTGCTCGAACATCTGATGCGCAGCAAGGGACGCGTGGTCTCCAAACGGCAGCTTGAAGACAGCATTTTCGGGATATCGGAAGATGTCGGATCGAACGCTATCGAAGTCTACGTCCATCGGCTTCGCAAGCAACTCACCGAGAAGGGCTCAAAGGCGCAGATCCATACCATCCGCGGCGTCGGCTATCTCATTTCCGAGGACCAATAGATGCGTCCTCTCAACTCCATTCTCTCGCGTGTGGTCGCGCTGCATATCGTAGCCGTCGCGCTCACGTCACTGGCCATGTGCATGGCCCTGTCCTGGCTGCTCAATCGCGCGACTGACAACATCCACGACGAAGCGATGAGCAAGCAGGCGGCCGCGATTGCCTCGTATCTGCGCATGGGGCCGGATGGAAAGCCGGTCTTGCAACTGCCGCCCGACCTGCAGGGCATCTACTCGCAGCCCTATAACCGATATCTCTACGCCGTCGTCGACGAGAACGGCATCGCCCTGTTCTCATCGCAGACCAACGGCGCGCCGGTCTTTTCAGACTGGGCAAGAACCGATCTCTCTCTTGACGAAACACGACGCGGCGACGCGACGATTTCGGGCGTGAGCCTTCGCAAGACCCTCGATGGAAAAGACTTCTGGATCCAGACCGGCGAAAATCTGTCTAACCGCGACGCCTTGACGGATGACATCACCCGGGGATTTTTCCGCGAGGTCGGATGGATCACCGTTCCGATCCTGCTGATCCTGCTCGTGATCGATATCGCCATCTTCCGCAGAGCTCTGCGGCCGCTGAGACACGCGTCGCTGGTTGCTCAGGACATCGGGCCGACACGCACGGATGTTCGCCTTCCCGCCGACAATATGCCGCTGGAAATCAAGCCGTTAATGATGGCGGTCAACCGCGCCCTGGATCGGCTCGATGAAGGCTTTCGTGTGCAACGCGAGTTCGCGGCCGACGCGGCCCATGAACTGAGAACGCCGCTCACGGTGATCCGTACGCGATTGGATCTCGTCGATAATCAGGAGTTCGTTGCGAGCTTACGCAGGGATCTCGATGCCATTAGCCACCTGGTCAATCAGCTTCTCGAATTCGCCGAGGTCGAAACCGCCGAAATCTCTCCTGACGAGACCGCGGACCTGAGGGAGATTTGCGAAAATGTCGCAGCATTTGTCGCGCCTCTAGCCATATCCCAACGAAAGACGGTTGCCGTCACAGGAAGCGAGGAGTCTGTGCTCGTCTATGGAAACCCGGAGATGATCCGACGGGCTATTCTGAATCTCGCAAATAATGCGGTGGAACACACCGCGGAAGGCACAACCGTCGAATTTCTGGTTCAGCAAGGCGGAACGCTAAGTATCAAGGACGCCGGCTCAGGGATCTCTCCGAACGAGCGGGAGCTTATATTTCAACGCTTTTGGCGCCGAGACAGGAATCGTTCCGGGAGTACCGGGCTCGGCCTGTCAATTGTCCGCCGGATAGTAGACATCCACGACGCATCAATTCGTATTGAAGATAATCCAGGCGGTGGAGCCACCTTTACTGTGGCGTTCAGGGCATATCTCCATCGAACGCCTCAGACCTGATATGAGGTTCTTGCGCCTCCCTCCGATGCAGGCCGCACTCTACGACGATCTTTGAGGACGAAGATCCTTGAGGAGGTCGAGTTCCAGCCGCTTCTCCATTGAAAATTGGCTGACCACGAGGTTCTTGAAGCGAACCAGCATCAGGCGGTCACAGCCATTTTCTCTCAAGTGGTCCGGACACGAAAAAGGGCGCCATGCGAGCGCCCCAAAATCAGCTAAGCCATTGAATGTAAATGGCTCCCCGGGCTGGATTCGAACCAGCGACCATTCGATTAACAGTCGAATGCTCTACCGCTGAGCTACCAGGGAACGTGCGAAACTTGCTCGCAGGCCGCAGCGTATAACAAAGCGATCCGCGCTTGGAAAGCAGGAAATGCAGCGCGCTGCACAGCGTCCGCCAACCGGGGAAAACTCAGAAAATGCCTGGTGTTACTGGACCTTTTTGATGTGCCGCCCGTTCCAGCCGGGGCCGCGCCGGGCGGTAGCGAAGAATTATCTTCCCGGACCTGTCGCCATTTCGTCGTATTGCACCGCAAGAATGCCCTTCGTCACGTTGAACAAGCTCCGAATCGAACGAGGTGACCGATGCCAGCCACGCACACCGACCGCGCGCTTCCGACCGACATCAACTCCCTGCCCTATATCAGTGACGACGAATGCGTCACCCGGCTCGCCCAGGCCGTGGAGGCGCATGACAGCGACCATCTCGACGAGGTGGCGCTCCTGATCGGCCGCCTTGCGGTGCCAATCGAAATCTAGGGAATCGGATTGCTCGGGGACCTCGTCCCCGGGAATCACGTTCCGACGCCGAGGAAGTCCCGCATCAGATCGGGGCGGGCTTTGAGATTGCCGAGCGTGCCTTTGAACACCCACATGGCCGTTATCGAGTTCGTAAACGCGGTTGGCGAAGCTCAAGGCTGCTGCGACGTTCTGTTCGGCCACGATCATGGTGCGGCCTTCACAGCATCGAGGCGCGCGCTCTTCCGGCGCCCGTTGAACACCCATGATCGAGTGCGGCGTTGTGGTTCCGCCGGTGCCGTATATGCCCGTATCCATTCAATGAGGTAAACGTCCCGGTAACCATGACAGGTCTCACGTGTGGATCGGTACAATTTGAACGATCCATTCAACAGCACAACAAAGGCTTTGCGTCAGGGTGCTCCCAAGACAGGGAGCTAAAAGATGAGCGAAGCCGAATTTGACTATCTGCTGGAGACGGTCCGGGCCGAAATCGAGGCGGATGTGCGGTACGATCTGCGCAGCCAGGAAATGTTCTTCGCCCCGATTCCCACCGCTGCGAACGACAATGACGGTCCGTGGCCGCTGATTCCGTTTCCGGATGGCTGGCAGGCCTCCTGCTGATCGCCTGTCGGTATGCCGGACCCCATGAAAGATTTCAGCCGGGCATTGCCTAAATGGCTGATGGTCTGTAACTAACCCGCTATGGGGCCATGTGGCGGAATGGTTACGCGCCGGTCTGCAAAACCGTTTATTCGGGTTCGATTCCCGACGTGGCCTCCATCAATCCGATCAATATCTTAACCTGCCCGACCTGAATGATCGGCCGCGACCCGCGTGAGCGGTGCGCTGCAACAACTTCGCTTGGCAGGATTGGGGTATTGATCGTAGCATCTGGCCAACCCTAGGGGGCACGATGAACATCCGGGTCTTGATCGCCACGTTGCTGCTGACCTCGCCGAGCTGGGCCCAGACCAAACCGCCCATTCCCGTCCGCGCCGATCCCTGCGCGCCGATCGGCCGGACCGCCGACGGCCAGCTGGTCTATTCCATGAAGTGCGAGAAGCTGCCGGTTACGGCGGTGCCGCCACAGGCCGCAGCCCCGGCACCGCCTCCCGCACCCGTCGTGGAAGAAGCTCGCGGCGGACTGTTCCGCAATCCGTTTCCGTCGCTCGTAAGACCGTCGTCATCGAGTGACGAGCGCGAAGCCGGCGTCGGTCCGCCGCCCAGCAGCCGATAGGCCGGGATCGATCAAGACCGAACGCGATCAGGCGTGCTTCTTGCGCCGCCAGTCGCGCTTGGGTTTGGGCTTTGGCGCCAGTTCCGGCATGACGGTCTGGGCGTCGCGATATTTCGCCAGCATCCGCTCGAAAGCCTCGTTCAGCGTGGTCTCGATCTCTGGCTTCCGTTCGAGGCTGGCGAGCAGCATCCCCGCGGCTTCGATGGTCGACAGGCCGTCCTTGCGCGGCTCGCGGCGCAATTTGCCGTAAAGCGACGGTTTGGCTGGTCCGAGGATCACGCGCTGGCATTTCAGCATCCAGGCGTTACGCCACCACAGCGCCTTGGCCTGGCTCCAGGTACCATCGAGCAACACGATGCCCTGGATGTCCTTCAGCAACGCGCGCTGGTTTTCCTCGGCCTGACCCTTGCGGTCGATGGCCAGAATGTCGCGATCGGTCTCGAAGTCCGAGACCTTGGCCGAGCCGAGATACAGGATCGCCCAGCGGGCGGGATCGGCGATAGGCTTGCCCAGCGCCTTGGCGAGGCTCGGCCAGGACAACCCGATTTTGACGGTGGCCTTCCTGAAATGCAGCGCTGCGACGCGGGCCGTGCCCAGCGCCCGGTCCTGCTCCTGCGGATGCTGCAGGATCAGGAGTTCGATCTTGTTGTCGATGGGCGTGATGCTCTCGCAGATGCACAGCGGCATCGGCTTGTGGCAATGCGGACATTCCGGGATCGCCTCGACGACCCCGTCAGCGGCTTGCAGATCTGATTTCTTGGACATTGCCCGCTATACGCTGCGCGGCCAGAGGCTTCAACCGCCGTAACGCCCGGATCCGGCTATTCTGCCGGAACGGGCTGGGGTGCCGGCCGGAAACGGTTACGCAACCGGTCGATCAGGAGGTAGATCACCGGCGTGGTGTAGAGCGTCAGCACCTGCGAGACGAACAGCCCCCCAATGATCGTAATGCCCAAGGGGCGGCGCAGTTCAGTACCCGGCCCGGTGGCGATCACCAGCGGGATTGCCGCGAACACCGCGGCCAGCGAGGTCATCAGGATCGGCCGGAAACGCACGGTACAGGCCTCGAAGATGGCCTCGGCTGGCGACAGGCCGCGATGCCGCTCCGCCTCGATGGCGAAGTCCACCATCATGATTCCGTTCTTCTTGACGATGCCGATGAGAAGAATGATGCCGACGAAGGCGATCACGGTCAGCGGTGTGTTGGTGATCTGCAGCGCCAGCAATGCGCCAAGTCCCGCCGATGGCAGTGTCGAGATGATGGTCAGTGGGTGCATCAGGCTCTCATAGAGCACGCCCAGCACGATATACATTGCAACCAGCGCGCCGAGGATCAGCAGCGGTTGCCGCCCCGTCGTCTTGTTGAAGTCACCGGCATTCCCATCGAAGCTGCCGCGAATGCCTTCGGGCATATGCAGCTCGTCAACCGCGCGCTGGATCGCGCCGGTGACGGCATCAAGCTGCACGCCGGGCAGCGTGTTGAACGACACCGTGGTCGATGGAAATCCCTGCGAATGGAACACCGCCAGCGGCGATAGCGTGCGTGACATACGCACGACGGCCGACAGCGGCACCTGCGACCCATTGAGGCCCGCGACATAGATGCGATCGAGATCGGATGGATCGTTCTGGAATTTCGGATCGATTTCCAGCACGACCTTGTACTGGTTGCGCTGGGTGTAGATCGTCGAGATCTGCCGCTGCGAGAACGCATTGTTGAGCGCGTTGTCGATGTCCTGAACATCGACGCCGAGGCTCGCCGCCATCTTGCGGTCGATGTTCAGCGTGAGCTGCAATCCGCCGGGATCGCGATCGCTCGACACATCGGTGATGCCCTCCACGCTCTCCAGCCGCTTGCCGACCAGCGGCGCCCATTTCTGCAGGAGATCGAGATTGGCCGAGGTCAGCGTATATTGATAGTTGGAGTCGCTCTGGCGCCCACCCGCGCGCAGATCCTGCGCGGCGAACATGAACAGGCGGATACCCGGGATGGCACTGAGCTTTGGACGCAGCCGGTTGATGACGTCTTCGGTCGACGCGCCGTCACGCTCAGCCGGCGGCTTCAGGGCGATGAACATTGTGCCGCGGTTGGCGCCCCCGCCCCCTGGCCCACCAGTTCCGCCAAGCGACGAGCCGATACTGGCCACGCCCGGATCGGCGAGCACGATATCCGCCAGACGCTGCTGCAATCCAAGCATGGCCTGAAAAGAGACGTCGGCAGAAGCACGTGTCGCACCAATCACGAAGCCGCTGTCGTCGTTTGGAAAGAAGCCCTTCGGCGTCTTGATGTAGAGCGTGATCGTCAGAGCGATGGTCGCGAAGAACACCAGCAGTGTCAGGAACGGAAAGCCCAGCACCACATGCAATGTGCGCTCATAGAACGATACGATGCGCGATAGTGCGCCTTCGACGATACGGTCAAACCGGGTCTCGGTGCTCGATAGGCCACTCTTGATGTATTGCGCGCAGATCATCGGCGTCACCGTCAGCGACACCAGCGTCGACACCACAATCGAAAACGTCAGCGTCAACGAGAATTCACGCAGCAGCCGGCCGACCAGACCATCCATGAAGATGAGCGGGATGAAGGCGGCGATCAGCGACAGGCTGATCGACAATACCGTGAAGCCGATCTGCTTGGCGCCCGCGAGGGCCGCCTGCATCGGCGCCATCCCCTCTTCGAGATTGCGGTACATATTCTCGATCATGACGATGGCGTCGTCGACCACGAAGCCGACGGAGATCGCCAGCGCCATCAGCGACAGATTGTTGATCGAGAAGCCGGCAAGCCACATGCCCACGCAGGTGCCGGCCAGCGCCAGCGGCACCGAGACGCCGGCCGCGATCGTCGGCGTGACCCTGCGGAGGAAAATGAACACCACGGCCATCACCAGTACGGCAGTGGCGAACAGCGTCCATTCCATGTCCTCGACGGAGGCGCGGATGGTGCCCGTGCGGTCGGTCAGAACCGAAATCTCGATGCCGGCGGGGATCCACTGCTTCAGATCGGGGATTAGCGCTTTCACGCGATCCACGGTGTCGATGACGTTGGCATTGCCCTGCTTGGTGATCTGAATCAGCACCGCCGGTTGCTTGTTGAACCAGGCAACCGAGCGACTGTTGCGCGTGGCGTCCTGAACATCTGCGACATCGGACAGCCGGAGATAGTTGCCGTTCGAACTCTTGACGATGATCTCGCGAAACTCTTCCGCTGTGCGCATCTGCGGATTGATCGAGATCGTCTCGCTCTGCCGCGATCCCTGGAAGATGCCGACCGGGCCGAGCGGATTCGCATTGACGATGGCGGTGCGCACATCGTCGGTTGCAATGCCGGCATTCGACAGCGCGACCGGATTGAGCTGGATGCGCACTGCAGGTTGGTCGGCACCGCTGGCGGTGACCTCGCCGACTCCCGGCACTTGAGACAGCCGCTGCACGATGACGGTGTCGGCGACGTCGTAGATTGCGGATGCGGACATGGTCGGCGACGTCAACGCCAGGATGAAGACAGGCGCGGCGGATGGGTTGGCCTTGCGGAACGTCGGCAGTGTCGGAAGATCGGTCGGCAGATCCGCCATGGACGCGTTGATCGCAGCTTGTACGTCGCGTGCGGCGCGATCGACATCGCGGCCGATAGCGAATTGCAACTGGATGCTGGTCGAGCCGAGCGAACTCGTCGATGTGATCTGATCGAGGCCGGCGATGATACCCAGACGTCGTTCCAGTGGCGCAGCAACTGTCGCCGCCATGATCGACGGATCGGCGCCGGGACGCGACGCCTGCACGCGGATCATCGGGAAGTCGACATTGGGCGTCGCGGCGACCGGCAGGAAGTGATAGGCGACGACGCCGAGAAGAAACAGTCCGATCGCCAGCAGCGTGGTGCCGACCGGCCGCATGATGAATGGCGCTGAGATGGAGATGGAAGCCACTAGGGCGCCCCCCCTGCTCCCGCCGTTCCGGCAGCATCGGCCACCGGTGGCGCACGCTTCTCGAGCCGGCGGTTGATGCGATCCAGCGCCAGATAGATCACCGGCGTAGTGTAGAGCGTCAGAATCTGGCTGAGCAGCAGACCGCCGATGATCGACACACCGAGCGGGAAGCGCAGCTCTGCGCCGGTGCCGCTTTCGATCGCCAGCGGCAGTGCGCCAAATAGTGCCGCCAGCGTAGTCATCATGATCGGCCGGAATCTCAACAGGCAGGCTTCGACGATGGCGGCTTCGGGCGCCATGCCGCGATTGCGTTCAGCATCCAGCGCGAAGTCGATCATCATGATCGCGTTCTTCTTGACGATACCCATCAAGAGGATGATGCCGATCAGGCCGATCACGGAGAGGTCCTGCCCGGTCAGCATCAGCGCGAGGATCGCACCGACGCCGGCCGATGGCAGCGTCGAGAGAATAGTGATCGGATGGATGTAGCTCTCATAGAGCACGCCGAGCACGATATAGATCGTCACCAGTGCCGCGAGGATCAGCCAGGGCTGACCGGACAGCGACTTGGAGAATTCCGCGGCGTCGCCGGCGAACATCCCGACAATGCTGGTCGGCATGCCGATCCGGGTCTCGATCTTCTTCACCTCCTCGACCGCATCACCGAGCGCCTCATTCGGCCCGAGATTGAAGCTGAGCGAGATGGCGGGGAATTGCGCCTGATGCGAGATTGCCAGCGGCGCCGTGGTCCGCGTCAAGGTGGCCACGGCCGAGAGTGGAACCTGTGCTCCCGCGACACCGGGCAGATACAGTTTCGACAGCACATCGGGATCGCGCTGCTGCGACGGCAATGCTTCCAGCACAACGCGGTATTGATTGGCCTGTCCGTAGATGGTCGAGATCTGGCGCTGCGCAAAGGCATCATTCAGCGTGTCCGTGACACCCTGGAGATTGACACCGAGCTGGCCGGCGCGCTGCCGGTTGATATCGAGTGAGGCACGCAGCCCGCCGGTCTGGGCCTCCGATGACACATCCCGGAACATCGGATCGCGGCGCAATTCGGCAACAAGCTTCTGCGACCACTCGGTCACCTGCGCCGCATCGGTCCCGGTCAGCGTATACTGATACTGCGAACGGCTGGCCTGCGTGCTGATCTGGATATCCTGCACGGGCTGGAAATACACGGTCATGCCGGGGATTGCTGCGACACGGTCCTTGAGCCGCGCAATCACGGCACTGATATCGTCCTTGCGGTCTCCACGTGCCTTTAGCGTCATGACCAGCCGACCGACATTGGTGGTCGGATTGACCGAACCGCCGCCGATCACCGAGACGATGCCGGTGACATCGGGATCGGCCTGGATTGCTGCTGCCGCTGCGCCCTGCCGGCTCTGCATCTCCGCGAAGGATACGTCGGCGCCGGCCTCGGTCACCGCAGTGATCGAGGCCGTGTCCTGCAGCGGCAGGAAGCCCTTCGGGGCGATGACATAGAGGCCCAGCGTTGCGATAATGGTCAGGAACGTGACCACGAGTGTGGCCGGTTGATGCTGCAGCACCCACAGCAGCGTCCGGTGATAAAACGCCACCATCCGGTCGATGCCGCGGCTGACGGCCCCGAGACCGGGCACCTGCCATTCATCCCTGGTGTGCTTCAAAAGTCGCGAGCAGATCATCGGCGTCAGCGTCAGCGAGACCACGGCAGACATGACTACGGCGATGGTCAGCGTCATCGCGAATTCACGGAACATGCGGCCCACGAGACCGGACATGAACAGCAGCGGGATAAACACCGCGATGAGCGACACGGTCAGCGAGATCACCGTGAAGCCGATCTCGCTGGCGCCGGCCAAGGCCGCCTGCATCGGGCTTTCGCCCTCTTCCATATGCCGGACGATGTTCTCGATCATGACGATGGCATCGTCGACGACGAAGCCGGTGCCGATGGTCAATGCCATCAGACTGAGATTGTCGAGGCTGAAGCCGGCGAAATACATCACGCCGAATGACGTGATCAACGACAGCGGCAGCGCCACGCCGGCAATCAGCGTTGCACGCAGCGAACGCAGGAACAGCAGCACCACCAGCGTTACGAGAATGACCGATAGCACCAGTGTGAATTGAACGTCGTGCACCGATGCGCGGATAGTCACCGTGCGGTCGCTCACAATGGTCAGCTTGACGCCGGCCGGCATCGAACGCTGCACCTTCGGAATTTCCTCGCGTATCTGCCGGACGACCTCGATGACATTGGCACCGGGCTGACGCTGGATCTCGATGATGACGGCAGGCGTGCCCTGGTACCAACCGCCGGTGCGATCGTTTTCCAGCCCATCCACGATCTGTGCGATGTCACCAATGGTGACAGGCGATCCGTTGCGATAGGCGATGATGATCGGCCGATACTGATCCGCCGCGGCAATCTGGTCGTTGGCGGCGATGGTGTAGGCTTGCTGCGCACCGTCGAGCGACCCTTTGGGCCCCGATACATTGGCGCCGGCAATCGCCGTGCGCAGGTCCTCCATCGAAATGCCATAGGCAGCGAGCCGTGCCAGATCGGCCTGGACACGCACCGCCGGCTTCAAGCCGCCAAGTACGGCGACCTTGCCGACGCCCGTGATCTGGCTGAGGCGCTGCGCGAGCAACGTATCGGAGAGATCGCTCATGGATCGCAGAGAAATCGTGTCCGAAGTCAGCGCCAGCGTCATCACCGGCGCGTCGGCCGGATTGACCTTCGCGTAAACCGGCGGATACGGCAGGTTCTTCGGCAGCACGCCGGCTGCGGCATTGATCGCAGCCTGAACATCCTGCGTCGCGCCGTCGATGTCGCGATTGAGATCGAACTGCAGCGAGATCTGGCTGACGCCGAAGGAGCTGGTCGATGTCATGGACGACAGCGACGGAATCTGTCCGAGCTGCCGCTCCAGCGGCGCGGTAATCAGCGACGCCGTCACCCCGGGGCTTGCCCCGGGCAATTGCGTCGAAACCTGCACCGTCGGGAAATCGACCTGTGGCAGAGCCGACACCGGCAGCGCGAAGTAGCCGAGCGCGCCGCCGATCAGCAACGCGACGCCAAGCAGCGACGTCGCGATGGGCCGGCGGATGAAGGGTTCCGAGACGCTCATGACTGTGCGCTCTTTGGTATCGAAATCATCAACTCAAGCGATCGATCGTGCGAACATCATGGCTACTTCGCTCCCGATGGCGCGGCGCTCGGGCCGGCTGGGGGCGGCGTCTGGCCAATCGGCGCCTGCGGATTGCTCGCCCCGCCCGCCCCCCCCGAATTCTGGCCGCGCTTGCCACGACGCTCGCCAGCGTCGTTGCCCTTGCTGCCTCCCCGCTTGCGAGGCGCCAGATCGGCGGTCGGCTCCTGATCGTTGGTGCCGATTGATACCTTCGATCCCTCTGCGAGATTGGCAAAGCCCGTGGTGACAACACGGTCGGTTGCCGCAAGGCCCTTGGCGATGACGGCCGTGGTCTCGTTCTGTTGCGTGACGGTCACCGGCACCGCCTTGACCACGTCGCCCTCGCCGATCACGTAACTGAACGTGCCTGCGGGACCGCGCTGCACGGCCGAGGTCGGCACCACCATCGCATCCTTCAGCGTCTCGACTTTCAGCCGCACATTGACGAACTGGCCGGGCCAGAGCTGATAATTCGGGTTCGGGAATTCGGCCTTCAGCTTCACCGTGCCGGTGGTTGTATCGACCTGATTGTCGATGCCGGTGAGCGTACCGGTGTCGATGACGGTGACGCCGTCATTGCCGAACACATCGACCATCAGTGTGCCCTTGGCGGCAGCGGCATTGGCGCGGACGATCTGCTGCTGCGGCAGGCTGAACAGCACCGCGATGGGCTGCAACTGCGTGATCACGACGAGCCCCGTCGTGTCGGACGCGTGGATGATGTTGCCCTGATCGACCTGGCGCAGGCCGGCCCGGCCGGACAGCGGCGCGACGATCTTGGTGTAGCTCAGCGTCGCGGCGGCATTGTCGATGGCAGCCTGATCGGCATTCACCAGCGCCTCCTGCTGGGCGACCAGTGACTTCTGGGTGTCGGCCTGCTGCTTGGAACCGGCGTTTGACGTTGCAAGCTGCTGGTAGCGGATCAGGTCGAGCCGCGCATTGGCCAGCGTCGCCTCGTCCTGCGCCTTCTTGGCGACGGCCTGATCGTACAGCGCCTTGTAGAGCACCGGGTCGATCTCGCCGAGCACATCGCCGGCCTTGACGTCCTGGCCTTCCTTGAAATTGACCTTGATCAGTTTGCCGTCGACCTGCGCGCGCACGGTGACGTTGTTCAGGGCCTTCACCGAGCCGACGCCATCGAGATAGACCGGTACGTCCTGGATCTTCGGCGTCGCTGCCAGCACCGGCACGGTCATCATATCGGGCCGGAAGCCGCCGCGGCTGGCCGTCTGCCGCTGCTGGAACGCATTCCAGCCGATATAGCCGAGCCCGCCGAGGATCAGCAGTGTCACGGCGATCGACACCGTGCGTCGGCGCGCCTTGCCGGCGACCTTGGCGACACCGTCGCCCGTCGCTTTCGCGGCCTCTTTCAAATCCGGCTTAAAGAGCATTGACCGGTCTTTCCATTTTCGGCTCCCAGCCGCCCCCCAGCGCCTGATAGAGACTGACGATGGCCTGCAGCCGCGCCAGTTGCGCCTGCGACAGGACGTCTTCCGCCTGGAACAGCGTCAGCTGGGTGTTTAGCACAGTTACGATGTCAGCGGTTCCCGCGCGCAATTGCTGCTCGGACAGCTCGAAGGCCCGCTTCGACGCCCGGACCACCTCGCGCTGCAGCCGCAGCCGCTCGGTGGTCTGGCGAATCGCGACCAGCGCGTTGTCCACGTCGGCGAAGGACTGCACGACCGTCTTGCGATAGGTCTGCAGCAATTCGTCCTGCCGCGCCTGGGTCAGCTCGAAATTGCCCTGGATGCGCCCGCCGTCGAAGATCGGCTGGGTCAGGCCGCCCACGAGGCTGAAGAAGGCGGCATTGGGCTGAAAAAGTGAGGCCAGCGCCGCGCTCTGATAGCCGCCGGAGCCGGTGAGCTGGATCGAGGGAAAGAACTGCGCCCGGGCGCTGCCGACATTCGCCGTGGCCGAGGCCAATTGTGCCTCCTGCCGGCGGATATCCGGCCGCTGGGTCAACAGCTCCGACGGCAGGCCGGGCGTGACGCGCGGGGCTGCGATATTGTTCAGCGAACCGCCGGCCACGCGCACGCTTTCGGGGGGCCGGGACACCAGCGTCGCGAGCGCATTGACGTTCTGCGCCAGCGTGGTCCGCAACGGCGGCACGGCAGCGCGCTGATTGGCCAGCACGCTTTCCTGCTGCGCGACATCGAGATCACTACCGGTGCCAGCGCTGAAGCGCTGCTTGATCGCATCGAGGATGCGTTGCGCGCTGGCAATGTTACGCTCGGCGGTGCGAATGCGGTCCTGCGAGGTCAGTACCTGGAAATAGGCATTGGCGACAGCGGCCATGGTGGTCAGTGCCACCACGTCGCGATCGAACCGGTTGGCCGTGGAAGTCTCTTCCGCGGCCAACGCCGCGTCGCGATTCTTGCCCCAGAAATCGATCTCGTAGCTCGCCGACAGCGAAGCCGAGTAGGTCACCACCTCACGGCCGCCATTGGTCAAGCCGCTGGAACTCGAGCCGGACGTCCGCGAATACGTCTCCTGCCCGCCGCCGCTCAGGCTCGGCAGCAGCGCGGCGCCGGTGATTCGGGCCTGCGCATCGGCCTGAATGATTCGCGATGTTGCCGCAGCGATGTCGAGGTTGACCGTCTGGGCCTCCTCCATCAACTGCGTCAATTCTTTCGAACGGAAACCGCGCCACCAGTCCAGCGTTGGCGTAGCGCCGTTGGGATTGGCCAGCCGTGCCGCCTTGTAGCCCTCCGGAATATCGAGGGCCGGATCGGGCAGATCCTTGGTCAGGATACAGCCGGCTGAGCTCGCGACAACCGCGAAAGCGAGGACCGAACGCCCGATCATTCTTGCAAACACGTGTCTCACCGCACGAACGCCCGGACACGGCTCCGCCGCAGGCGCGTTGCGCCGAACTTTCGGGCGTTAGGGTATCCAGACTGAGGCACGTTCACCGGATGATTCTTGATCAATGAAACGAGCGGGTATTCTAGCCGACCGATCATGCTGCGGACAGTCTTCTTACGTGTCGGAACGTGCAAGTGGCATCAAAGTCAGATGCCCGCGAATGAGCCGATTTGCACAGATTCCCCCTATTTTATTGGGCTTTTGGGCCGCTGACGGACGCCTCCGGCAGGTCGGGCTTACGAAGATTTCATGTGTTCGTTTATTGCTGACGCCAAGATCGCGTTCCCTTGCGCCATCGGCGTCATTTTGAAACCCGCGGGAGATGCCAACCGCGACCTTGTTGAACCGTCGCAAGACATTGCCGACGATGACGCCAGGGTGTTCGCGGCGCGAATGCGCTTCGACGAGATTCGGGGCGAGCACCACACCAAGTTCTGCGACGCGTGGACCGGTTATTGGATCAAGGGCACACGCCTGGTGTCTCGTGAAGCAGGCCACGCGAGAAATACCGGCTTGGCGAGTAAACCAAGCCGCGCTTATACTCCTGTCAAATCGTTCGCGCGTTGATCGGATTTTGCAACGCACAAGGGCGGTCCTGTCCGACAGAAGAGCGGCCGCATCCATCCATGCGACTTGAATGCGAACACAGAACCACGAACTCCCCTGGATCTGCGCATGCCTGACCTGATCGTTCTTACGCCGGAAAATGTCGACAAGGCGCTGCCGGATTTGCCGCGCATCGTCCGGCTCGCGCTTGGTTTTGGCTCACGCCTGCGGCGCGGCACTCTCGACGTGACACTCCCCGATGGCCGGCGTGTCCGGCTGGGCGGCATGGAACCCGGTCCCGCCGCAGAGATGACGATCAGCAGTTACGCATTCGCGGCGCGTCTTCTGAATGGCGGCGATATCGGCATCGCGGAAGCCTATCTACACCGCGAATGGGACACGCCGGATCTCACGCAATTCCTGTATCTGTTCTGCGTCAATCACGATCTCATTCAGGTGATGCTCGGCAACAATCCGCTGATGCGCTTCGTCCAGATCGTTCGCCACTGGTTCAACCGCAACACCAAGCGGCAAGCTCGCAAGAACATCTACGCGCATTACGACATCGGCAACGCGTTCTATTCCGCGTGGCTCGATCCGAGTATGACCTATTCGTCGGCAATTTTCGAAGACGGTGCGCAGGATCTCACCGCCGCGCAAAATAACAAATATCGCCGGCTTGCAGAAGCAATCGATCTGAAGCCCGGCCAGAAGGTGCTTGAGATCGGCTGCGGTTGGGGTGGCTTTGCCGAATATGCCGCGAAGAACTACGGCGCTCATGTCACCGGTCTCACCATCTCGACCGAGCAGCGCGATTTCGCACGCAAGCGAATGCAGGACGCAGGCCTTGACGACAAGGTCGAAATCAAATTCCAGGACTATCGCGACGAGCGCGGCCGGTACGACCGCATCGCCTCGATCGAGATGATCGAGGCGGTCGGCGAGCAGTTCTGGCCGCATTATTTCTCACAATTGCGCGACCGCCTGCTGCCTGGCGGGCTGGTGGGCATTCAGGCCATCACGATCCAGGACAGGTTCTTCCAGACCTATCGCCGTGAGGTCGACTTCATCCAGCGCTATGTCTTTCCCGGCGGCATGCTGCCGACGCCCGAGATCCTGAAATCCCTCGGAGCCAAATACGGCGTTCCTGTCATCAAGGAGCGCATTTTCGGACTGGATTATGCCAAGACGCTGGCCACCTGGAGAGATAGTTTCCGCGCGGCGTGGCCAAGTCTGACGCCGCTCGGTTTCGACGACCGGTTCCGGCGACTGTGGGAATACTACCTGGCCTATTGCGAGGCCGGTTTCCTGTCCGGGAATATCGACGTTCGCCAGGTCGTATTCGCAAAAGCTCCATAGCCCGCGCCCTGGACTTTCCGCACTGCGGCAGATCTTGAGACGGGACCCTTCCCTTGTATGGCACTGCGGCCTCTACTAGGGTCGCGACAAGATCGATAACCCGAGCGAAGAATTTCAGCACCATGACCTTCAACAAAGACGTCGTCGAGGCGATCGGCAACACGCCTCTGATCAAGCTGAAGCGCGCATCCGAACTGACCGGCTGCACCATTCTCGGCAAGGCCGAATTCATGAATCCCGGCCAGTCGGTGAAGGACCGCGCCGGCAAATGGATGATCCTTGAAGCCGAGAAGCGCGGCGATCTCAAGCCGGGCGGTCTCATTGTCGAGGCGACTGCGGGCAATACAGGTATCGGTCTCGCCGTCGTGGCGAGCGCGCGCGGTTATCGCACGCTGATCGTGATCCCGGAGACGCAGAGCCAGGAAAAGAAAGATATGCTGCGGCTCAACGGCGCCGAACTGGTCGAAGTGCCGGCGCTGCCGTTCGCCAATCCGAACAACTATCAGCATGTCGGACGACGGCTCGCAGATCAGCTGCGCAAGACCGAGCCGAACGGCGTTCTGTTTGCCGACCAGTGGAACAACCTCGACAACGCCAAAGCCCATTATGAATCGACCGGTCCCGAGATCTGGGAGCAGACTGGCGGCAAGGTCGACGGCTTCATCTCGGCAGTGGGCACCGGCGGCACGCTGGCGGGCACGACCCGTTACCTCAAGGAAAAGAACACCAACATCGTTACGGCCTGCGCCGATCCAAATGGCTTTGCGATGTATAACTGGTTCAAGCATGGCGAAGCCAAGTCCACGCCCGGCGATTCCATCACGGAAGGCATAGGGATCGGCCGCGTGACGCCGGTCATCGAAACCGCAAAGGTCGATACCGCCTTCCTGATCTCTGACGAGGAAGCCGTCGCCGTCATCTATGACCTGCTCCAGCACGAAGGCCTCTGCCTTGGCGGTTCGACCGGCATCAACATCGCAGGCGCTATCCAGCTCGCAAAGGAGTTGGGGCCCGGCAAGACCATTGTGACCATTCTCTGCGACTCCGGCGGCCGCTATCAGTCGAAGCTGTTCAATCCCGACTTCATGCGCAGCAAGAACCTGCCGGTCCCGGCATGGCTGGAGAAAAAGAGCGATATCTCGGTGCCGTTCGAGAAAGTCTGAGGCGCCGAGCCTCAGCGAAGAATCTGGCTCAGGAACAGCTTCGTCCGGGCATGCTGCGGATTGGCGAAGAACTCGTCCGGCGCATTCGCCTCGATGATCTGTCCGGCATCCATGAACACCACCCGGCTGGCGACTTCCCTGGCAAAGCCCATCTCGTGGGTGACCACCAGCATGGTCATGCCCTCGCCGGCAAGATCGACCATCGTGTCCAGCACTTCCTTGACCATTTCCGGGTCCAGCGCCGAGGTCGGCTCGTCGAACAACATCACTTTCGGATTCATCGTCAACGCACGCGCGATCGCCACGCGCTGCTGCTGGCCGCCAGAGAGCTGACCGGGATAGGCATTGGCCTTGTCCGGAATGCGTACCCGCTCGAGATATTTCATCGCCGCGGCATCTGCGTCCTTCTTCGGCATGTGCCTTACCCAGATCGGCGCCAATGTACAGTTCTCCAGCACCGTCAGATGCGGAAACAGGTTGAAGCTCTGGAACACCATGCCGACGTCGCGTCTGACATCATCGACGCGACGCAGATTGGGGCCGAGTTCGATGCCATCGATGGTGATGCGGCCCTCCTGAAATTCCTCCAGCGCATTGATGCAGCGGATCAGCGTCGATTTGCCTGAACCCGACGGGCCGCAGATCACGATACGCTCGCCGTGGCCGACCGCGAGATCGATGTCGCGCAGCACGTGGAAATCACTGAACCATTTGTTGAGACCGGCAATCGAGACGATGGGATTTACGGATACGGACATGTTACCTCAACTCCGCCGATGCGCATTGAGCCGGTGCTCGACGAACAGCGAATAGCGCGAGATGCCGAAGCACATCACGAAATACATGATGCCGGTAAAGGCAAAGCCGGTGAACAAGGTCGTTGGCGTCGACCAGCTCGGATCTGCGAAGGCCGCGCGGAGCTGACCGAGCAGATCGAACAGCGCCACGATCGACACCAGCGACGTATCCTTCAGAAGCGCGATGAAGCTGTTGACGAGGCCAGGAATGACATGGCGCAGCGCCTGGGGCATCACCACCAGACGCGTCGTCTTCCACCACGAGAGACCCAGCGCACTCGCCGCCTCCGCCTGCCCGCGCGGGATCGCCTGCAATCCGCCGCGGATCACCTCGGCATTGTAGGCGCCTGCAAACAGCGCGATGCCGATCAGCGCGCGCACAAGGCCATCGACGGTGAAAGTGCCCGGCAGGAACAGCGGCAGCATGTAAGTGGCAAAGAACAGCACGGTGATCAGCGGCACGCCGCGCCAGAACTCGATGAAGGCAATCGAGAACAGCCGGATCAACGGAATGGTTGAGCGCCGCCCCAGCGCCAACGCGATACCGACAGGCATGGACGTGACGATGCCGGTGATTGACACCACTAGTGTCACCAGCAAACCACCCCATAGCCGCGTATCGACGATGGGCAATCCGCCGCGATTGAGCCGCAGCAGGGCAATGACGATAGCGATGCCAATAAAGATGGAGACACTATTGGCCAGCGCATGCCAGCCGCTCCGGACATGGCCATTCAACAGGAAAATGAGCAGCGACACCACGACGGCGGTTACCGTCAGTTCGAACCAGACCGGCGAGCCGTTGTTAACGCCCTGGTTGCGCAGCCAGTCGAACGGCAGCGCGACGAGTTGCAGGCCGTCGCCGAATGCCACGATGCCATTGCCGATCAACGTAAGCGGATAACCGATGACAGCAACATCGGACAGAAGACCCAAGCCCCTGAGCCGGCGACCGATATCCATGAGGTGAACCGCGACGGTCGACAGCAACTCCGCGGCCCAACTGATACCGAATCCATTGATGCCGCCGCCATACAGCAGGAAGAACGCCACGAGGGGGAAGGCAAGGAAGAACAGTCCGGCATTCACACTCTTCGCGGGCAGACGCGGGATCAACAGCGGCAGAAGTAATAGTGCACCGAGCAAGAATGTCAGGTTGACGCGCCAGCGTTCCGGCTCGGGATAGAAGCCGTAGATGAACTGCGTGAATTTGGCCTGCACGAACGGCCAGCACGCGCCCACGGGGCGACCGACACTCTCCGGCAAACACGCGGTTCGGTCCTGCCCCTGCCAGACGGCGTCGATCAGCAGGAATTTGACTGTGGGGACAATCGTGAACCACAGCAGCAACAGGCTCACAACAGTCAGCAGAATATTGGTCGGTGAATTCAGCAACCGCGCCTGCACAAAGCCTATGACGCCCGTGCTGCGCACCGGCGCGGCGCGCTCCGCGATCAGTTCTTTTGCAACGAAGCTGGTGTCGCTCATGCGCCCATGCTCCGCGAGATCCGCCAGCCATAGACGCTCATGAGGGCGCTCGTGACCAGCGAGATCGCGAGATAGACCGCCATGGCGATGGCGATGATCTCGATGGCTTGCCCGGTCTGGCTCATTGTCGTGCCAGCGAACACCGACACCAGATCGGGATAGCCGATGGCGACGGCAAGCGACGAGTTCTTGGTGAGATTGAGATACTGGTTGGTCAGCGGCGGCAGGATCACGCGCATCGCCTGCGGCACCACGATCAGGCGCAGCGTCGCACCACGCGAGAGCCCGAGCGATGCCCCCGCCTCACTCTGTCCCTTGTGCACCGACTGGACGCCGGCACGGACGATCTCGGCGATGAAGGCGGCCGTATAAGTCGAGAGCGCCAGCGTCAGCGCGACGAATTCTGGTAGGACGCGCAGACCGCCTGAGAAATTGAAACCTTTCAATACGGGATACTCGAATGTCACTGGCTTGCCGAGCACAAGCGCCGTCAGAAGCGGCAAGCCGACCAGCAAGCCCAGGGTCGTCGGCCAGACGGCTATCACACGCCCCCTGGCGAAGAGCTGCTGCCGCGCATAAACGCGCAACACCGGCGCGGCGATGATCGCAACGATCACTGCAACCACGAACGGCGTAAAGGCCTCGGTCCCGATGGGCTTAGGCAAGCCAAAGCCCCGATTGCTGAGAAAGAAGCTGTCCAGTAGCGCGATGCTTTGGCGCGGCTGCGGCAGCGTCGCGAGCACGGCGAGATACCAAAACAGGATCTGGAACAGCAGCGGCAGGTTACGGATCAGTTCGACATAGCCGCCGGCAATGCGCGCCAGCAGCCAGTTCGGCGACATCCGGCCGAGGCCGACGATGAGGCCGATGATTGTCGCAAAGAAGATGCCTATCAGCGACACGACCAGCGTGTTCACGAGGCCGACGAAGAACACCTGCAGATAGGTGTCCGCCTCCGAATATGGGATCAGTGCCTGACTGACCGCAAAGCCCGCGGTATTCGACAGGAAGCCGAAGCCGGATGCAATTTTCTGCGCAGCCAGATTGCTGCGCGCATTCTCAACGATCTCATAGCCGACCCAGACCAGCGCCGCGACGAACAGGATCTGCAGGACAAAGCCGCTCCAGCCGGCCTGCCCGCCCAGCACCCGCCGCAATTTTGCAGCGAGTTGCAGCGGCGGCTTTCTGGCTTCGGTCGATGTCGCCACGGGCGATGATGCGCTCAGCGGATCGGCGGCGCGTATTGAATGCCACCCTTGTTCCAGAGCTGGTTCAGACCGCGCGAGATGCCGAGTTTGGAGCCGGCGCCGACATTGCGATCGAACACCTCACCGTAATTGCCGGTCGCCCTGATGATGCGCGCAAACCAGTCCTTGGTCAGGCCCAATGTTTCGCCGAGATTGCCGTCAGTACCGAAGATACGCTTCAGCTCCGGCTTGTCGGATTTCGCCTGCTCGTCGACGTTTTTCTGCGTAATGCCCAGTTCCTCCGCATTGACCATCGCGAACAGCGTCCAGCGCACCACATCCAGCCACTGATCGTCGCCATGGCGCACCAATGGGCCGAGCGGCTCCTTGGAGATCACCTCAGGCAACACCGCGTGGTCGGCAGGCACGGTGAGCTTCAAGCGCTCCGCATAGAGCTGCGAGATATCGGCGGTGAACACGTCGCAACGGCCGGACTCATAGGCCTTGATGGTCTCGTCGGCGGTCGAGAACGCGATCACTTCATACTTCATGTTGTTGCCCTTGAAATAGTCGGCAACATTCTGCTCGTTGGTGGTCCCGGTTTGCAGACAGATCGAGGCGCTATTGAGCTCGAGGGCCGAATTCACCTTGAGCGACTTGCGGACCAGAAAGCCCTGGCCGTCATAGTAGTTGATGCCAGCGAAGTTCACGCCAAGTGACGCATCGCGCGACAGCGTCCAGGTCGTGTTGCGCGACAGCACATCGATCTCGCCGGACTGCAAGGCAGTGAACCGGTCCTTCGCCGAGAGCGGCACATATTTCACCTTGGTCGCATCGTTGAAGATCGCCGCCGCGATGCCGCGGCACAGATCGACGTCGAAGCCGACCCAGTTGCCCTTGTCATCCGGCGCAGAGAAACCCGGCAACCCCTGGGTCACGCCACAGGACAGCATGCCGCGGTCCTTCACCGTCTTCAGTGTCTGCGCAGACGCGCCTTGCGCGGTCAGACCGGCCGCAAGAGCGAGAGAGAACATCAAGGTTGCGCGTTTCATGTAAGGCCTCTTTGAGAACGTCAGGACGCTCGGTCGACGCAAAGAATTGAATGACGAACCAACGGTTCCGTTCCTTAGCCGCGAATTGCCCGGCCGGAAAGGCGAACTACAGCAGAGACAATCTAAAAAGACCGGACGAATCAGCAGGAAATCGCAGATTTCGCGGCAGGCCCCCTCGACGTACCGCGCGGATCGACGAGGTCCGCAACAGAGAACGATCAGCCAGCCGGGTCAAGGGGTTGACGGCCATCCGCCGTGTCCTCTTAGTGACGGAACCAGCCATTCGGCAGCCGAGATTGCCAATGGCCTTGCAACACCTGCAGACCGGCGGCTCCATCATGACAGCTTCGAACGACAATCACGGCACAAATTCGCTCGACACGGACACAGTGATCGTCACCGCCGGCCGCGACACCAAATCGCAGCGGGGCTTTGTCAATCCGCCGGTCGTACGCGGCTCCACGGTGCTGTATCCGACCGCCGACGATCTCCATGCGCATCGCGGCGAGTTTCAGTATGGCCGCCACGGCACGCCGACCACCAAGGCGCTGCAGGAAGCATTGATGGCGCTGGAAGGCCCCAAATGCGCCGGCGTCGGGCTGGTGCCGTCGGGCCTCGCCGCGATCTCGACCGCCCTGCTCTCGGTGCTCAAGGCCGGCGATCATCTTCTCGTCAGCGACAGCGCCTATCGGCCGACGCGCAATTTCTGTAACGGCATGCTGGCGCGCTACGGCATCGAAACCACCTATTTCGACCCGCTGATCGGCGCCGGCATTGAAGCGTTGTTCAAGCCGAACACCCGGGCCGTCATGGTCGAAGCGCCGGGCTCGCAATCCTTCGAAATGCCGGATGTGCCCGTCATCGCCGGCATCGCGCATGCGCACGGCGCGCTGGTACTCGATGACAATACCTGGGCCACGCCGCTCTATCATCGCTCGCTCGAACAGGGCGTCGATATCAGTATCCAGGCGGCGACCAAATATATCGGCGGCCACTCCGACATCATGTTTGGCACCATCTCCGCCAATGAGGCAGCGTGGCCGCTGATCAGCGAAGGCATCAGGCTGCTCGGGACATGCGCAGGCCCAGACGACGTCTTCCTTGCTCTCCGCGGGCTGCGTACGATGTCAGTGCGTCTCGCGCATCATCAGCGCTCGGCGCTGGAGATGGCGCGGTGGCTGGAGACCCGCCCCGAAGTGCTGAAAGTACTGCATCCCGCTTTGCCGAGCCACCCAGGCCACGCCATCTGGAAGCGCGATTTCACCGGCGCATCGGGCCTATTCAGCATCATCCTGAAGCCATCGCCGCAAAAGGCCGTCGATGCCCTGCTCGACACCGTCAAGCTGTTCGGCATGGGCTACTCCTGGGGCGGATTCGAGAGCCTTGTCATTCCGTTCGACTGCTCGGACTATCGCAGCGCGACGACATGGGCGCCCGGCGGTCCGGCGCTCCGGTTTCATATCGGCCTGGAAAGCGTGGATGATCTGAAGGCGGATCTGGAGCGCGGCCTGGCAGCGTTCAACGCGGCGCTTTGATCGGCAAGGACGCCAGGCAAGACGCTCAGCTATCGAGCGTCTTGGATCCGGTACCGCGGTTCTTGATGATCAGCATGATGTTGCGGACATAGATCACCGTGGCAAACGCCTGGCCGAGGATGATCACCGGTTCGCGCTTGGCAACGCCGTAGATCAGCGTCATGAACCCGCCGCCCATCGAGAAGAACCAGAACGCCATGGGCACGACGCTCTGCCCGGCGCGCTCGCTGGAAATCCACTGTACGAGGAAGCGCGCGGTAAACAGCAACTGCGCGATCAGGCCGAAGGCGAGCCAGAAATCGAACTTCGCGACGAATACGTCATAGAGATAGTCGCCAAGTGCCTGGCCGTATTGAAGCAGCATTTATTTGAACTCGATTGCGACCGGCGTCGTACGCTTGCGGCGGATCAGCCACCAGACGCCAGCGAGGTCCATGATGCCGATCCAGAGACGGTCAAAGAATCCGTAATTGGACACGCCGGAATGGCGCGGCCGATCGGTGACATCGACATAGGCGATATCAAAGCCCTCACGACGCACCAGCGCCGGAAGGAAGCGATGCAGACCATCGAAATAAGGCATCGACAAGAACACATCGCGGCGGAACGCCTTCAGACCACATCCGGTATCCCGGGTACCGTCCTTGAGGATCGCATTGCGCACCGCATTGGCGATCTTGGACTGCGCCTTCTTGAAACCGGTATCCTTGCGACCGACCCGTTGCCCGGCAGCAAGGCCGACGCGGCCGCCACCGTCCTGGATCGCGGAAATCAGGTTGGGCAGGAATGCCGGATTGTTCTGACCATCGCCGTCCAGCGTCACCACGATCGCACCGCGCGCGTTGCGCACTCCCGTGCGTACGGCGGCCGACTGGCCCGCTGATGCAACGTGGTCGATGCGGCGCAGGTTACTGCGCGTTTGCATCAATTCGGCGAGCCGTGCTGGCGTCGCGTCGGTCGAGCCGTCATTGACATAGATGATCTCGTAAGGCCAGCGGCCGTCGAGCGCAGCAGTGATCTCAGCGATCAAGGGCGCGACATTGTCCTGCTCGTTGCGTACGGGCACCACAACGGAAACGTCGACGGAGGCAACTTCGGGAGCGGACAAATCGGAGCTCATGGTTGGGGGGTGGTCCTGCGGGAACTTGTCGCAGCCAGCCCAGCAAAGATCGCTTCTTATGGGGCCGCGGCCCCGCGGGCAACCCTTTTGAAATGGCTCGCGGACGGCCCGGGCAGCGGGGCGATGGTGCCGTCCTGGTGAATGGTGAAAGCCAGATGCCGGGCCGCAAACCAGTAGCGCACCGTCATGGCGCCCATCCAGCCGACCAGCCCGCCGCCGACCACGTCACTGGCATGATGCGCCAGCAACACGAGCCGGCTGGCGCAGATCGCGACGGCGTAGACGATCATCGCCGTGCGCAGCCGCGGCCATAGAGCGGCGACCGCGAAGGCCAGCGCGAAACTCGTGGTCGCATGGCCCGACGGGAAGCTGGCATAGGCCGGCGTCCAGGCAAAATGCGAGAAATTGAACGGGTCCGCCGCGCCGCTGACAAAAGGTCTGCCGCGACCGAGCGCGCCCTTGACGATTTCAGTCACAAAGACGGACAGCGCAACCGACAGGAAGACGTACTGGATCCGGGTCCCGAAGCTGACGAGCACTGCGCGCGACGTGCCATGGCGCAGCGGCGTCAGCAGCGCCAGCACGATCATGATCGCAAGCAACGCCAGCAGGACATGTTCGTCCTTACCAAAATCCGTGAAAATGCGCAGTGGCCACAGGCCAGCCGTGCCGCGCGCCGGCATCAGTCCGATCTCGGTGGCATCGACGACGAACATCAGCGCGATGATGATCACGGCGGTCATGGCGCCAAGCACCAGCGAGCGGCGCGCCCAGTAACGCGCAGCTACTGCACGCCGCGAATGCGACGGCGCGCGAACAAGCTGTGCGAAGGACTGCCACACCAGCGCAACGAGTTGCGACAGATAGGACTGAGACTCCGGCCTGTCCGGGGTGGACATCACTCGGTCCCTTCGGAGCGATAGATGGCCACCGAAATCGCTTTGCCCTGCGAGAAATTATAGCCGTCGATGCGCGTGGCCACGTTGTAGCGCAGGCCGATGGCCTCGGCGCGCATCGCGAACTGGCGCTCCGACCGCAGTTCGACAAGTGCGAAGCGGCAGCTGCCCTGCCCCAGGAAATCCGCCGCGCCCGCGCCATCGGTGAGCTGTGTGGATGTGCCGGTCATGAACACCAGGCTTGGCTCATGATATCCCGCCGCAGCAGCCTTGGGACCGACACAGACCACGTTACGCAGCGCGCGTGCGATCTGCACACTTGGAAACAAGGGTCGAAGCGACGGCAGCAACACGCCATAAAAAGCGGCGCTCATGAACAGCGAGGCCACGACCGCATTCAGCAATGAGCGTTCCGCGCGGGCGTCTTCATACAACCACCAGGCAAACAGGCCGAAGACCAGCGCCGCGGCGGCGAAGGGCCACGCCAGAAACACCGGATGGCGCACGATCGCCACGGCGCCGATCTCCGCGACCACAGCGGTCAGCACCGGAATCGCGAACCACCACGCCGCGCCCCGCGCCAGCCAGTTGCGTGCCAGCACCCGGCGCTCAAGCGCGCCGATAATGAGAATGGCGATCGCCGGATAGAGCGGCAGCACGTAATGCGGCAGCTTGGTCATCACCACTTCGAACACGATCCAGGACGGGATCAGCCAGGCCAGCAGATATTGCGCCCCGGGCTCGCGCCGCGCGCGCCAGATCGCCGGCGTGGCCATACCGGCCAGCGGTGCTCCGGGCCAGAAGGTGATCCAGAACAGCAGGAAATAGGTGCCCGGAGGCGCGCCGTGGGACTCCTGCGCGGCCAGCTTGCTCAGCATGTCGCCGCCGAGCGAATTGGAGAAAAACGCCTGGCCGGATTTGAGGAAGATCGCGACGAACCAGGGCAGCACCAGCAGCAGCATCCAGACCACGCCGACCAGCGGCCGCAACCGCCACAGCCACGCGACCGAGCGATCCATGATCGCCAGCGCGACAACAGTTAGCCCGACGAACATCAGGATCAGCGGTCCCTTGACGAGAATGCTGATCGCCATCGCCGTCCAGAACACCGCCGGCTCCTGCCAGCGCGACTTGTCGGCCTCCTCGCCGCGCTGCCACGCCAGGTAAATTCGGGCCATCGCGCCCATCACGGCGATGACTGTCAGCAGCAACATGGCATCTGTCTTGGCGAGGCGCGCCTCGACATTGAGCAGCACCGAACTGCACATGATCAGGCCGGCCAGCACCGCACCGCGCCGCGTCACGAAAGCCAATGCGGTCCAGTAGGTCAGCAGCACTGCACCAATGGCGCCAATCAGCGACGGCACGCGATAGAGCCAGATGCGCACTTCCGCATTCTGCAAGCCCAGCGCCTCGGCGGTCTCGACCACGGCCGCCTGCATCCAGTAGATGCCGACCGGTTTCTTGTAGCGGACCTCGTCCTGGAACCGGATGTCGACGAAATCGCCGGTCTCGACCATCTGCTTGGTCGCCTGCGCAAAGCGGGCTTCGTCGCGGTCGATCGGCGGGATGGTGAAGAAGCCCGGCAGGAAGAACAGGAACCCGACAATGGCCAGGAACGCGACCGCGCGAGCGTGACTTAAGCTCGCAAAGTCCAGCACGCGCACCAGCTTCCCGCCCGGATCAACACGGGTTTTCGGCTCGCGCGGGGCGCCAAATCGGGGTCTTGGATAGGTCTCGGCCATGCCTGTCGCATACGCTGAAACCACCGACCGGACAACCAGTTAGCCGGAGCTTATTGAATTCTGACCACAACTGTGTCCGCCACGCCCATGGCGTCCATGACCGTCAGCCTGACGAAGCCCGGACCGGGCGGGTCGATCAGCCGCTGGCGCCGGCTGTCGAGCTCGCCGACCGCCACGCCGTTGACGAGCATGGTCATGGGCGCGACCCCGCCGGCCACCTTGACCGGCACGGCCGACAGTGCATTTTCGCCGGCACTGGCGTCGATCCGGGAACCGTTCAGCGGGAACTGGATATGAAGGGCCTGATCGCTGCCGGTCCGGATCAACTCACCGACCGGCCGGAACCGACGCAGCGGCAGCGGTAATTTAGCGTTGCTGGCCATTAGCGCCCCCTTGGGGGCCTTGGGCAGCGGTGCCGGCAGCTTACCGGTGCGGGCAAAGGCATCGAACAGAATCGGAGCTGCGGCCGTGCGGCCAACCAGTCCCGACACCGGCGCGCCATCCGGACGGCCGACCCAGACACCGATCGTCATGCGGCCATCGAAACCGACCGACCAGGCATCGCGATAGCCGTAGCTGGTGCCGGTCTTGAAGGCGATCCGGTTATGCGCCGCATTCTCGGGCGGCGGCGTCCCAATCAGGACATTGCCGACCTGCCAGGCCGCGACCGGATCCATCAATCGCAAAGGCTCGCGATCGTCGCCGCCATTGGCCTGCATGATCTCGCGCAACGGTTTGGCGCTGCCGAGCCGGGCCACACCCGTATAAAGCTGGACGAGGTCCTGCAGCGTAATGCCGACGCCGCCGAGGCCCATGGCCAGTCCGGGCGTCTCGCCCGGCGGCAGCACCAGATTGCCACCGGCCGGTTTCAGGCGTGACGACAAGCGCGATGCGCCGACGCGATCGAGCAGCGCAATCGCCGGCACATTCAGCGACAACTGCAGTGCTTTCCGGACCGACACAGTACCCTGAAAACTCATATCGAAATTCTCCGGCGCATAAGTGCCGAAGCGAACCGGCCGATCCTCGATCAGGCTTTCCGGATGCACGAAGCCATCTTCAAAGGCGAGGCCGTAGATGAACGGCTTCAGTGTCGAGCCCGGCGAACGCACCGCGCGGGTCATATCGACCTGTCCGGCGCGGCGATCATCGAAATAATCGGGCGAGCCGACATGAGCGAGCACGTCGCCGCTCTCGTTGTCGACCGCGATCAGGCCGATGGAGATGTTGTTGCCCAGCGCCGCTGCGCGGTCACGGGCGAGGCCTTCCAGCGCGCGCTGGATGCCAGCATCCAGTGCCAGCTTGATGACGGGACGATCCCTGTGCAGCAACGTCGCCTGGTCCGCCGAATGCGGCGCCAGGATTGGCATCGGCTTGCGCAGCTTGGGCACGCTAGTGGCCCTGGCCTGTATGGCGTCGGAGGCGGAGACCCTGCCCTCACTCACCATGCGTTCCAGCACGCGGTCGCGCGCCACGCGAGCATTTCCGGGATGGCGATCGAGCCGGCGATGCTCAGGCGACTGCGGCAGCGCCACCAGCAGCGCGCTCTCCGCCAGCGACAGGCGCTTCGGCTCCTTGCCGAAATAGGCGATGGACGCCGCCCGAATGCCTTCGAGATTGCCGCCGAACGGCGCCAGTGCCAGATAGAGATTGAGGATCTCGTCCTTGCTCATCTGCCGTTCGATCTGCAGGGCGCGCACGGCCTGACGGATCTTTGCCGATATCGAGCGCTGCTGGCGCGGCTCGATCAGTCGCGCCAATTGCATCGTGATAGTCGAGCCACCCGACACGATCTCGCCGCGGGTGACGAGTTGAAGCGCGGCGCGGCCGAGCGCCAGCGGATCAACGCCGTGATGGCTATAGAAGCGTTTGTCTTCGTAGCCGAGCAGCAGGTTGAGATAGCCGGGATCGACGGAGGTCTTTGCGTCGACCGGAAGCCGCCAGCGTCCATCGGCCATGGCATAGGCGCGCAGCAGTTTGCCGTTGCGGTCGATGACGGTGGTGGAGATCTCCCGTGCCTGTTCGAGTGGGAGCGGGCCAAGCGAGACCATCCATGCAGCGAAGATTGCACCACTCAGGACCATAGAAGCGGCCACAGTGACGAATGCTCGCCTGACCGATCGCCGCCGGATGAAATGCCAGCCCCTCCCCACGTCATGACCGGGCTCGACCCGGCCATCGATCTTGTCGCAGTCACCGGTCGGCAAGGTGGATCCCCGGGTCAAGTCCAAGGATGACGCCGCATGTGACGTTGGTCCCTGTGACGTGGACGTACCCTCACTCATTTCGCCTTTGCAACCTCGACCCGACCTGTCCCGGTCCGTCCGTAGCGCGACGGATTATACATGTCCTCCACATAGGCCTGCGGCAGCACGTATTTGCCGGGCGACACCGCGCGAACGATATAGGCGACCGTGAACACCGCCTTGTCGTCGCTCTTCCGGTCGATCGCCGCCGTGAAGCGATCATCGCGGAACTCGGTATTCTCCGGCTCCTCACCGTCTTCAATCCAGTCCAGCGTGCCGCTGTCCCCCGACGACACCAGATGCGGATTGTCGATCTCGAAACCGGCCGGGAGATAATCGGCCACCATAATGTGCCCGTATTCCGGCTTGGCCTCGGTGATCTTCAGCACCACGGCGAAGCGATCATTCTGCTTGGCCTTGGTGACATCGGCAGGCTTGCCGTCGAGCGTGAAGTAATTGCGCTCGATCTTGAAGCCGTTCGATGCAGCCGGTTCCGCTGTGATCGGCGAACCGGAGACCGAGACAACGGCCTGCACCGGTGTATCGCCGGTGTTGGTGATCTTGATCGGCTGCCCCGCCATCTCCGCGGCCTTGTAGCTGCGATAGAGCGCGGTCTTCACCGGCGAACCGTTGACGTCGAGCGCCAGCGTATTGGCTTCCTTGGCCAGTGCACGCGACGCCAGTACCAGCCACGCATTCTCCTGCGTCGAGGTGAACGGCGTCAGGCCACGCGCCGCTTCGACGCGCTGGACGGCCTGCGTCAGCGTGGCACGCGGAGCATTGCCCTCGCTCGCCAACGAGACCAGTGCTGCGGCATCGCGCAGCGCCGAGCCGTAATCGACGCGGCCGAACTCGATGATCGGCTTCGGCGCGAGGCTTTCAACTGCTGCCGCATAGACACGCTCGGCGCGGGCACGGTCACCGACCAGCGCCAGTGCCGCCGCAAGCTGCGACTTGGCGATCGGCGTCGCCAGGTTGTTCAGCTTGGTATCGGCGAGATAGCGCAGGTCGCCGATCGGCGCGGTGCCGTTCTTGGCCAGCACATAGAGTCCGTAAGCAAGATCGCGGCCGCCGTCCTTCTCCGGCTCGTCAGCATTGACCACCGAATTACGGACGCGGTCGAGTGCAGCACGGAACAGCACGTCCGGCACCACAAAGCCCTTTTCACGGGCACGGGTCAGGAAATCCGTGACGTAAGCGTCGAGCCAGGCATCATCGCCGCCTGCGGACCACAGGCCAAACGAGCCATTCGAGCCCTGGCGCGCCAGCAGTCTGTCGATCGAGTCCTTGATACGCTGATCGACCCCGGTGTCCATCGCCAGATGCGCGCCGGCCGCGAGATCATTGACATACAATAGCGGCATCGCGCGGCTGGTGATCTGCTCCGAGCAGCCATAGGGATATCGATCCAGCGCCTTGAGGATAGTCGCAGCATCCAGCGCGGTCGACAGGCTGACCGACAGCGAAACGCCGCCGGTGCCCGTCACCAGATCGGAGAACATGTCCGATGTCAGCGTCAGGCTCTCGCCCTTCGCCAGCGTACGGATCGACCGCCGCGCCAGCACCTGCGTGGCCGCTTTGACGTCCAGAACGTAATGCCGCGCCAGTGTCAGGCCATTCGGTCCCTTGATATCGACGTCGAACTGCGCCGAGCCCGCACCCGATGCATCGATGGCCAGCGCCATGGAACTGCGCTGCTTGGCAGCCAGTTTCACAGTCGTCGCCGGATTGCCGGTGAGTTTCACGGGCCCCGAGGTCTTGACGGAGATGGTGTAGTCACCGGCCGCGCCTTCGACATTGTCGAGGTCGAAGCTCATGGTGCCTTGGTCGCCCGACAGCAGGAAACGCGGCAGCGTCGCCGTCAGCACCACCGGATCGCGCACCGTGACATCCACGGTCGCACGGCCGAGCTTGGTCGCGGTCCATGCCACGGCCATCACGCGCGCGGTGCCGGCGAATTCCGGGATCTCGAAATCAATCTGCGCGGTGCCATCTGCAGCCACAGTGACGATGCCGGAATACAGCGCCATCGGCTTCTGCGTGGGCGGCGAGCCCTCGATCTGCGCGCCGGCACTATCGCCACCGGTGCGTAGCTGACCGCGCGTGCCCTGCATGCCGTCGATCAGCTGCCCGTAGATGTCACGAATTTCCGACGTCATGCGGCGCTGGCCGAGATAATAGTCATCCGGCGCAGGCGGCTTGTAGTTGGTCAGGTTGAGAATGCCGACATCGACCGCGGCAACGACGATCTTGGCGTCCTCACCGGGATTGAGCCCGCCGACTTTCACCGGCAGCCTCAGTGTGGTGCTCGGGCGGATCAGTGCCGGCGGCGATAGAGCGACATCCAGCGTTCGCGCCTTCTTGTCGATACCGAACCACTTCAGCCCGATGGCGCGGCCCGGCATGCGCTTGGCGGCTGCGTCGAGCGGCCGGCGCAGCGTCGCCACTACATAGGCACCCGTGCCCCAGTCCTTGCCGACTGGGATCTTGATCTGCGACTGCCCTTCCTTGACCGCGACGTTCTGGGTGGTTAGCAGGCGGTCGCCGAGCACGTTGATTGTCAGAAGGCCGGCCGCGCGGGCATTGACCGAAACGGTCATGGTGTCGCCCGACAGATATTCAGGCTTGTCGATGGAGGTCTCCAGCAGGTCCGGCGTATCGGCGCTGCCGTCGGAATACCAGCCAACGTCGAACTGCACCGACGTGATCGGTCCATCGGCTTCATTGGATTTCACGTCGAGACGATAGCGGCCGGGCTGCGGCTGCAGCGAGATACGGGCCGGCGCATTGGCGGCAATGGTGAGGTCGCCATCGGCCACGCGCTTGATCGATTTGACGGGCTCGTAATCCCAGGATGAATTCTGCCGGTACCATTGGTACCGCGATTCCATTTTGAGCAATTCGTAACGCAGGCCGCTGCGCGCCAGCGAGGTTCCCTCCGGCGATACCACCACGACGTCGAACGCGGCATTATCCCCCTCAGCGACGTTCTTGTCCTTGAACAGCGGCTTGACGCCGATCATCGGCGCGTTGGGCGCGACGGGCAGCACGAACTTGCGCTCGACAGCGCGGCCACCCGCTTCAGTCATGCGAAGGAATATTTGTGCTTCCTGCGGCCGCGTCGACGACGGCGGCTTGGCGAGGCTGACCGGGAACGTGGCGACGCCATTTGCATCGGCCGCTGGCAGATTCTCGATCGGCGTGCGTTCGTTGCTGGCGCTTTCCTCGTCGGCCACGCCGAACTGGTAGCCGGTGAATCCTGGACGGCTGGCGGCTGGGCTGACAAGCAGATCGCCTTCGAGCTGCAGGCCCGACGCGGGTGCGCCATAGAGGAAACGACCATCCACCTTAAGTTCTACAGGAGCATCAGCTTTGATGAATTTGTCCTTGGAAGATATCTCGAATTCGATCCGATCCGGGACGTAATCCTCGACCATGAAAGTGGTCTCGCCGATCGATGGCGCCTTCGGATCGGTGAAGGCACGAACACGCCAGGTGCCGGTCGGAACCGCAGAATTCAGCGGCAATGTCAGGCTGCGGCCACCAGCGCCCTGATCCTGCAGGACGGCACGGCGGAACTCGACGCCATCCGGCCGTTCGACCACGAGGGTCATCGGACCGGAAGTCACGGCATTGCCCTGTCCGTCGCGCAACAGTGCGGTGAGGTAAACCGTCTCACCGGAGCGATAGACGCCGCGCTCGGCATAGACAAAGGCATCGGCACCGGCGGGAACCGCACGGCCCGAGACGCCACGATCGCTAAGGTCGAAGGCGTTCGATTTGAGACTCAGGAACGCATAGTCGTTCTTGTCCGATGTCACCGTCAGCAACGCCGGCGACAAACCGCCCTCGCCTTTGGCCATCCCTGCCTCGAACAGCACATGGCCGGAGTCATCGGTCTTCTTTGTGGCGAGTATCTCGTTGTTGCGCGCGACCAGCCGGACGTCCGCCTTGGCCATCGGATCGGTGGACGCCAGCGAATTGACGAAGACGTGGATGCCGTCATTGCCGGAGAACGCCGTGAGGCCTAAATCCGAGACGATAAACCACTGGGTCGCCAGCGAGCCGTCGTCGTCACCGCTGCCGGAGCCCGGCCCCTTCGCCGCGGCGGTCATGACATAGACGCCGGGCTGCAATTCGCCGATGGCCTGATCGACTGGAAATGCGGTGGTGACGTCGGCATTCAGCGTGGAGGCTGTGGCCAGTTCGCCGGTCCAGACCTTCACGCCGCGCTCGTCGCCGAGGCTCTCAAGCTGGTACTTGCTCAGTGCCTTTTGGAAGTCGCTGCCGATGACAGTGTTGATCAGATTGCGATCGCCGATCCGGAACACATTTACAGTGACAGCCTGGGTGTTGACCGAGACCACGGGGATGCCCTGCTGGCCTGTGCGCGGCAGCACATAGGCGCGGCCGGTGAAACGCACGAACGGCTTGCGGTCGCGCACATAGATGTTGAACTCGGCCGATTTCGACAGACTCTCCTTCACCCTGGACGGCAGGCCGGCGCGCAGGTTGATGTTGTAGCGCTCGCCATGCTTGAGGCCTTCGACGCAGAGCTGCTTGTCCTCGGAGGTCAGTGCCGGCTTGTCGCTGCCGGCGAACGCCAGGAACGGTGCGAAATCGACCCGCTTGGCGAGTTCTTCGGAGAACTGGAAACAGGCCCGTGGCGAGGCGGAATCCGAGTCCACAGTGTAATCGAGCAAGCGGAAGCCGTGATCATCGCGCAGCTTCTCGTATTGGCCGCGGACATCGGCGACTTCGCGCATCTCGAGCGACAGGCGCAGCGCATCCAGCGCCGGGCGCCACAGCTTGCGTTCTTCCATGGCACGGCCGAGCACGGCCAGCGCCTCGGCCTCCTCGCCGGCATTGCCGGCGCGCTGATAGGCGATATAGGCCGCCGTCGCCGCGCGCTCGCGCAGGAACGTCGTTTCCGAGGAGGTCGTCGGGCGGATCTGGAAGATGGTCTTGGCAAGCCGCAGCCAGTTGGCGCTGTCGTCGGGCGCAATCGCCACGATCTGGCCCAGCGTCTGCAGACCGGCGCGGAAATCGGAGCGCTTGAAGGCGGCGTCCGCGTCGGTGCGCAGCGTGGCTGCGCTCTTGGCGACCGGTCCGGCCTCCTTCTTGATCTGGGCCTCGAGCTTGATCGCGGAATCCGCCAGCTCATCCCGCCGGAAAGCCTTGTCGGCCGCGTGAGCCGAGACGAGGCCGAACGCCAGCGCGGCGCAGACAGTGACGGCGCGAACCAGACCAATCATGGACAACTCCCCTGCACGGACGAATGCCGCCTGGATTCAAATCTGCGTAAAAACGGTGACGGACTGATGGCCAGCTTGTTCGCGAGTCTCTCCACCGGCGCAACGCGAGACACGACGATCGCCGGCAACATCATGTGACGAACCTGAGTAACTCAAATCGCAACCCCACGCGCAAGCCGCGGCGCATCATGGTGGCGGGCCTTGCCGGAAGCAAAACCACGTCACTGACGATTGGTCGCCCCTGTGCGGGAAACGGTTCGAGCGCATGCCGACGATTTTGGTGACAGTTTTGCAACGCGTCCTACGGGCAAGACCGGCCGGGCCGCCCCTCATTGCCCCGCGCGTTTTAATCAAACGCGACACGTTAAGACTAAAAGCAGCCTGTTGGGGACGACCGGAGATCGCGGGTACCCAAGTCTTCCAGCTGCGGTCAGATGGGTGCGCCTTGCGGCATCGGATGATCACGGCGATCGCCGACCGCTCGGTTGTTGTGGGCGCATCGCATCATGATCGAACTGCTTCTGGCGACAAGTTCACTCGCGGGCCTCGCCGTCGGACTCGTCGGCCCCGTATGGGTCATTGTCGTGACGACCGTGCTGGTCGCCGTGATGTCAGCTGTCGCGACATGGAGCCAGGGTTTCCCGGCGCTGGGTGGTGTGGCGGTCACGACGGGATGTCTGATTGCGTGCCAGATTTCCTATATGGCCGGCCGTTTCGTGACCAGGCAATACGGCTTCCCGGAGCGGCTATTTGAGGACGAGGTCGACGGCGAGCCAGGCGATCCCCGCCAGCACGGCATCTCCAACGACAATGGCAAGGATGGCATGCCACCATCGCGGCCCCCGCCGCCGAAGCCTTAGGGGCCGCCGGTCCGCTGACCTCGACGCCGCCAAGTGATCCCCAAACGGGACAGGAATTGCGGCAGCGTTAAAGGCAAAGGCGGACGTTCGGTTTTGGGACGAAAAGCGGATCAAGTCGGCACACTTTCTGGCTGAAATCGCGGGTTCACCGCTCAATCAGCAAGAGAAAGGCCAGACCAAGGGCCGGCGCGGACGCCAATCAGGGCCTTGAAAGCACCACGCGAATCCCGCCATTTCGGCCGGTCTGTCCAAGCCAAACCGACGATGATATGACGACGCATCGGTCCCATAGCTCAACTGGATAGAGTAACGGATTTCTACTCCGTGGGTTGCAGGTTCGAATCCTGCTGGGATCGCCACTTCATTTCCCGACTCCAATACTTTCAATAACTTGCAATGGGTCTTTGCAGGTTTGGCGTTTGTGATCGCGCTGATCATATCGGATCATGGATTGGACAGATCGCGACGAATTTTTCAAAGCTGCTGCAACCTTCTTCGGCGCCGCGCCGACTTCTCCTATGAAGATTTGAGTTCGGCCGTTGAAGACTTGGTATCCGGCAGGCTGGCAGAGAACGCCAGCTCGCGGCGCTGGCTGAAATTTAGGTGGCATAAACAGGGACCAGCTCCCCGGCACTTCGTTAGTTCCGCCTCCCGGACGCCTTATGTTTGGCGTCTTTTGCTATCTGCGCGAGTGTGGTGGCAGCGTACTTCGCAATGAGCTGGGTCTCTGCAGCAGCATGCGCCTTTTCCAGCACAGAATTGGACGCACGCTCGACTGGGCAAGTCGGGTGATCTCGCGAGATGGGCGCAGCGAGGATAGGTCCTTCGGTTAGAGCGCGCTGGACGTCAAGCACCGTCACCTGGTCGAGCGACCGGGTCAGTTTCCAACCGCCTCCTCGGCCGCCTTCGGATTCAACGATCCCATGTTCACGCAGTGCCCCGAGCGTGCGGCGCACAACAACGGGATTTGTGTTGAGCATCTGCGCAATTCGTTCTGACGTTTCCCTGCCACCGAGTAGTCCCATGTGAACCAACACATGCAGCATTCTAGCAAGCCGACCATCGGTCTTCATCGCGCCCCTTCCGTAACAATATCGGTTACGATATCTTGACATCCAACCTATAACGTAACATATGTTGTTACGCTAGAGAAGGAGCGCACATGCGACGCCTCCAGTTTTTGAGTTTTCGCCGTTCGTGATCGCCTTTCCATCAATTGCGCTGCCAACCAATCAAGAGGCGTCCATGAAAGAGACAATTATTCAGACCCGAACGATCAACATGAGCATCCTCGATGCCGGTCAAGGCCCGTTAGTTCTGTTTTGCCACGGTTTCCCTGAGACCAAATACGCATGGCGACACCAGATCAATGCACTTGCACAGGCTGGTTACCGCGCCGTTGCGCCGGATATGAGAGGTTATGGCAGTACCGACGCGCCAAAGCACCTGGATCAATACACGGTCTTTCACGCCGTTGGCGACTTGGTGGCACTCCTCGATGCGCTTGGTGAGCAACAGGCTGTCGTCGTCGGCCACGATTGGGGTGCGACAATTGCATGGCAAGCCGCGCTGCTGCGACCCGATCGGTTCCGTGCTGTCGTCGCACTCAGCGTGCCGATGATGGGACAGCCACCCGTGTCACCCTCGAAGATTTTCCCGCAGACCGAAGAAGCGCTCTTCTACACGCTGTATTTTCAAGAACCGAAGCTCGCCGAGGAGGAGTTTAGCCGCGACGTGAGCTTGACTCTTCGCAAGCTCATTTTCGCGGCAAGTGGGGACGCGGGTCGGCGCAAGCCGGGCGATGGGACACCCAATCCATTCGGAATGGTTGTGAGGAGCACCGGGTTGCTGGCAAACCTCCCGACTCCCGCCAGACTACCGGAATGGCTGCCCAGCCGAGAATTCGACCAACTGGTCAGAGCCTTCGAGTCGTCAGGCTTCACCGGAGGATTGAACTACTATCGCAATCTTGATCGCAATTGGGGACTGCTGCAAGGCTGCGTCGGCCAACTGGTCAGGGTGCCCGCACTTTTCATGATCGGCGAGCGCGATACTGGCTTCAGCATACCCGGTATGGATCAGATCGTCGCAGCAATGCCGAACCTGGTTTCCGACCTGCGCGGCTCCTACGTTCTTCAAGACGCGGGCCATTGGCTTCAGCAAGAGCGACCGACCGAAGTATCAGAGTTGACGATCAAGTTCTTGAGGGAGCTTTAGACGTCTCGGTTTGCATCTCTTCTGGCCGAAGCCGGACGAACCGACCGGTTGACTACGGCAGTGAGCGCGGTGGTCAGCCAAGTCTGCGGATCTACGGAGTTGAGCTTGCAGGTTTCGATCAGCGAGGCGATGGTCGCCCAGTTAAACTGCTTTGACAGTCGGCGGCTCCGGCGCGGGTGTCTCTAAAACCATGACAGCGAATTCGATTGCGCCCTCCGGCTCAGGCAAAACCAGCTTGCCCTACCGTTTGGTTTTCAAAGTCATGAGCCGCGGCGAATCCTGCTGGAATCGCCATCCCGTCTAATGAAATGGCGTCGTGGCATTAGCCCGGACAGGCTGCGCCGGTCTTTGCCCAGGCTTCCATGAGGGCGCCCGCCTCAGCCTGTGTGCCCGGCGCAGGCGCGCGCCCGTAGCCCGGCGCCCAGGCCCAGCCGACCAGCGTATCCTTGCCGATGTGGTCGATGAGATCCTCGACCTTGCGGCCGCCATTGCGCGCGGGGTCTTTGATCTGCGCGCAGATCTCGGCAACGGTTTTGCCTTCCCATGCCATCTCGCGCGGCGCGAGGTGCCATTCGTGATGACCGGGGATGCGGCCCGGTTCGAAATTGGCGTCCTTGTGACAGGAGTTGCAGCGCATCGCTGCAGTGCCGTGGCCATCGGACCCACGCGTCACCGGCGGCTGATGCAATCGCCGCGCATCGCTTTGCCGTGGCACGTCGCCGGCGGGATGGCAGTTCACGCAGCGCGGATGGGTCAGCACCTTGCCGAGTTCGGTGAAGATCGCCGCCGAGCGCGTATTGGTATCGGCGATGCCATCGAAACTCTCGGGGCTCGCCAGCCCTTTCGATGCGCCCTGCCCGGCGGCATAGGCCGTGAGCATGCTCATCCCAAGCGTCGCGACGACAACCAGCGTTTTGACGCGTGTCTCGGCTCTCATCCGCGCGGCTCCTGAATGAGATAGCGCTTCGCGTCGCTGAGGATCACGTCGAGCACAGCCTCATGATATTTGACGTAGCCGGTGCACCGACACAAATGACCGTCGAGCGCCTCGGCGATCCGTTCTTCGAGGCCGGCGCGCGGCACCGGCGTCCTGGCCAGTTGCTCGAGCAGCACCTGCCCTTCATTGAGAAAGCCGGCGGTACAGTAGCCGCACTGGAACGCGAAATGCCTGATGAAGGCCTTCTGCAACGGCGACAGTTCGCCGTTCTTCGCATGGCCCTCGACCGTGCGAATGGATTTTCCGTGGAAGCTCGCCGCGGACACAACGCAAGTCGGGCTGGTATGACTGGTGCCGTCGGGCTCATCGACGATCACGGCACAGCTCAGACACTGCGCGGCACCGCAGCCGAACTTGGTGCCGGTCATGCCCAGATATTCGCGCAGGAAGTCGTTCATGGAGAGATCGTCGCGCACTTCGGTGGGCGCATGGACCTGTCCGTTGATGGTGATGCCCAGTGTCGTCACGCGAGCGCTCCCTTGAGCATGGCCTGTGTCACCGGCAGCGCTGCGAAGCGATGGCCGGTGGCGTCATGGATGGCGTTGAGCAATGCCGGCACAATGGGGATCATCACCACCTCGGCCATGCCCTTCGGCAATTCGTCCGGCGTCAGCGGCGGCATCAGCTCGATCTCGACATCGCGCAGTGACAGGTCGGATCCTCGCGCCACCAGATACTGGCCGAGATTCCATTGCCCGTTGCCCGGCCCGCCTTCGAATGGCGGCAACGTCTCCAGCAGCGCATAGCCGACGCCCATGGCGAAGCCACCTTGCGCCTGGCCGAGCACAACCTCCGGCACCAGCGCCTGCCCGCATTCGAACACGGTATAGGCTTTGGCGATGCGCAGCGCGCCGGTCGCCTTCTCGATCTCGACCCGCACGGTCGCGCCGCATGCCGATGTATAGGCCGTGCCCATCCGGTTGTTGTCGGTCGGCGGGAACAGCACGCTGGTGCGATTGATGCGCGTGAACTCGCCGGCGCGGCGCCGCACAGCGAGTCCGTCGATCTCGGCGCGATACTGCTCGCCATTAATGGGGAAACGTGCGCGTGCCCACGCCCAGCGCGAGAACCCGTGCGCCACGGCACCGGTGACGAGATTGCGCGCATGGGCAGTCGCGGCGAGTTTCGCGAGCGGCAGCGACGGCAGGCCGGCCATGGTCAACTGGCCGTCCTTCCACTGCGCCTTGGCAAAATCCCTGACGCGCGGATCGCGCGGTCCGATGTTCCAGAGCGACAGCGCAGCTGGCCACAGACCGAAGCGGAAGATCACCCGCGCGGCTTCCGCCGCCGCATGGGTTCCGACATGGGCGCCGATCGAGGCCGAGGTGGCCGAACTGATCGCCGGCACCCAGCGCGGATCCTTCTCGGCCTTGTCCTGAGTCTTCTGATCCATGGTGTAGCAGTCGCCGGAGGTCACCAGCTCCATCGCGTCGAACACGCCGACCTGCGACACTGCCACCTCATCGGCGATGCCGCCGAGATGCAATGCGACGCGATTGGCGAGCGCCGTGCCGATGCCGTTGCCCATCTCCACATGGTCGCAGAAGATCGTGATCCTGCCATCGGGACCGAGTTCGACGCGGCCGTTCGAGCAGTCTCCGCCGGTGCCGTAATCCTTGGTCACGCAGGCCACGCCCGTGCCGACCAGCACGCCGCTCGCGGCACGCGCCTTCTCCGCCGCACGCCCTTGCCAGACCGGATGCTGTTCGAGCTTGTTCAGAACCTCCGCGGTGCGCACCGAGACGATGTAGGGATTGCCGGTCATGGTGCGGCCATCCTGCTTCAGGGCATTGCGCCGCCGGAAGTCGATGGGATCGAGTTTCAGCGCAAGCGCCGCCTCGTCGATCAGAACTTCCAGCGCAGTCATGGTCTGCAGCGAGCCGTAGCCGCGCATCGAGCCTGCGGTTACGCCGCGGGTATGCTGCGCCACAGTGGTGACATCGACCTTGGGTACGTCATAGATGCCGATCGCGGCCGTTGCGGCACAGGTGGCGACATTGGCCGAGAAATTGGCGAGGCCGCCGCCATCGAGCACGTGATCGGCGGCAAAGGCCGTGATCTTGCCGGAGGCGCGATCGACGGACATGCGCGAGCGCATCTTGATGGCGTGGCGCTTGATGCCGCCCTGGAACTGCTGATAGCGATCATGGGCGAGCCGCACCGGACGGTCCGGGAAGAACATCGCCGCCAGCGTCACATACAGAATGAATGGCGTGTGGTCGCGGCCGCCGAAGCCGCCGCCCACATAAGCGAAATGCGCGTTGATCGCGGTCGGCTTGAACGGCGCTTTCGCCTCGGCGAGCAAGAAGGCGACGGTTTCCGCAGCCTCATAGGGCGACTGCACACCGAGTACCAGTTCAAGCGCCTTGGTCTTCCCGCTATACCAGCCGAGCCCGCATTCCGGCTCCAGGAACATCGGATCGACGGACTGCGTATCGAAAGTGCGATCCAGCACCAGAGCCGAAGACTCGCTGGCGGCGATCTCGGCACGGATCTGGTCGCCATAGACCGCAGCCTTCTCGTAACCGGCCTCGTTCTTGTGCGCGGTCGAGGACCATACCGGCAGCGCCGATGCCTGGGTACGGCCGGGCGTCACCCAGCCGGCAAGGACCGGCGAATAGAGATCGGGCGCATCGGGCGTGGCGCCGGCGACACGGGTGAAACGATACGCCGCATAGTTCGGCATCTCGATCGGGCCGGTTTCCTCGCCGAACTGCACGAAGGTGCCGTCGCGCAAGGCGATCCGCGCGCGGTCATAGGCGTCGAATGTCTCGAAAATCAGAAGAGCAACGGGCTGTCCCATATAGAGCGGCGTTTTGCCGACGGGACAGAACAGATCGCCCTCATAGTAGGCTGGCACGCGGGCGTTGATCCTGGCGAGATCCGCTGCGGTGACGATCACCGTAGGTTTCAGTGCGCCGTTCAGCCGCGCGAGATCCATGCCGAGATAGACATGCATGGCATCCGGCGCCCGCACCAGGATGGCGTGCGAGGTTTTCTCGGGCCAGCCCGGCAGGTCATTCGCCCGAAAATCCGATGCATAAAGTTTCGAACCGGTGACCTTGGCGACGCCATCGACGCGACCTGCGCCCCCGACAGCGGGATTCAACTTGCCCCGTCCCGGCAATGTCTCGCGTACCGGAAACGCCACCTGCTCGGCTGCAGCAAGGCGCGACAGGCTGAGCGTGATACCGCCCGCCGACACCCACTTCATGAACTCGCGCCGCGAGATTCCCATGCCTTCACCCATGATCGACAGTTGCTTGCGGTGCGGCGAAGTCTATTTGAGATCGGCGATGGTGGCCGGCCCCGGTCCAGTCGTGATCAGTGTCGGCCACTGGTTGGAGCCGAACGGCACCACGGGCGGCAGGAACGGCGTCATGCCGCGCTTGGCGCTCTCGGCGATGATGGCAGCGCGCGCGTCGCCCCCCATCAATTCGTAGTCCATCAGGTGATAGTTGCCGAAGAACAGCGAACCCACCGAGCGATCCGCGATGATGCGCGTCAGCGACTCCAGCATGTCGGCCTGCGTGGTGGTGAACGACACGGTCTCGATCAGCAGCAGGCGATCATTGATGGCCTCCGGCGGGAAGAACTGCGCCAGTACGCTGAACAGCACGTTGTTCTGCCGTGCCACATAGATCGTGTTGCTGGCGGCATAGGCCTTGTCCCAATCGGGACCCAGCATCTTCTTCCAGTCGCCCAGCACCGTCATCCAGTGATTGACCTGGGTCTGCGCGGCCCAGGCGACGTTCTTGGCCAGATAGGGTGCCTGCTTCTTGCCGAATGTCTCCAGCGTATCGAAGGGAATGACGCCCTTGGCAATGCACTCGTCCATGAAAGCCAGGTTGTTCTGCAAAATGATGCGATTGTTGTCGCGCCAGTCGGCCTGCATTGGCGTGAGGTCGAGACCATCCAGCGCCGACTGCATCCGGCTGCGATAGGCCCTCATCGAACCGAGCCAGGACTTGTTGTCAGGATTGTTCACATACGGACCGACCACTTCGGCCAGCGCCATGGTGCTGTGCCCGACCGACTTGAGCAGCTGATAGACCATTGGCACCGAGGGCGCATCGAGCGGCGGTTTGCCCGGCTGATACAACGTGAACTTGCCGCCTGCGCCCGAAAACAGGCCGAGGATCACGGGATGCTTGGCGAGGATGTTGGTGCGGAACACCTTCCCTGCCTCACCATAGAGCTCGAACATGCCGGTATTGAGCGCGAGCATGTCCCTGGTAGCTGTCTCGGCCGGTGTCGTGGTGGTCAGTCCGGAGATGGGCGCCATGTAGGATGGCAGGCTCTGGGCCTGAACGGCGCCGATGCCCCCCAACAGGGCAGCTGCAAGAGTGACAGCGTGGCGATACGTCATATCCGGACTCCCCCGAGTCATGTAGGCGAATGCTCCTGTCACGACTAACGCGGCACTTCTTAAAAATCTGCTTTTGCCATTCAGCAGAATGGTCGCGACATAGTTGATGAAAACAAACACGCCGTGACGGGCGGAATGCTCTCGAATGCAACTGATCTGGATAAGAAAGACGCTACGAATCACGCAATGCGCTGATGGTTCGAGGCTACACGCAATTTCGTGACACAGGAATTGGTTCGCGATCCGGCATACGCAGCGCCTGGCCATTTTTCGCTCGCCTGCGGTGGAAGGCTGGACGCTCCAAACGGGCGGGTTTATTTTTATGACACGTAGGTAAGCACCACCAACACGACTGCGTGGCGCCAGTCCTCGGAGAGGGAGCGCATGGCAAAAAAGACGTCCATTACATCGACCAAGATCGACGAGGCAGGCTCCCCCTCTCGGCTTATCGACTCGAAGATCAAGGAGCTGGACGACTGGCGCGGCGAGATGCTCGCTCGCCTCCGAAAGATCATCAGGCAGGCTGTCCCGGACGTGGTCGAGGAATGGAAGTGGCGCGGCGTTCCGGTCTGGGAACATGCGGGCATCATCTGCACCGGCGAGACCTACACGGCGGTCGTGAAGATGACCTTTGCGAAGGGCGCGTCGCTCGATGACCCGTCAGGCCTGTTCAACTCCAGCCTCGACGGCAACACCCGGCGGGCCATCGATATTCACGAAGGCGACAAGCTGGATGAAAAGGCGCTGAAGGCGCTCATCCGCGCTGCGGTGACGCTGAACGCCTCGACAAAGAAGAAGCCAAAGAAAGCGTGAGCGTCGTTATTTAGCGACCGGCCACGACAGGTCGTAAGACATCACGTAGATGACGATTGCCGCCAGACACAGAACCACGCCGATCCAGAATGGTGGCGAATGATGGATGGGGCGGCGGCGCTCGGCGTCGTCTCTCTGTTCGTGCTTCATTCCGTCCCCCATTTCCGGCGCAAGTGCCCTGGCTGCCCGACTTGTCGTGCGACGTTCTGACACACAGATCGCGCCCGCCGAAACACGCATTGTCGCACCATTCGCTTGAAAGGTACGCATGCGCGAGGGCACGATTCGACGCAATGATGATGGCTTATCCGCGCTGCTCCAGCCCGCGCGGCTGACCGACGTCGTCGATATCGGCGCCAACCCCATCGATGGCGATCCGCCCTACAAGCCCATGCTGCAACGCGGGCTCTGCCGCGTCACCGGCTTCGATCCGCATCCTCAGGCACTGGCAGAGTTGCAGCAACGCAAGAGCGCGCTGGAAACCTACCTGCCCTATGCCGTCGGCGATGGCAGCAGCCATACGCTGAATATCTGCCGCGGCATCGGCTTTGCCAGCCTGCTGCAGCCTGAGCCGAAAACACTCATGCACTTTCCGAACTTCACAGAGCTCGGACGCGTCGTCGACAGGCTCCCGATCGATACGAGGCGGCTCGACGATATCGCCGAGATCGAGCGCATCGATCTCTTGAAAATCGACATCCAGGGCGGCGAACTGTCGGTGTTCAGGAACGGTCGCAGCAAGCTGGCAAAGGCTGTCGCCATTCAGACCGAGGTCTCCTTCGTGCCGCTCTATGCGAAACAGCCGGTGTTCGGCGACATCGATCTCGAGCTCCGCAGCCTCGGCTTCATTCCGCACATGTTCGCGGCCATCAACAAGAAGATGATCGCGCCCATGATGGGGCCAAATCCTGCTGCCGCCATCAATCAACTCGTCGAGGCTGATGTCGTCTATGTCAGGGATTTCATCCAGGCCGAGGCGATGGACAGCGAACAGCTCAAGCACCTCGCGCTGATCGCACATCATTGCTACGGTTCGTTCGATCTGGCGCTGAACTGCGTGCATCATCTCGCCAGCCGCGGCGCGGTCCCGCCGGATGCCAAAAACCGCTACGTCGCCCTGCTCCAAACAATCACCCCAAAGTAGCCGGCGCCAGACTTTAAACTTCAGGGGTTACGACGTAACATGATCTCCGGGCGCGGGACTGCGCCGTACCGGCACACGCTTTCCAGCCAGAACCACAGGCTATCCAATGCTGTCACGGCGCCGCCTTTTGCTGACCGCGGGACTGGCAATCGCCTGCCCTGCAGTGCTGCGCGCCGAGCCGCTGAAGATGCGCCTCGCCCATAGTCTTCCGACCAGCCATCCTGTTCACCCCGCCATGCAGTACTTTGCCGATGCAGCACGCGAGCGTTCGCAGGGCGAACTCGACATCGCGCTATTTGCAGACGGGCAGCTCGGTCAGGAGGTCGACCTGCTGTCGCAGGTGCAGGCCGGCAAACTGGATTTCCTGAAGGTCAGCGCCAGCGTGCTCGAACGTCTCCATCCTGCTTACAAGGTTCTCAACCTGCCCTTCACGTTCCGCGATCGCGCGCATTGGCTGAAGGTGACGAGCAACGAGATCGGCAGCGACGTTCTGGGCTCGACCACATCGAAGGGCCTCACCGGCCTGACCTTCTACGATGCCGGCGCGCGCAGCTTCTACGGCCGCAAGCCGATCCTCCATCCCGATGATCTGAAGGGCTTGAAAATCCGCATCCAGCCATCGGAGACGATGGCCAAGCTCATGCAGTTGTTCGGCGCCGAGGGCGTCGAACTGTCATGGAGCAATGTCTATGTCGCACTGAAGTCGGGACTGGTCGATGGTGCGGAGAACAGCGTGGCAGCGTTGATCGTCGGCAAGCACGCCGAAGTCGCGACGCATTATTCGTTCGACGAACACACCATGATCCCGGACGTGCTGCTGGTGGGCACCGGCCGGCTCAACAGCATGACGCCAAAGCAGCGGGAGATTATCCGCGAAGCCGCGGCGCTCTCCTATCATCACATGAACGAGTTGTGGACCGCATTCGAGGCGCAAACGCGCCTGCAGGTCGAAGCGATGGGCGTGACATTCGTCAAGCCGGACAAGGCCCCCTTCATCGCGAAGGCAGCGCCCCTCGCCGACATCTATGCCGGCGAGGAAGCATCACGGACGTTGCTGCGCAGGATTGCGCAGGCGTAGGTTCATTGGATCGGGCTTATTTGACGCCGAGCAATTCGACGTCGAAGATCAACGTCGCATTCGGCGGGATCACGCCGCCGGCACCACGCGCGCCATAGCCGAGATCCGGCGGAATGATCAGCGTGCGCTTGCCCCCGACCTTCATGGTGGCGACGCCTTCGTCCCAGCCCTTGATGACACGCGACATGCCGATCGGGAATTCGAACGGCTCGTTGCGATCGACCGACGAGTCGAATTTCTTGCCCTTGACACCGTTCTCATAGAGCCAGCCGGTGTAATGCATTACGCAGGTCTGTCCCTTGGCTGGCGTTGCGCCGGTGCCAACGATGGTGTCTTCGATCTTGAGGCCTGAAGCTGTGGTCATGGTTTTTCCTGCGGCTGGCGCCATGTTCTGCGGCGCTTGTTTTTGAGGCGCTTGCGCCATGGCGGAAGAAAAGGAGACGTCGGACACGGCCACAATCATGGCCGCACTGAGCGCGACGGCCGTGGCTCTGACGGCACGCTGGGATATTCGCATCATGTCTCCTGGATGGTTGGGTCTGCGAGCGGCGCAGTCATGCCCCGTCATCGCACCGCAACGCAAGTCCCGGAAATGCCGAGTCCCGGAGCCGTTTCGGTCGAAGGAAAACGGTAAGGAGAATCGCTAATCCGGTCTTAGCCGGCCTTCGGGCTGCGCCGGGCCAGTTGACCCTTGTAATTCTCAAGCAATCGGGTCGCGAACTCGGTCGCCTCATCGCTCCCCTGGATCGACGGACTGTCGGACATCGGCTCTCCGAGCGAGACCGGATTCCTGAAGGTAAACGAGCGGATAACGCGATCGATGGCTGCTTGCATGGATAACTCCCGATGGCGATAGAAACTCCGCATTTTACAGAAAGTTCCTGATCAGTCAGTCGGAGGGCACCGCAGGTTCAAGGCCGCAGCGCGGCCGCTGCAAAGCCACAACAAGGCCTTTTGGTTACAAATGTTGCTAACCGCTTGCTTCTGCAGCGAATTGTAGCCCCTTGAAAGTCAGCTGCCAAGGTCCCGCCCGCTCGCCAGATACAGCCAGCGAATGAAGTGGTCGCCATGTCGCGACTGCAGTCGGCCAGGATGACCGCGGCATAGACGGCCGTCTTCCGGGCATCCATGTCCGCCTCGCGCAGGCTTCATTGTCCGCAAATCATGCGGAAGATTGCCGTAAATCGCAGATAGTTGATGCGTTGCTGCGCTGTCGGCTGTAAACCGCAGCAGAGTTTCGGCCAATGCCAGAATATTTGCCCGGCGGCCGCCCCCGACAATGACCCACCCCAAACGAAAGAAAGCGACAAGGCCTCGTTCATGAGCGGATTCAAGGAACCCAGCTTCGCAGATCGTCAGAAGGCTGCGATCGAAGCCAGGAAGAATATTCTGAACAAATTCAAGGCAGCGCCGGGCCCCGATGATCCTGCCGTGAAGGCCCGTGCCGCCGAGCGCGAAGCCGCTGCCGTCGCACGCGCGGAAGCCAAGGCCATCCGCGACGCCGAGAAGGCCGTCCAGAAGGCCCGCGAAGCCGAGGAAGCCGCCGCCGCTCTAGCCCAGGCTGCGCGCGAGAAGGAAGAGGCGGCGCTTGCCCAGGCTGCGCTGGAAGCCCAGCAGAAAGCTGCCCGCGACGCCCGCTACGCCGCCCGCAAGAAGCGTAAATAAGCACGAGATCAGCGTGCCATCATCCGATGGCACGCTGTCTGAATTGATTGTCCGGGGTCAGTTCGTTTTGCCGAATTGCGGGTCGTCGGGTTTGACGAAATTGTTGCCGCTCGGGCCATAGCCGGTGATCTGGATCACCGCTCCCTCTTCCCGCGTCCCGTCCCAATGCACCGCACCGGCGGGATGCACCATGTAGCCACCGGTCTTCATCGGGATCGACTTTTCGGGCACGAAGGCCTCGCCCGTGCCAGTGTACCAGGTGCCCGACAATACCACGACGTGGCGATCTTCCGGATGCTTGTGAGGCTTGCTCATGATGCCCGGCGGCCATTTGATCCGCAGCACATAGATGCCCTGCTTTGAGGGATCGCCATAGAGTGTCGCGACTTCGACGCCGACACCGAACGGGTTCTTCCAGACTTCCTCGCCCTGATTGATGCGCACGAAGCCCATCTCATCGGTGGCACTCCATGTCGTTACGCTTGGAAACAGCGTTGCCGCAAGCAGACAAGCCGCCGCAACGACAATGCGTCGCTCTTTCTTCATCATGGCCTCCCCGGCATTTTCTTATGTGCCGAGGCTATGCCGAGTTGTCAGGTCCGGCAACGAGCAATGCAACATGACGAGCCCGCCGCGATGACAGGCCCGTCACTGCTATGATGATGACGTTACTTCTTCATCATTCCATCTTCCTTCTTCATCATGCCGTCTTTCTTCATGCCATCGTCCTTCTTCATGGCGTCGTGAGACATGGCATCTTTCTTCATACCGTCACCCTTCGACATGGTGTCCTTCTTCATGCCGTCATCCTTGCTCATCTTGTCCTGAGCGAAAGCGGCGGGTGCCAGCACGAGGCCGAGCGAGACGACAGCGGCGGACACGCCGAGCGCAAACCTGGTGGAGATGGTCATGATGTTCTTCCTCTGATCCATTTCTGAAGCGCGACGTCTGTCGCTATGAACCAGACGCAGGGAGATCGTGGTTTGTTACGTCGCGTCGAAAAAAGTCTTGATGATGCATTCGATAGCCGTTTCATGCGACGCAACATCACTTGCCCGCCGGTTCGGAATGTATAAACGAAGGGGCGCGGTGACGGAGCAACAGGACGCGGACGCATTATGATGTCCCGCCCGGCACTAGACGAATATTTTCAGGAGTTACGCATGTTGACTCGCCGCCACATTCTTGGCTCGGCCCTCGCTGCACCCGCGATCCTCCGTTATGGTATCGGCACGGCGCAGGCGGCGACCACCCTGAAGATCTCGCATCAGTTTCCGGGGGGCACCGTCGACAGGGGCGACTTCCGCGACCGTCTGGTCCGCACCTTCGCAACTGCCATTGCCAAGCAGAGTGGCGGCGACCTCGTTGCCGAGATCTATCCGAATTCGTCGCTGATCAAGGCGGATGCGCAATTTTCGGCCATGCGCAGAGGGACTCTCGATCTGAGCCTCTATCCGTTGCCCTATGCCGGTGCAGAATTGCCGGAAGCGAATATCGGCCTGATGCCCGGTCTGGTCTCGACCTACGATCAGGGCCTGCGCTGGAAGGGCCTGCCGATCGGTAAGGCGCTCAGCGACATTCTCGCCGACAAGGGGATCGTGTTGCTCACCTGGGTCTGGCAGGCCGGTGGTGTAGCCAGTCGCGCGCGCCCGCTGGTGGCCCCGGAGGACGCCAAGGGTCTCACGGTGCGCGGCGGTTCGCGCGAGATGAACATGATGCTGCAGACCGCGGGCGCAAATGTTCTCTCAATGCCGTCCAACGAAATTTACGCGGCGATGAAGAGCGGTGCCTGCGACGCCGGCATCACCTCGTCGACCAGCCTGATCTCATTCAAGCTGAGCGAAGTCGCCAGGAACCTGACCTCCGGCGCTGGCGCGTCCTACTGGTTCATGCTGGAGCCGCTGATGATGTCCAAGGCGGTGTTCGACAAGTTGCCGAAAGCGCACCAGGATATTCTGGTGTCGGTCGGCGCCGAGATGGAAGCCTTCGGCAAGGCCGGCGCACAGCAGGACGATCTCGAAGTATCCAGGGTTTATGAGAAGGCTGGTGCCAGGGTCAGCGCGCTCGACGCTGCGACCGTCGGCAAGTGGCGCGATATCGCGCGCGATACGGCGTGGAAGGACTACGTCGCCAAGACGCCGCTCACCGCGAACCTCCTCAAGCTCGCGATGGACGTCCCGGCATGACACGTCACGTCATCCGTTTGGCACTTCTCAGCGGTTTTTTGCGTTGAGCGCAGAGGCGACACGGCTGACCGGCGGGCGGCCAATCAGAGCGCTGATAGTGTTGGTCGCAGCCAGCAGCTTGTTCATGTCAACGCCCGTCGCAATCCCCATGCCTTCCAACATGTAGACCACATCTTCGGTGCCGACATTGCCGGTCGCACCAGGCGCATAGGGACAGCCGCCGAGCCCGCCGGCGGCCGTATCGATGACGTTGCAGCCCTCCTCCATCCCGGCATAGAGATTGGCCAGCGCCTGCCCGTAAGTGTCATGGAAGTGCATTGCAAGCTTCGGCATGGGAACCGAGCCTGCAACGGCGCGCAGCATCTGCCGCGCCTTCACCGGCGTCCCGACGCCGATCGTGTCGCCGAGCGAGACTTCATAGCAGCCGAGATCAAACAGCGTCTTCGAGACGTCGACGACCGCCTTTGGCGCGACTTCGCCGTCATAGGGACAGCCGAGCACGCAGGACACGTAGCCGCGCACGCGAATGCCGTCGGCCCTGGCGCGTTCGATCACCGGCTTGAACCGCTCGATGGATTCCGCGACCGAGCAATTGATATTGGCACGTGAAAAGCCCTCGGAGGCCGAGGCGAACACGGCGATGACTTTTGCCCCGACGGCCTTCGCGCCCTCATAGCCCTTCTCGTTGGGCACCAGCACATGGAATTCGCCCGGCAAATCGCGCACGCCGAGAAAGACCTGATCCGAGCCCACCATCTTCGGGATTGCCTTGGGCGACACGAACGAGCCGACCTCGACCGTATGCAAACCGGCCCCAACCAGCGCCTTCACAAAGGCGATGCGGTCCTCGACCGACACCGGCGTCTTTTCATTCTGAAGGCCGTCGCGCGGCCCGACTTCGACGATACGAACCTGATCACTCATGGTTATTTCAATCTCACGCGGCTCTTTGTGCAATCAAGCCGAGGGCTCGACTTCAGCGAGTTCGACGCCTTCTCCAACGATGTCGCCGACCTTGCACTTGATGCGCTTGAGCACGCCGGCGAACGGCGCACGCAATGTCTGCTCCATCTTCATGACTTCCAAGGTCAGAATGGCCGCGCCCTTCTCAAGGATTGCGCCCTCCTCGGCCAGCAGCGCCACCACGGTGCCCGGCAGCGGCGCGACGATCTTGTCCTCGTCGACCTGCTCTTCATCGTCGCCGCCGAACGGATCGACCCAATGGATATCGAAACGGCCATTGCGCGTGCGCAGATAGAGTTCGTGGCCCTCGATCACCGAGACGATGCGTGAGCGCGCCCCATCCAGTGTCAAATCGAAATATCCGTCATCGGCCACGGACGCTTCAAAACCCAACTCGCGATCGCCAATCGAGATCGTTGCCGGTCCGCCGCCGTAGTTCAGCGTTACACGCTGCTCGTCCGAACCATGCTTGAACTTGAACACGCGCTGACGACGCCCGACCGGCATCCAGCCGGCTGTCTGCCAGGGCGACGTCTCGGCAGCCTGGGTGGCCTGCTTCTCGCTCCCGACGATGGCAGCCACAGCCGCGCAAAGTTCGAGCTGGCCCGGCACCGCCGAGTCTGGCGTCAGCACCTTCAATTCACGCTCGATAAAGCCGGTGTCGATGGTGTTGGCACGCACATCCGGATGCGTCACAAGCGCAGACAGGAACGGCGTATTGGTGACGATGCCGCGAATGTCGGTTTCTTCCAGCCCTCGATTGAGCCGGTTGATCGCCGCATCGCGCGTCGGCGCCCATGCAATCACCTTCGCGAGCATGGCGTCGTAATTCGGCGAGACCGCATCGCCTTCGCGATAGCCGGCATCGATGCGCAGCCCGTTTGTCTCTGCCGGCGTGCGCCATGTCCTGATCTTGCCAACCGATGGCATGAAGTTCTTGTGCGGGTTTTCCGCATAGACACGCGCCTCGATAGCGTGGCCGTTTAGCTTGATCTCGCTTTGCGTCAGCGGCAACTTCTCGCCGAACGCCACACGCAACTGCCATTCGACGAGATCGACACCCGTGATCAGTTCGGTGACGGGATGCTCGACCTGCAGGCGCGTGTTCATTTCGATAAAGAACACGTCCTTGCCATCGGAGACGAATTCGATGGTGCCGGCGCCGACATAGTTCACCGCACCAGCCGCCTTGCGGGCGGCGGCACAGACGGCGTCGCGCTGTGCGTCGTTCAACGTGGGCGACGGCGCCTCTTCGATCACCTTCTGATGCCGACGCTGCAGCGTGCATTCGCGCTCAAACAGCGAGACCAGGTTACCGTGGCTATCGCCGACGATCTGCACTTCGATGTGGCGGGGATTGTCGACATACTTTTCGATCAGCATGCGGTCGTCGCCGAATGCTGCTTTGGCTTCGCGCTTGGCGCTGACGATGGCCGGAGCCAGTTCAGCCGCCGAACGAACCACGCGCATGCCACGACCGCCGCCGCCAGCAGAGGCTTTCACGAGCACCGGAAAACCGATCTTGTCGGCCGCTTTGGCCAGCGTCGCGTCATCCTGCGCTTCGCCGTGGAAGCCAGGCACCAGCGGCACACCGGCTTTTTCCATCAGCGCCTTGGAGCCGGACTTCGAGCCCATGGCGGTGATCATGTCCGCGGTGGGGCCGACGAAAATCAGACCGGCATCAGCGCAGGCCTGCGCGAATTCTGCGCTCTCGGAGAGGAAGCCATACCCGGGATGGATCGCCTCGGCGCCGGTCTTTCTGGCCGCTTCGAGGATGCGCGCGATATTGAGATAGCTGTCACGCGCGCGTGCCGGGCCGATCAGCACGGCCTCGTCGGCTTCAGCCACATGCAGTGCATTGGCATCTGCCTCGGAATAAACCGCGACGGTGCGCAGACCCATGGCGCGCGCAGTGCGGATAACGCGGCAAGCGATCTCGCCGCGATTGGCGATGAGGAGCGTACGGAAGCGGCGATACAGGACTTTTGAAATCTCGGCGTTTGCCATCATCACATCCTGAACAGGCCGAAGCGCGTCGGCTCGATCGGCGCATTGGCCGAGGCAGACAATCCAAGTCCGAGTACAAGGCGCGTATCTGCGGGATCGATCACGCCATCATCCCAGAGACGCGCCGTGGCGTAATACGGGCTGCCCTGGGTCTCGAACTGCTGACGGGTCGGCGCGCGAAACGCCTCTTCTTCTTCCGTCGACCAGGTGCCGCCCTTGGCTTCGATATTGTCGCGGCGCAGCTGGCTCAGCACCATCGCCGCCTGCTCGCCGCCCATCACCGAGATGCGGGCATTGGGCCACATCCACAGGAAGCGCGGGCTGTAAGCCCGGCCGCACATGCCGTAATTGCCGGCGCCATAGGAGCCACCGACCACCACGGTGAATTTCGGCACGTTGGCCGTGGCGACCGCCGTCACCAGCTTGGCGCCATCGCGCGCAATGCCACCGGCTTCGTATTTCTTGCCGACCATGAAGCCGGTGATGTTCTGCAGAAACACCAGCGGGATGTTGCGCTGGCAGCAGAGCTCGATGAAATGTGCGCCCTTCAACGAACTCTCGCTGAACAGGATGCCGTTATTGGCGATGATGCCAACGGGAAAGCCCCAGATATGCGCGAAGCCACAAATCAATGTGGTGCCGTAGAGCTTCTTGAACTCGTCGAATTCCGAACCGTCGACAATGCGCGTGATGACATCATGCATGTCGAACGGCTTGCGCGCATCTGCGGGAATGATGCCGTACAGCTCTTCAGCCGCGTATAAAGGATCGCGGGGCGGCTGCATGTTCAGCGCGGCCCGCTGTGGTGGCTTCAGCGTCGCGACAATCTTTCGCGCTATGCCGATCGCATGCGCGTCGTTCTGCGCATAGTGATCGGTGACGCCTGACTGGCGCGAATGGACGTCGGCACCGCCGAGCTCTTCCGCGGTGACCACCTCGCCTGTTGCTGCTTTCACCAACGGCGGACCGCCGAGGAAGATCGTGCCCTGATTGCGCACGATGATGCTCTCGTCCGACATCGCCGGCATATAGGCGCCGCCGGCGGTGCAGGAGCCCATCACCACGGCGATCTGCGGAATGCCCTGCGCCGACATCTGCGCCTGATTGTAGAAGATGCGGCCAAAGTGGCGCTCATCCGGAAAGATGTCGTCCTGCTGCGGCAGGAAGGCGCCGCCGGAATCCACCATGTAGATGCAGGGCAGATTGTTCTGCCGCGCAATATCCTGCGCGCGCAGATGCTTTTTCACCGTCATCGGATAATAGGTGCCGCCCTTGATGGTCGCGTCATTGGCGACAATCATGCACTCCCTGCCCGACACCCGGCCAACGCCGGTGACGACGCTCGCGGAATGGACATCGCCGCCATAGAGGCCGTTTGCGGCCAGCGGCGAGAGTTCGAGGAAGGCCGTACCGGGATCGATCAGGAGATCGACGCGCTCGCGGGCCAGCATCTTGCCGCGGGCGGTGTGCTTGGCACGGGAGGCTTCTCCACCGCCGCCAGCCACGGCGCCGAGCTTGTCCTTGAGCTCGGCGACCTGCGCCTTCATCACATCGACATTGCGCTTGAACTCGGCCGAGGTTGGATCGATCGTTGAGCGAAGCGACATCGGCTTCCGTTTCCTGCAGGGCTGTTTCTTGTTTGCACGGCGGCCCGACAAGAGGCCTGCCATGATGGTGTCATCCCGTCGTGGCGGGGCGCAACCCTAACTTTCGATGCTGTCAGGGCGAGAACTGGAGAATTGCAGGGCAAATTTGCCTGCAAACCGGTCGTCAGCGCGACCGGGTCTTGGTCAGGTCAATTAGTGTGACCAAGGCTCCGAGCGGCGGAACGCGAAATTGTCGGCATAGGCAATGGTCCGGGGCGCACGCACCTTGGGCTCGATCACCTGATAGGCAATGCCTTCGCGCTCGCAATAGGCCACAGCCTCTTCCTTGCTGTCGAAATGAATGGACAGCTGCTGCTTCATGTCGCCCGACGACGTCCAGCCCATCAGGGGCTCGATCACCCGCGCCTGCTCCGGCTCGTAATCGAGCTGCCAGTCCTTGGTCTTGGCGAGACCCGCCTGCATGGCGTTCTTGGGGGCTTTGAAGATACGTGCGGTCATGGAATGCGATAGCCTTTTAGGGATGGGCCTTCGTCTAGAGATCGGCCTTGGTCAGCTGCGACACTGCGACAAATTGGTGAAGACGGCGGGGGTGGTATATCCATTTGCCACGAATTTGATCCGTGATTCCGTCGTTTGGCGGCTTCGTTATTGTGTATATTCGTTCCACGGCGTCGTGACAATCGGGGCACGAAGCGGTCTATCTGATCTCGCAATTCGGCATCACGAAGGGCTCCTGAAGCGGCACCCATGGACATTCACGCCATCCTTCCCCCCAAAGGCCGAGACCTTCGGCTGGATCTGTTCCGCGGTATCGCCAACTGGGCGATCTACCTCGATCACATCCCCGACAATGTGGTGAACTGGGTCACGACCCGGAACTATGGCTTCTCCGACGCGGCCGACCTGTTCGTTTTCATCTCCGGCTACACGGCGTCCTTTGTTTACGCCAAAATGATGCTTGAGCGCGGCTTCATCGTCGGCGCCACCCGCCTCACCAAGCGGGTCTGGCAGCTCTATGTCGCCCACGTCATCCTGTTCGTGATCTATATCGCCGCCATCGGCTATGTGGCACAGCGCTACAACGACCCCGACATCATCAACGAGTTCAATGTCGCAGGACTTGTCGACAATCCGATCCAGACCCTGACGCAAGGTCTGCTGCTCAAGTTCAAGCCGCTCAATCTCGACGTGCTGCCGCTTTATATCGTGCTGATGGGCCTGTTCCCGCCGGTGCTGTGGATGATGCTGCGCAAGCCGGATCTCACAATGCTGGCGTCGCTGGCTCTGTATTTTGCCGCCCGCCAGTTCGGCTGGAACCTGCCCGCTTATCCCTATGGGGTCTGGTACTTCAACCCGTTCACGTGGCAGTTGCTATTCGTGTTCGGTGCCTGGTTCGCGCTCGGCGGCGCGCTGGAATCGCGCTCGGTCATCCGGTCGAAAGTGCTGCTATATTTCGGCATCGTCTATCTCTTGTTCTCGCTCGTCATGACCATGGCCGGTCGTTTCCCCGATACCGGCCACATGATCATGCCGGACTGGCTGTTTGAGGCGTTCAATCCGAACGACAAGACCAACCTCGCGCCCTATCGCGTGCTCCACTTCGTGATCATCGCCTTCTTCGTCACCCGCTTCGTGCCGAAAGAATGGAAAGGCCTGGAGTGGCCGGTGTTCCAGCCGCTCATCAAATGCGGCCAGCAGTCGCTCGCCGTGTTCTGCGTCGGCGTGTTCCTGTCCTTCGTCGGCCACTTCCAGCTGATGATGTCGTCGGGTTCGCTGCTGGCGCAGATCTTCGTCAGCGCCGCCGGCATCGGCATCATGACCTGCGTGGCTTATTACATCTCGTGGTCGAAGAAGCAGGACAAGCCGTTGCCGAAGCCTGCTGCTCCGGCAACGTCAGAACAGCGGGCATCACCGTCGAAAGCCGCAGAATAGACCCGTTGTCGAACATCGTGCGGGACAAGCGAGAAATCGCCGTCAGGTGCCTTGCTGCCCCCCGCCTAAGCGTGTATCGACACCGGATCGTCGGGGTATAGCGCAGCCTGGTAGCGCGGCGGTTTTGGGTACCGCAGGTCCTAGGTTCGAATCCTAGTGCCCCGACCATCCCCCATTATATTCAATGACTTACCGCTTCTTGAACAGCGGATGGACCACCTGGTCCCCGGGTGCAATTCCGTATTTTTTAGCGGTGCCTGCGACCACTTCGAGAACCGCCCGTGCCGGACCACCCGAGGAAATGATCTTGAGGGATTGCGGCTCGGTATTCTCCGCGATCCGGAGCACCCGGCCATCACCGGCGATGAAGACCATGTCGAGGGAAACGAAGGTGTTCTTCATCCACATGGAGACCTGCTGCTCTGGCGTGAAGTCGAACAGCATGCCGCGACCGTCTGCGAGCTCCTTGCGATACATCAGGCCGGTCGCTCGCTCTTCGTCGGTCTTGGCGATCTCGACGGAGAACATCCGCACGCCGGACCTGGTGACGATTTCAAGCGGCTGGAATTCGGCGGCCAGGGCTGGCTTGTGAGGGCCGACAAGGGCCAGAGCGGCGATCACCGCCAGCATCGAGAGGCGGCAGCGGGCGGCGAAGCTAAACAGACTCATAAAGGGCAATCCACGCAAGAGCCCGGTCGGGACGCCGGGCGGCGCGACCCTAGCCTGACGATGTATGCCCGCGCCAGACGGTCGCGATGCACAGCCGCGTGATGGACCTATGGTAAAGCCGGCGGGGAACCTGCAAGAACCCGGAAACCGCGAACGGCTTAGTGCGACGAGAGGCCGGGCGCACCGCCCTCGGGCTGGATCTCCGCAGCCATCATGCCCTTGGAGCCGGGCCCGAAGCGCACCAGTACATACTGGCCGGGACGCAATTCGGTCATGCCGAAACGGCGCAGGGTTTCCATGTGGACGAAGATGTCCGGCGTGCCTTCGCCGCAGCTCAGGAAGCCGAAGCCACGCAGCCGGTTGAACCACTTCACCTGCGCCCGCTCGAGGCCACTGGTGGGCGTCACGCTGACATGGGTGCGCGGTGGCAGCATCTGCGCCGGATGGATGGCGGTCGACTCGTCCATCGAGACGACGCGGAAAGCCTGATAGCCCTTGGACCGCTGGGTACATTCCACGACCACACGGGCACCTTCATAGGCAGTCTGGTAGCCGTCGCGGCGCAGCACGGTCACATGCAGGAGCACATCGGCAGCGCCGTTATCGGGAATGATGAAGCCATACCCCTTGGAAGCATCGAACCACTTGATAACACCGCTGATCTCGACGAGATCGACTGCGTTGCCTTCGCCGATACCCGCGAACGGGTCGAGTGCATCGCGGCTTGCGTTGCCTGAGTGCTCATTCCCTGGTCGCGGACCCGCAGCTCCGGGAATCAATCCCCCGACACGCTTGGACTCAAATGCATCCGACCCCATGGCCCCGGATCCTACTATCATTTGCGCTGTCAGCCCTGTCAGCGCCATCTCGCATGCCCCATCGATGCTAATTCATGATGGTACGGTGCGAATCTCTCGATTCGAAGATAACACTGTCGCCTGATCAGCAAAGACAAAAAACGAACACAGTGACAGCTATGAACAGCTTGCACTCCAACGAATCGATCGCGCATCAATTTCCGACGAACGGCCCGAGCGTTTCACCGATATCGTGGCGAATGACAAGGTCGGCATGATCGTCCTGCTCTGTCGGCTCGTTGTTGATGATCACGAGTCGTGCGCCGGCATGTTTCGCCATCATCGGGAATCCCGCTGCGGGCCACACGACGAGCGACGATCCAATCGCAATGAACAGATCGCAACGCTGCGACAGCTCGGTTGCGCGACGCATCTCATGTTCAGGCATCGCCTGACCGAATGAGATCGTCGCAGTCTTCACAGGTTCGCCGCATACCGTGCAGTCTGGCGCCCGTCTTTCGGAATCGAATCTGCTCTTCACCCAATCGAGCTCATAGCGCCTCGCGCAACCAATGCAGCGCGCGTAGGTCGTGTTGCCGTGTAGCTCGATCACGGCGTCAGCCTTGAAGCCGGACGCCTGATGCAGATTGTCGATGTTCTGGGTGATCACGGCGGGAATCTTGCCGGCCTTGTAGAGCGAGGCGAGCGCCCGATGCCCGCGCCCGGGCATGGCCGCAGCGAATGTCTCTTCCATCGCAAAGCGCCGCCGCCAGGCTTCATCGCGTGCTTCCTGGCTGGCGACGAACTCGTCGAACGGAATCGGCTGGTTACGGGTCCACAAGCCACCAGGCGAACGAAAGTCGGGAATGCCCGTTTCGGTCGAGATCCCCGCGCCGGTGAACGGCACGATGGTTCTGGCCTCGGCGATCATCTCGCCAAGACGATCTACGCCGGTGCGAAGGTCGGTTGCAATCATTGGAAGGTCCGAGAAGAAGTGATCCGACGACAATGCCGCAGACCAGAATCCGGTGCCATCAGGCCGGGATCAACGGATGTTTTGCTTCGTCACGGCGTTTCCCCCGATCTATTTCGCTTTGGCGCGTCCGTTCCTGGCGGGCCTGTCGATATCCTCCCGCAATGCAGGATGCTCGGGAACCGAGAGAGATTTGATATCAAGGGTCGGCACAAATACGGTCCGACAAAATATGTCCGCACTCTTTCCCAGGCGCGTCAAATGCGCGCCAGCGCGTACCAATTGAATAAAATATGGACGGTGTCAAAACACCGCATCAAGATCAAAGATCAGGACGGGGCTGAAATGCGCTCCGCCCTCAAGCAGTTAAATACCGATCTGAACAATCTTTATGCAGCCCGCGAAACGTCGGCGGAAAGCTCATTCTTCGACAGATCGTCCTTCTTCGGCTTTGCCACGGGCGCTGTCTGGGACTTCTTCGTGGACTTGCCATACTGCGCGAGCTTATCGAGCTCAGCTTCGAGCTCAGCCTGCCGCGCAGCTACTTTTTCCGCCAGCTTGTCGGATGCATGATCGCGCAATGCCGCAAGTTCCTCGATGCTCAGTGAGTCCAGATCGATCTTGGCCATGGAAATCTCCCGTTTGTTCCGAACTAGCGGTAACACCCATGCGCCGCAAGCATGGCAGCGAGATCATGCACCGAAGACATCACGATGGATGCAATTCAATTGACGTCGAGCTCGCGTTTCGCAGACAATGTATGTGGGATTGAGGAAACGCGTCATGGCATCTTGGAAAGAAGAGCGTGACCGATTGGTCGCGCAGACGCTCGCATTCGTGCAGGAGGTCGCAGCGGCGCATCCGGTCGCGGCCCAGCGACTGAACATCTGGCAGCCGCCGAACCACGCGCCGTCGCAAGCATCCGGTTCAACGGAAGCCGCCACCTCGCCCGCCATCACGGACGCCGATCATACGACGGCCCCTGCTTTGATTGTACATGCGGCGGACGCGGCAATTGCCCCCCCGGAGTGCAGTGCGCAGGACATTCCCGGTGCAGCTCCAACCAACGCGCCATCTCCGGCCCGGAAAAATCCGCTCTATTCCGGCCCATCTGAACGGGCCGAGATCCTCAAGCGCGTTGCTTCGTTCAAGGCTCGCCAGGCCCAGATGATCCACGAGCGCGACGTTTTCTACGAAGCCATGCAGACGCGTATCCGGACAACGCTGCGGAACGATTCCGGACGCGACCGTTTATAAAGCCGGAGCAGTCTCCCCGATGCTCTGTTTTCAGAAAGCCCCGCCCTTCCCCGGCGGGGCTTTCTCCTTACGGCTTCCACGCGGGGAGAGGTCTGTTGGTCCGGGTTATTTGCCGAGGTGTCGCCGCACGGCGGCAACCGAGGAGCCGACCTTTTCGATCGCAGCGTTCAATTCGGTCGGCGAGACGTTGAACCGGTAAGCCCAATAGTCGCGCTGGGAGGCGTCACTGGAATCGATCGCCGGCGGCGGCCGGACGCCGCGTTCGGACGCCAGGACGGCGGCGACTGGGACGAGACTGATCATGCCGGCAGGATAACACGTCGCCCGTACAGCCCAAGCGCATGCTCACTCCAGCGTTAACCGGCGATTGACGCGAACTCGGAAAGCCGGCCGGCCAAAGCAAGCCTTGCCGCGAGCGGCTACTGAACCACCGAGCCCAGCGAGGCCTGGACCTCGTTCAGCGGAATGCACAGCTTCTTGCGGCGCAGGCCACGAATGGCGCCGGTCACCTTCAAGATCTTGCCCGCCGCACATGACCCGTCCTGAACCAGCGCACTTTCGTAAGGCGCCAGGATGAGCGGTTCTGCTGTCCGAATGGACTGAGCGGCGGACGGTGTGGCCAACGCCACCAGAGATATTCCGAAAGTCCCCAAAACCCAAAAACGCATGGTCTTCCCCAACACAGCAAATACGCACCGGTCCAAGGGTAACAATTTCACGCCCTGAATTTTTTGCAGCCGGCTCTAACCGAGCCGTTGCCGCAATTATTGCCCCGGACCACCGCGAAACACAAAGCAATTTTCGCGCCGATGTCCGGCTTCAGCAAAGGGTCAGAGCGTGACTTGCTCGTGACCGCATTCCTTGCAGGTGAAGGACACCCGCGCAACGCCCTTCGGCGCCGAGACCTTGTTCGACGCGCCGCACTTGCCACAGGTCGTCATGATCCGTGTGTCGCCCTGCTTCACCACCAGCGCCTTGCGCTCCATGGTCTCGCGGATCAGACGCTCGGCCTCTTCGCGCATTGCCTGCTTGCTCATGCAGTCCTCCAAAACAGACGCCGAAGCAAAAGGCCCCGATCGAGCGGCCTTATAACCGATGACAATGACACTCTCCATCGCGGATCAAAATCTGGAGCCTGGGATCACACCAGTCCCCTGCAGAATCTCCGTGCAATTCAATCTGCCGCGGCAAGATCGCGGTGGACAGAACGGCGGAGCCAAACTAGAACATAACAAGAACATTCTTCGCCAGTTTTTTATCGGGACGTCACAGGAATCGCCGGGTTGGCGGGGCATATGCGACTGGGAAACAGGGAGACTGACATGGATTTGCTGGCACGTGTCGAGCTTTGGAAGAGCATCGATCCGGATCCGGCATTCTGCCGCAAGGCAGAACGGGAAATGCTGTTGTTGAGTTGTCAGGACGAAGACTGGGTCGATGCGCGAATGCGGGATTTCGAACAGGCCCTCGCTCTGGAGAGTGCTGAATAGCGGAACCTTGTCGCGTTGTCGGCGTCGAAATATCCAACCTCGCTTCAGGGCCGTGAAGCGAGGTTTTGTTTTACCGGTGATTCGGTGCGGGAGATCTCAAGCTGGTGTGAGCGTTGCGGGCTGCGACTTATCCACCGGTCGCCTTGCAAAGATCAGATTGATGCCGCATTCGACATCGATGCTCTCCTTGGGGAGCGAAACAAAGAGAAGAGAATGAACGAAGAAAGAATTTCAGCGGCACGCGCCGACATGGAACGCCGGGTGGCAGAATTTCGCGAGAAGCAGGCAAAGTTTCAGCGCGAGCGTGAAGACTATTACGAGACCACCATCGAAAAGGTACGCGCCACCGACTGGAACGAGTTCGTGACACCACGTCAGGAACGCCGCGCGCGGCACTAGTTACAACCTGCTCGCGCAGGAGCATTCAATAAAAAGCCCGCCATGATCTGGCGGGCTTTTTATTGAATGCGAGTCACGTTCAACGCAAAAGGCCCGAAGCTATGCTCCGGGCCTTGATATTGTTCGGCGCCTACCAATAGCCGTAGCTGCGATAGTAGCGCGGGCCATAATAGGCATAGGGGCCGGGACCATAGTAACCGCCATAGTAGGCCGGCCGATAATAGCGCGGTCGGTAATAACCGTAGCCGGGACCGTAGCCATAATAATAGCGTGGTCCGTATCCGTATCCGTAAGGTCCATACGCGCCAAGCGCCCCCGCTGCCAGCGCACCTGCGGCAATGCCGAAACCGATTGCGGGACCCGGTCCCCAACCTCGACCCCATCCCCGTGCTTCAGCCGGCGCCGTCATGGCAGTGGTGCCGATGGCTGCGACAGTGGTCAGGATCAATGCTGCCTTTTTCATGTGAAATCCTCTCTGTTCACCACTGGCCAAATAACGCCAAGCTTTTTTGTTGGTTTCACGGCCTGTAACATTTCACTGCTCAGGTTCCAGACCGGGAGTGCGTCATGACGCCCATCCGCTATCGCCGCGCGCAGCTCGCCCGTCAGCTTCAGGCCTTTCACGCGGCGCACCCCGAATTCATCAGAGAGCGGCTGCGCCTCTTCGATGAACACAACGGACACGACAAGATGATTCCCGTGACGCATCGCAAACTGAAACCGTCACCCTATACGCATCGTTGCGCTGCACTCCCCCGCGACAAGGCACCGATCATCTCGGGGTGAGGCCTTAACGCAGCCCGCACCGTCTTCATGCTTCATTCACTATGAAGGGCCGGTTATCGGAACGGCTCGTAAAGCCGACGCTTTCCTCTTCATGAATGTACGCGGTGTCGCACAGACGCGCGTACGAGCAGTGGAGTGATGGCGATGATCGAACAGATCGCAAAGATCGACAAAGCGCTCGACGAATTGCTCGTCGGCCTCGGCCAGATGGTGCTGCGCCTGTCGAGTCCGCATGTCACACGTACGCGCGAAGAACGCGAAGCGCTTGCCCGTTCCGTCAATCAGTTCTCCACATGCGCGGCCCGCTCCAGCGATCCGCGGGTTCTCAAGCTTGCTGAAGACTTGCAGGAGACGCTCAAGCCGCGCCTGCGCCTGGTCGCCAGCCGCTGACGGAACTACGTCTCCAGAACGTCCGCGCAGCAACGACGCAGGAACGTTTCTCCCTTTCACCGGTTGGCCAGACACAACCCAAAGGGAGGCTCTACATGCCCATCGAAGCAAGTGAACAAGGTAACCTGATTGGCAGCGACAAGGTCGAAGGCACCGCAGTGTTCGGCGCCGATGACCAGAAGATCGGTTCGATCGAGCGCGTGATGATCGACAAGAAGAGTGGCAGGGTGTCTTACGCTGTGCTCAGCTTCGGCGGCTTTCTCGGCATTGGCGACGAACATTATCCCCTGCCCTGGCAGTCGTTGAAATACGACGCGGAGCTTGGCGGCTATCGCATTGGCGTCACGCAGAAGCAGCTCGAAAATGCGCCAAAATACGGTAACGACAATAGCTGGAACTGGGCTGATACATCGCGGGCCCGCGCGGTGAACGACTATTACGGCGTTCCCATGGGCGTCTGACTCCGGTATGTCACCTATGTCACCCAGCAAAACGGCACCCGATCGGGTGCCGTTTTGTTTGCCTGCTTTGACAGATGCATCGCTTCTAACGGGCCAGCTCCTTGCGCACGGCCGCAGCAGCATTGCCGACTTTCTCCACCGCCGCCTGCAGCTCCTCGCGGGAAACGCCGAGCTGATGGGTCCAGTATTTCACTTCATGCGCCTCGTGCATGTTGATCTTGCTGCGGTCCGGCTGCCCCTTGTTCTTCAGGTCGTCCATCGTTGTTGGCCTCTTCAATCAACTGGTTGATGTAAGTGGCGAGCTGCTCGCCGCTGTCACTGAATTCTTCGTCCATTCAACGAGTTCCGTATGTCGTTTGGTGAGTGCAGAACACGCATTATTGTGACTTGTTCCTGGCGCCGCTCGAGCGATCGTTCAAATGCCGCAGATCTCGCCAACCCGTCTTTAACTGCACTTCCAGAACTCGGAGAACCCAATCGCGCCCCCGGTATTGTCGGGAGATGACGTCCAGAGCCCTTATCGTTCAACCCGTCGAACTGAAGCCGAACCCACCGCCTTACGGCCGGCTGTCATTGCGTATGGGGGCATGGGACCAGTTGCAGGCGAAGCGGGCCTATGACGACCATCGCGAGCCGCCGGAGGAGCCGAGTGAGCTCGACAAGAAGGTCTGAGGCAGCCACCACCTGTCCCGGCAGCGATCCGTGCCTTAGTGCGAAACGCCGCCAGCGACGCCGAGGCTCCCACCGATCCTGATGCAGGTCGACGTCCCCTCGACCAGCACGAAGCCGGCGCCGTATTCCGCACAGGGATTCGGTTTCCGCGGTGCAGGCTTCATCGCCTGCTTGGTCGCGACCGGCTTCCTGGGAGTCTCCGCAAAGGCCTGCAGCGGCATGACAGCGATCAGCAGTCCGACACCGACAATTCTCATGACCTTCCTCCCGCAGCCGCTCGTATACGGTCATATAGCCCATCGGAACGAACGCCGCAGTGCGGTGTTTCCATGGCATGGGACCGAGAGAAGAAGATAATGGCCTATTCCTGCTCAGCGCGGTCGCGCTTGTCTGTGGAATGATCGCCTTTGTACCGCGGCTCCTCGAGCCGACATCCGTTGTTGCCAGCAAGGGCGCCCAGCGTGTCGCCTATGAGCGACCAGCGCCGCAAGAGCCGGTACGCGTGATCGTGCCTTTCACGCCCAACACCGTGCCGAGCCAGCGCTAAAGCTGGCGGGGCCTAGTTGGCCGCTACCGGCTGGCCCGCGGTGCGCACAAGCTTGTCCGCCTTGAGCAGGACGTGATCTGACGTTGGCTGTGGCCGAGCAAAGAAGCTCACGGCAACAAAGGCTGCGCAGAACAGAAATCCTACGAGCATTACCCGTCGATGCGTCGGCTTGTCGGCATTGTGAAACGAAGCGGACATGGGTCACTCCCTCGATGGGAAATGAATAGCTCAGCCGTATTTCCGCGCAATCATACTCTGGTTTTAACCTAACCAATGAAGGTTAGCAGTCAGAACGGATTTTAATGAAGCCGTTTGGGACTGTTAATTTTAGCCGTTTCCGCGATCGAACTAAACTACAGATTCCGCATCGGGAGGCGACCCTGCCCGATCCGTTAGTTTCCTGCTGTGCTACTTCGTGTCGATATTGTCCTGCGAGATCGGCGGAGCGCAGGTCTGCTTCGCATATTTTTCAGCGAGCTCGAATATTTCGCGACGGCGCTCCGGCTCGTTAATGGTGAGGTAGGTCACAACCATTTTTAAGGCCTCCTCATCCGACGCTCTTCCAAACCGCCACACGAGTAACACTCCCAAGTTGTACAGAAAGGTTTCGGAACCTTTTCCCTGTACGTCGAATTGAATGCCTATCAATATACGTAATACTACGACCGATCGGCCAACAAGTTCCGGAGCCTCAGATGATTGGGATCGCTGCATGATCGCCGGTCGGCCCATCTCGGAGATCTGCAGGGAGCTCGCCGTTTCGGCGGAGACCAGCCATCAAACCATTCTGGCGCAACTCCTGCGCATGGCGTCGCTCGAAGCGGCCCGGACCGGCACGCGCCATCAGGACGACGCCAGCATTCGCGACCGTCTGGTCGGCACCTGGGATTGGGATATCGCCAACGACCGTGTCTATGCCGACGGCAAATTCGCCCGCCTGTTCGGCGTCAATGCGGACCTGGCCTCGCGAGGCACGCCGTTGCAAGACTGGCTGGATGCCATTCATCCGGATGACATCGCTGATGTCGCCGCCGATATCAATCGCTCGCTGACGACAGGTCAGGTTTTCTCGCGTGAATATCGTGTCGTCTCTCACGGCGACATTCATTGGGTCTATGCGCGCGGTAAATGCACACTCGATTCGTCGGGCAAGGCGGTTCGGTTTCCCGGCGCCATCGTCGACATCACGCAGGAAAAGATCGAGGACTATAACCTCAGCATCGCCCCGACCTAGCCCTGCCCTTTGGGGCTGCCCGCACGACAAAGTCGCCGGTAAAACAACAAGCGAGCCGACCAGACGGATCATCCGCGGGAACGTAGTCTTGCGTCGGCGGTTATGCCCGCATGGCAAAGAAGTTTTTTAGCGTCGTCGTCGTTCGCTCCGTAGAGGAATCCGTGGAGATCGTTGTCGAGGCGAAGAGTGCCGACGACGCGCATGTTGCGGCTCTCCAACATCTGCACGCCAGCGGCGATGAATATGCGTGGGAAAAGCCGCGCAAGGATTTGACCGTCTGGCACAAGCGCGAGATCGATACGCCCGCCATTGTGGATGTCAGCGCCTGAGGGCAGCGCTCTTGACAATTCAGATGGGGCGCCCTCTTTCTCGAAGCGACATCTGCCATTTGTCTCGTTTAGCTGCTATGGCAGGCGCCGCTGCCCTCGTGGTTGCTCGCTTGTGTCGATCCCATGGAGACAATTCCAATGCGCTACCTTCACACCATGCTGCGCGTCCGCAATCTGGATGCGGCCCTGAAATTCTATGCCGATGCGCTGGGCCTCAAGGAAGTCCGCCGGGTCGACAACGACAAGGCGAAATTCACTCTGGTGTTCTTGTGCGCCGCCGAAGACGAGGTGCTGCTGGCCAAGACCAAGGGGCGCGGCGCGCCGCTGATCGAGCTCACCTACAACTGGGATGAAGAGACATACGGTGAGGATCGCTATTTCGGCCATCTCGCTTACGAGGTCGACGATATCTATGCGACCTGCGATCGGCTGATGAAGCTCGGCATCACCATCAATCGTCCGCCGCGCGACGGCCAGATGGCCTTCGTGCGTTCGCCCGATCTGCATTCGATCGAACTCCTGCAAAAGGGCGACGCGCTGCCGCCGCAGGAGCCGTGGTCGTCCATGCCCAACACCGGACATTGGTAACTCACAAAATGCATCGCTGGATTCGCAGCGGTGGAACGTCATGAGCAGTGCTGCGTTGATGATGCGATACTGATTTCATGGAGGCTGCGACGATGGGACGTGGAATTTTGCTCTGGCTACTGGGTGTACCGATTCCGGTGATCATTCTGCTGTGGCTCTTCTTCGGTCGCTGACGCTTCCCGAGCTGAACCGATGAACAGGCCTCGCTCACGCGGGGCCTGTTTCGTTTGCGGGCTAGCTCCATTGTGAGAGATTGACGCGCGACCGGCCTTGCGATGGCGGCACGTTGCTGGCTAAACCTACGGTGCTTATCCGCCAGCGAGGTTCATCGTGCCACAGACTCCCTCTCCGCCTCTGCAGATCTGGGGCCGCGCCAATTCGGTCAATGTGCAAAAGGTTCTTTGGTGCTGCCAGGAGCTCGATGTCGTCTATGACCGCATCGATGCCGGCATGCAGTTCGGCCGCAACGACGAGCCCGACTATCTGGCGATGAATCCCAACGGCCGCGTGCCGACGCTGGTGCAAGGCGATTTCGTGCTGTGGGAATCCAATTCGATCATGCGCTATATCGCGCTGGCCTATGGTGGCACGTCGACCCTCTATCCCTCCGCCCCAAAGGCGCGCGCCGGGATGGAACGCTGGCTCGACTGGACATTGACGACATTGCAGCCGGCCGAGCGCCCGTTGTTCTGGGGACTGGTGCGCACACCCAAGGCTGAACGGGATATGGCGGCGCTGCAGAAGGTCGCCGACGCCAATGCGCTGCTGTGGGAAATTATCGACCGGCAGCTCTCCCGGAGCGCCTGGATGGAAGGCGATGATTTCAGCCTGGCTGATCTGGCCATCGGCTGCTACGCGCGGCGCTGGTTCGGCGTCGAGGGCGTCACCCGCCCGCCACTTCCGCACCTGCAGCGCTGGTACCAGGCGATCTCGGCACGGCCGGGCTTCCAGACCTATGTTGCGCCGCAGCTTTCCTGAACGCTGACGCGCTCTTATGCGCAGGCGCTCTCTTGTGCGCAGGCGCTCTCTTGTGCGCAGGCGCTCTCTTGAGCGCTATTACAACGAACGTTCGATCAGCAGGATGCCAACGATCACCACCAGCGTGATCGCGGCCACGACAAGGCGTGTGGGCCAACTCATGCCGCGGCTGATCCACCAGAGCAGTGCGCAGCCCATCAATACCGGGATGACGATATCGGGTCGCAAGTCGATCCCGTCCTAGATAATGAAGCGAACGCCAAGCGTCTTGCCGCGGCGCCAGACCACTTCACAAGTACGCCCGGTGCGCGCATCGCGCGAGAAAGCCAGCTTCATCCTGTTGGGGACCGAGGTGGGATCGTCGACAACGACTTTTGCGCCAGAGGCCGAGAGATCCAGCACATTGCATTGCCGGGCCGCGAAGCCGCCATCCAGCGTAATCCATCCGGCCTGGTGCACGGACCGGCGTGTATCGCGTTTTTTTGTCAGTGCCATCGCATCGCTCCACGCCCCCAAAGGAGAGCCTTAGGCCCGCATGCTTTAAGAACCGTTGAAAGGTGCGGAAGAGTTCGAAATGTCCTGTGCACGAGGTTGGCGCGCCCCATGGGGATCATTTACCTGATCCCTCACCGACCACTTGCCGACCCGAACAAACGTCACTATACGTTCGGCCGCTGGCACCAAACTGATTTGCTTTCGGTCGGTGCCGCCCGCGATAGATTAGCCCTAAAGCTTTGATGTTGCGGCGATTTTAGAAATAACCGTGCAGAACCGCGGTATCCTTGGCCTGATTTCGGGCCGCTGGATCGGCCGGGGTTTTTGCTCCCTTCGTCTATCGGTTAGGACGCCACCCTTTCACGGTGGAGAGAGCGGTTCGATTCCGCTAGGGAGCGCCATTTGCCTCCACTCCGAACAGATCCGCGAATCTACAACGGCACGGATGCCGTCAATGTGGTGGGTTTCCGCCATGGCGAAGGCATCAACTTAAGTGCCGCGCCAACTGACCGTGCCTGATCACCAGACTGGGGCTGCCGGGACCGACAGGCGTGAGGCTTGGATGGTATCGTTGCGGTGGATGGCGTAGGTTTCGGTACGCGGGAAATTCGGCTGCTCGCCCCCGCCTATTTCGCCTTGATGCAGCGTCGCAGCAGTCGCGACTGCGGGCAGTCCGCCGGTGAAGGAGGAGCGCATGTACGCCGCCATTCGACAGGGCAAAGCAAAGACTGGCATGGCCGAAGAGCTGGCACGCAGGATCAAGGAGGGTGCCATTCCGATCATCAGTGATGTCGAAGGTTTCATGGCCTATTATGTGGTCTATGCGCCGGACGACACGGTGATGGCGATCAGCATCTTCAACAACCACGCGGGAGCGGAGGAGTCGAACAGACGCGGGCTCGCATGGATCGAACAGAACCTCGCGCCCCTGCTCATCGGGCCGGCCACGGCGGTCGCCGGGCCGGTGATCGTGCATACATTGGCATAAAATACCCGATAGCGTTCGTGCAAATGTACCATTCGTTAGCGTCACGAGGGGACGAGCCACGCTCTTGCCCGATTGCGTGATCCATGCGGATCGGGCTGACCTGGCGAGGAAGCCATCGGCTGATCCGGCCCTGACAAAATCCGAAACAGGCTTCCGCGATCCCGACGACGGAACTTCAAGCAACCGCGCGCCGCCCTTCGCCTGCAGTTCCGTCCAAGAATCAAGCGGCGGGCGTTCCTTATTTCCGCTATCATCAACCCATGACGATCGGGATCACTGGACCCGGACGGAAGGCACCAAGGCAAAACGCCGTGGTCAGATTGACCATTGCGGCTCTCTTCGTAGGAATTTGCCTGATCCTGCTTGCCCTGGCGAGCGACTTTCTGGTCGATTGGTTGTGGTTTTCCTCGATCGGCTATCTGCAGGTTTTTTTAACGGCGATCAGCGCCAAAGCCGTCGTCTTTCTTGCCGTCTGGACGCCGACCGCCGCCGTCCTTTGGTTGAACGGATGGCTCGCGCGGCGTTTTGCCGGGCGGCCGGCGATACAGGCTGCCGCCTCCGCGTGGAACCCGGCTGGCAATGCGCCGCCCGATCCGTTCGCCATTATGATGCGCGATCGACTGACTTGGCCCCGGTTTATCGCGCTCGGTGCAGGTTTGCTCGCTCTGCTGGTCGCCGCTGCAGAGACCGGCGATTGGGGCATCTTCCTGCAATTTCTCTATCAGGTGCCTTTTGGCGCAGAGGATCCCCTCTACAACAAGGACATCGGCTTCTATCTCTTCTCACTGCCCGCCTATATCGCGGTCAAGAACTGGATGCTGTTCACCCTCGTTCTAAGTGCACTTTTCGCCGGAGCGATCTACTGGGTGCGCGGCGACATCGAATACAGCGTTCACCGCCGATCAATCTCGCCGACAGTGATTGCTCACGGCTCGGCGCTGGTCGGCCTTCTCTTCGGCGTGAAGGCCTGGTCCTACGGCCTCGACCGCTATCTGCTGCTTTACGGCGACAATAGCGTAGTCGTCGGCGCAAGCTTCACCGATATCCACGTGGGACTACCGGGCCTGTGGCTCATGGTCGGGCTTGCGATCATCGCGGCGTTCACCGCCTGGGTTAACATGCGGGTGCGCACCTACCGATTGCTTGCCGTCGCGTTCATCCTCGTCGGCGTCGGCTCTGTCGTGCTGTCCGGCCTCGCCCCTTCGCTGTTCCGGCACTTCTTCGTCAGGCCGACCGAGTTGCAGCTTGAGAAGCCCTATATCGAACGCAGCATCGCACTCACGAGGCAGGCCTACAATCTCGAACAGATCGCAGCCAAGCCGTTTGGCGCCGAACATAATCTTACGTTCAAAACGCTGGAGGCCAACAAGGCGACAATCGAAAATATCAGGCTGTGGGACTGGCTGCCGTTGTCGGATACCTACGCGCAGCTGCAAGAGATCCGCACCTACTACAAATTCCTTAATCTCGAGGTCGATCGCTATTGGCTCGACGGCTCCTACCAAAGCGTGATGCTCTCGGCTCGCGAACTGCGACCCTCGTTGTTGCCGCCGAACGCCCAGACATGGGTCAACCGCCACGTGCTGTTCACTCACGGTAATGGCGCAGTGATGAGCCCGGTCACCCGCAAGACCACTGAAGGACTTCCGCTCTTCTATTTGCGGGATATTCCGCCAGTCGCGGACGGAGGTCCCAAGATCGACGAACCTCGCATCTACTACGGTGAAGAGAGCAGCGACTACGTCATCGTCAAGGGGAGCACGCCGGAGTTCGATTATCCGAAAGGGAAAGACAACGTCTATGCCGCCTATGACGGCGCCGGAGGCGTTCCGATCGGAGCGATGGTGTGGAGAACGCTGTTCGCCTACTATTTCAACGACCCGAACCTGCTTCTCTCAAGCTACATCACGAGCGACAGCCGGATCATGATCCGACGCAACATCCAGGAACGGGTGAGTACGATCGCTCCATTCCTCAGGCTTGATCATGATCCCTATCTGGTTATCAGCAATGGGCGAATGTTCTGGATGCAGGACGCCTACACGACGAGTTCCTATTTTCCCTCTGCGCAGCCTGCGCAAGATCTCGACCTCAATTACATTCGTAATTCCGTGAAGGTTACTGTCGACGCCTATAACGGGACCGTCGACTTCTATCTGATCGACCCCGGCGACCCGATTGCGGCGACCTATCAGCGTATCTTTCCGACCTTGTTCAAGCCGTTCACGGCCATGCCTCCGGACTTGCGGAAGCACATTCGCTATCCAAAAGATATGTTCCGGATTCAGGCGCGGCTGTATCAAACCTATCACATGGAGGCTGCCGACGTTTTCTATAACCGCGAGGATCTCTGGCAATTCCCGCGTCAGCCGGACGGCGAAGGCGTCTCACCGATGCCCCCCTATTATATTATCATGCGACTGCCTGGCGAGCCGCAGGCCGAATTCTTCCTCATGGTTCCCATGGTGCCGAGCCGCCGCGACAACATGATTGCGTGGCTCGCCGCGCGTTGCGACGCACCCGACTACGGAAAACTGATTGTCTACGAATTTCCCAAGGACAAGCTCGTGTACGGCCCGTTCCAGATCGAGGCGCGGATCAATCAGAATACGGAGATTTCGCAACAACTCACGCTGTGGAATCAAATGGGCTCGCGGGTCATTCGCGGGAATCTGCTTGTGATCCCGATCGAGAACTCGCTGCTTTACGTGTCGCCACTCTATTTGCGCGCGCAGCAGGGGCACCTGCCGGAGCTGAAACGGGTGATCGCAGCCTACGGTGAACATGTCGTAATGAAGGAGACGCTCGACGAGGCCTTGGCGGCGCTGTTCGTAGAGCCCGGCGCAAAGTCGCCAGTCTCAAGCACGACAGAGGAGACGCCCCTTGCAAGCCCGGCGCCAAGTCACGCACGGGAGGCGCTTGATCGCTACAATCAAGCGGTGGAGCGATTGAAGTCCGGAGATTGGAAGGGCTTCGGCACGCAGTTCGATGCAATGCGCGAGCCGTTGGAGGAAATGAACCGGCGTTGAAAAACTTTCGCAAGAGGTTCGGCTCTCGCATTGATAACCGGCAAATACGCCGCCTGCCCCGACGAAGGAAAATACAAACTTGGTGGCAGTTGGGTCACTGGACACCCAGCGTTGATGCGCGCCGCTCGGAGACGGCAAACTGGACAGATGACGACCTATGCGCGGCGTGCGGGCTACAGCCCAGTCACCCCTCGACCGCCAGCTAGAATTATACCGTAATATCAATAGCATAGACGTTCGAAATTTTACTCTGAACGGGCACCATTCGCTCACGGATCCGGGCCAGACGGCCCCATAACCCCTGCGAGCCTTATTTTGGTTGAACTTGGCCACGAACCTGCTCGAATCCACACGCTTTGGACGGTTTTCCGCGGATTGGAACGATCACACGCCGTAGGACTTTGAGTTTCATGGTCGAAATCACGCCAAGCGCTCCCCGGCACAGTTACGCATCCGAACACAGTCACATGTGGGGGATCGGCCCGCAGCCGATCATGGTTGCCGCCGCAGCCCTGTTTCTGGTCGTCATCGGCATCGGCGGCATCTTGGCGTGGCGCAGCTATAGCGGCGCAACGCCGGAGCCGGAGCGCCTCACCGCATCGCGCCTGCAACAGGCCCGTGTTGCGCAAGCATCCGAACAGCTGATCGAAAAGACCAAGGGCATCGAGGCTACGCAGCAGCAATCGATCGACCAGCTCCAGGTGGTGCAGGATCAGCTGCAGACCATGCAGCGCCTGATGACAGCGCAGCAGACCGAGGCGCGCAAGCTCAACGAGCAGGTCGGCGCCCTCACCTCCACCCTCGACAATCTCCGCCAGTCCTTTGCCAGCACCTCGGCGACTGACGACAAGCCCGCCGCACGGGAGCAGCCGCGTCGCTCGCGATCCCGCGCTGCCGCCAGCAAGGGCCGTACGAAAATGAAGATCGTTGTGCAGCGCAAGCGCCCGGGCGCGCGCGGCTAAGCCATCCCGGCTGATTGCGGCCGGGCACACGTGAACTGCTTGTACTCTCCACAACACCGCGCCTAGTCTGTTCAGCCGAACGCAATCTGCACTACTCAAGGTGCGAGGTCATGCGATCCCGGCAGGGAGCGAGACATGAAGCACGACGGTGGCGATTACCTTCACGCGCATGACAGCGCGATAGCCGAGAAATACGGCAGCACCACCCTGGCAACACTCCGCAAGATCTACGGCAAGTTCTTCGCGGCCGGGCATCCCGACACACTCACGCTCAGCGAAGTGCTGCCGAAGCTGAATGACACCTCGCTCAGCCAGCTCCGCCGCGATCACGACACCGGACATCTCAAGAAGAAGATTTCGAAGGCGGCGTGACAACGAGCGCCAGCGCTGTTTTCAAAACACCTTGCGCAGCAACACTACCGTCAGCACGATCACGACGACCGGCGCTCCAAATGTCACCGGGAGCAGCCATGGGCTGCCCGCGTCGATGAACGTGCCGGGAATGGCGCCGATCAAGGCGTGATCGACGATCCAGACCGCCGCCGACAGGATGCTGGCCGTTTCGAACTTCAGGCGGGGCATTCCGGCGATACCCGCAACGCTGGTGACCAGCGCGCGCGCCGGCCCGATATGATAGCCGACCATGATAGCGGCGAGGCCATAGCGGTCGAATAGTCCGCGCACCCGCGCAACCAGTTGCTGGCGCGATTGAAGCATCGGCATGTCCAGCAGCCGCGGTCCATATCGTTTGCCCAGCTCGTAGGACACGCTCATACCGAGCGCCGCGCCGCAGATCGTCCAGAGGATGAAAGTCCATGACACGACGCCGGCACCGATCAGCACGCCCGTCGCGGTCACGATGGCGGCGACCGGCACAACGAAACTGGAGCCGGCCAGACACCCGAAGAAGGCGATGACGAAACCCAGCGGCCCGGCCCAATCGGCCTGCGCCGCGATCAGCGCCGAGATCTTCTGAATGATATCCATCAGGGAGGGGATTCCGACCGGCACGCTGTGTTTCAAACAAGCAATGAAACAAAACGGTCTCCGACGGAACCATTTCCTTTGTTCTTGCATTCGGCGTGCTGACCGGCGGCGGCCACGCTTACAGCGCCGAGCAGGAGCAGCTTTGCACCGGCGCCGCGATGCGGCTTTGCACTTCGGAGATCCCGGATGTCGATCGCGTCACGGCCTGCAGCGAGGGGGCAAGCTGGTGTCTCCCCCCTCTTCGGCCTGTCAGCCGGCATCGCCGGGGACCATGAAGCAGATCCGGTGCCGGCCAGGATTCGCTGACGTCTAGCGTCGGCGCGCCACGGCGACGCCGAGCAGAAAAGCAACCAGCAGCGAGCCCAGCGGCGCTTCGCGCGCGATATTGGCCAGGATGCTTAAGGGCATTCCTGGCTTTTTGCCGGACTCGATGGCCCCACCGATGCGGTGCACGGTGTCGGTCACCGCCTCCTTCACATCAGTGATCGTCTCTGTGATTGTCGCCCTGCCCTCAGGCGCGGGCTCGATCCCTTCGTAGATGTAGGGCGGTGTCGTTGGGTCGTCGGCCATGGTCATTTTCCGTGCGGCATGAGCTGTCTCAGCCCAATCGACCGAGCGCTGATTGGTTCCAGCCTTGGCCAGGCCACGCCGGCTTCTCTTTTGCCGCAGGCGGCTCCCCCAAGAGTCGCTCTTTCCGGTCTGCTCGCCCGTCTATAATTAAATTCCATGCATCTGCTCGAATCGCTCCCCACTGTGATCGGTATCGCCGCCGTGGCGCCAGCTCTGCTGGTGCTGTGGCTGGTGATTGCTGCCGATGAACGGCCGGGACCACCCGGACTGGTCTGGGCGTCGTTCCTGCTGGGGGCCGCCAGCATCTCCCTGCTCGGCTACGCCCGCGCGCTGTTCGCGGCAATTCCGGGCCTCACGGACAACCCGACCCTGGCCATGGTGCTGCACGCGGTGTTCGGCATCGCCGCCCCCGAAGAGATCGTGAAGATCTTCGTCATCATCGCGGTCTCCACCCAGCGCGCCCGCACCGCCGATCCGATGGACACGGTCGTCTACGGCGCCGCCGCCGGCCTCGGCTTCGCGGCCTACGAGAATCTCGTCTATCTCCTGCAATATCCGGACATGTGGCGGACGCTCGCGGTACTACGCAGCGTGCTGACCGTGCCATTTCACGGCGCGCTGGGCGTCATCGCCGGCGCTTACATCGCCATCGCCCGCTCCGGCCGCGCGCTCGGCGCCCATCGCCGCGACGGCTGGGCCTTTATTCGCACGCCCATGCTCATCGTCCTGGCGCCGGTGACGCTACATGCCTGTTTCGACCTTCCTCTACTGACGCTGCAGCGACATCCGGAGATCGTCGGTATACTGCGTCGCGTGCTGGAGGCCGCCGGCGTGGTGATCGGCTTCGGCACCATTGCTCTCGCTGCACGGCTGGTCCGGCGGATCGGCGCGCATCATGCGCCGCATACCGAGGTGTCACGCGAGCGGCTCAACCAGTTGCGCGGGATGTGGGCGCTGCTGGTGGCCGGCAGCGGTGCAGGGTTTGCCGGCACAGCATTCCTGGTGACGTCGATCCATCATTGGTACATTAACCCGGCACGCAGCGTCACCATGGTGCTGATCCCGCTCGGTCTGGCATCGATCGCCATCGGGGCTGTGCTGCTGGTGCTGACGACGGCGGTCTATATTCTCGGCCGCAACCGCATGCGCACGGCCGCACCAGCACAGTCATAACGTTCAAGACCCCGGCACGACATTCGAGCTATTCCCGATCAACAAACTTGCACGCTTCCGCATGTGAGCGGATAAATGCGAGCCACGGTCGGCATGCTGCCGGCCAGATCAGGACATCGCCGCCATGACCATGCCGCCCAACCTCGCCGAGCTGCAATCGAAGATGAGCGACGCCGTGCGCGCGCATTGGAAGGCATTTCTGATCGAGGGCATCATCCTGGTGATCCTCGGTTTCGCCGCGATGATCGTGCCGCAGGTGGCCAGCATCGCCATCACCGTCATGCTGGGCTGGATGTTCTTCATCTCGGGCGTAGCAGCCCTGCTGATGACCTTCTGGGCGCGCCAGACGCCGGGCTTCATCTGGTCGCTGATTTCAGCAATCCTTGGCATCGGCGCCGGCATCATTCTGCTTACGCGCCCGGCCGAGAGCACGCTGACGCTGACATTCGTGGTGGGCGTCTATTTTCTCGCCGAAGGCGTCGCGACCATCATGTATGCGCTCCAGCATCGCAAGGAGCTGTCCGAGCGCTGGAGCTGGATGGCCTTCTCCGGCCTGATGGATATCTTGATCGCCTTCATCATCATCTCGGGCCTGCCCGGTACCGCAGCATGGGCCATCGGCCTGATGGTCGGCATTAATCTCGTGATCGGTGGCGCGTCGCTGATCGGCCTGGCGATGGCCGCGCGCAACAAGGCCTGACCCGGCCGGTGGTCTGCAGGGGCTCAGCAGCCCTTGCAGATATTCTTGATCATCCGATCGAGTTCGCGATCCTGCGCGTCGATGCGGGACGGATCGTTCTTGCCGGTCTCCGGCGGTAGATCGCCCGGGCGCGGCTGGCGATGGCCGACGGGAGCCTCTGGCAGAGCGCCGCCGCTATTGCTCTGCGTGGTGGGCTGCGAGCGCAGCGTCCTGGGCGGCAGGTTACGGGATGAGTCCTGCGCCAGAGCCAGCGAATGTCCCAGTACGAACAGACCCGCCGTGATCACGAATAATGTTTTCATTTTCTGTCTCCAACACCAGGTGGCGCGTGTAAGCCGAATGTTACGGCTTCGGTGGATAGATATGAACGTCGCCGCAGTAGTCCACCACACGATAGCCCGATTCCGCAGAAGCTTCACCGTCAGCGATGCGGTTGATTGAAGAATTCCCGGACAAATACGCGGGACCGATCGGCGCCTTGCCGTAACCGCCGGGAATATCGAGCACATAGTCCGGCTGGCACAATCCGGAAACATTGCCTCGAATGGCGCGCATCAGGGCCTGCCCCTCGGCGACGGTCGTGCGCAAATGCGCGGTGCCGGGCGCAAGATCACCGTGATGCAGATAATACGGCTTGATACGGCACTCGACGAAGCCACGCATCAGCGCCGTCAGGGTCGCGGCATCGTCATTGACGCCGCGCAGCAACACGGACTGGCTGACCATGGGAATGCCGGCATCCACGATCAGCGCGCACGACGCACGTGCAGCATCCGTCAGCTCGCGCGGATGATTGGCATGCAGGGCCACCCACGTGCTCGCACCCGTGACTTTCAATGCATCCACCATCTCCGCGCTGACGCGGCCGGGATCAGCCACGGGGACCCGCGTGTGCAATCGAATGATCTTCACATGCGGTATGGCCGCGAGATCCGCCATGATCTCGCTCAACCGCCGCGGCGACAGCATCAGGGGATCGCCGCCGGTGAGGATCACTTCCCAAATCTCGTGATGGGTCCGGATGTAATCCAGCGCAGCTGCATAGGCCTCGCGCGATAGCGCGGTCTCCTTGCCGGGGCCCACCATCTCGCGGCGGAAGCAGAACCGGCAATACACCGCGCAGACATGTACCAGCTTCAACAACACGCGGTCGGGATAGCGATGCACGATGCCGTCAATCGGCGCATGGGCGTGATCGCCGATCGGATCGGCATTCTCGTGCAGTTGTGCGTTCAGTTCATCCACACTCGGAATGTACTGACGCGCGATCGGATCGTTGGGATCGCTGCTGTCGATCAGTGCAGCAACGGCCGGCGTCACCGCGACGGCATAACGCGCGGCGACTTTCTCCAGATCGGCCAGTGTCGACGCCGGCGCGAGGCCGTTTTCGATGAGCTCACCGGGTTGCCGAAGGGTCGTCGCAAGTTTCACGTGACGGTTCATAATGCACCTGCCGGCGGCGTCCACACCACCTGATCGATCCGCGTCGCGCCCGACGCGAGCATCACCAGCCGATCGAAGCCGAGGGCAACGCCGGATGCTGCCGGCATTGCCGCTACAGCTTCGAGAAATTCTTCGTCGAGCGGATAGCGCTCGCCATAGCGACGCTCTTTTTCATCCATCGCTTCCGCGAAGCGTCGGCGCTGTTCGTCAGCGTCGGTCAACTCGCCGAAGCCGTTGGCGAGTTCGACGCCGCAGGCATAGACCTCAAAGCGTTCGGCGACGCGCGGATCGCCCGCTGTCGTGCGCGCCAATGCCGCCTCAGGCGACGGATATTCGAACAGCACCGTCATCCGCCCCTGCCCCAGATGTGGCTCGATATATTCTACCAGAATCTTGCTGAAGATATCCGACCAAGTGTCGTCGTCGCTGATCCGCACCTTGCCGGTCGCGGCAGCCGCCAGCGCATCGCGATTGCCCTTAGCACCAGCGATGCTCGCCAGCAGATCGATATCCGCAAAGCGCGTGAACGCCGCTGCCACGGTCAACATCTCCGGTTCGGCAAACGGATCGGCAACATGACCGCGAAAGGCGAACTGCCGAATGCCTGTCGCCTGCGCAGCATGGGCGATGATCGCCACGCAATCGGCGATAACGGTCTCGTAGCTGTCCTCGGCACGGTACCATTCCAGCATCGTGAATTCAGGCAGGTGCTTGTCGCCGCGCTCGCGGTCGCGAAACACCCGCGCGAATTCGAAGATTTTCCTCTCCCCCGCCGCCAGCAGTTTCTTGCAGGCGAATTCCGGCGAGGTCCGCAGATACCGCAGGAGACGTTCGCCATCGCGGTCGATCAATGCCGTCTTTGGCGCGTGCAGATGGGTCTCGTTGCCCGGCGAGACCTGCAGGATGCCGGTCTCGACCTCCAGAAAGCTTTGGGCGCCGAACCACGTCCGGATGGCCCCGGTGATCTCGCCCCGCGCCAGCAGGAAGCCCCGGCGGTCCTGGTGCCGCGCCGGGCTCCACCATGGCGACGGACGGTTAGTTCCAGTCATCAGCAAACGGCCCTTTTGGGTTGCAAAACGCTGGCATCGCCGCGTGAAATCAGTATGTTGCCCCCCGAAACCGCTTCGCTGGCCACAGGACACACACGTCCGGATCGGTCCCGGGCCTGAAATCTAGGAAACATATCTGTGAAAGTCATCGCCAGTTCTATTCGCAAGGGCAACGTCATCGAGCAGGAAGGCAAGCTCTACGTGGTTCTGTCCGCGGAGAACATCCACCCCGGCAAGGGAACCCCGGTCAGCCAGATCGAAATGCGCCGAATCAGCGACGGTGTGAAGATCTCGGAGCGCTACAAAACCACTGACCAGGTGGAAAAGGCGACGATTGAAGACCAGAACTTCAATTACCTCTACAAGGACGCCGACGGCTTCCATTTTATGAACAACGACAATTACGATCAGGTTCAGGTGCAGAAGGACGTCATCGGCGATGCCGAGCCCTATCTGCAGGAGAACATGACCGTGAAGCTGTCGCTACACGGCCTCGTTCCGGTGGCGATCCAGATGCCACAGCGCGCGACCCTCGAAGTCGTCGATACCGAGCCGGTGACCAAGGGCCAGACCGCCTCGTCATCCTACAAGCCGGCAATGCTGTCCAACGGCGTGCGCACCAACGTGCCGCCGCATATCGGCACCGGCACCCGTATCGTGGTGCTGATCGAGGACGGCTCCTACATCGAACGCGCCAAGGACTAAGAGCGCCCGGTCATCGCAAGATTGCCGCAAGGCGGTCGCATCTTGCTCGCAAGACCGCCGGAGGTCCGAAAACGGCTTCCGGCGGTCTTTTTCATGCGTGATTTCAATGTGTTGGCGGTCTGTCCCGCGCCGCGACGCATTGCCCCTGCCACGGCGCAAATCATGCGGCTACAGTGGGGCATGACCAGACGCGATTCCCTGATCGACCGACGCAGTCTGCTCCGCTCCGGCCTGGGTGCCGGCACGCTGTTGGCCATGCCCGCGACCGCCTTCGCGGCGCCGGCGGGCTTCGACCAGTGGCGCGACGCCTTTCGCGCAAAGGCGATTGCCAAAGGCGTCTCTGACGCGACCTATGCGCGCGTGATGGGCCGCATCGAGCCGGACATGTCCGTGTTCACCAAGATGCAGAAGCAGCCGGAATTTCACGAACAGCTCTGGCAATACGTCAACCGTCGCGCGTCCGACTGGCGCATCATCGCCGGTAAGGAAGCGCTACGGAAGAACGAGGCACTGTTCGCGCGTATCGAGCGCGATTTCGGCGTTGAGCGCGGCACGCTGCTGGCGCTATGGGGCGTCGAATCCGCTTATGGCGATCCGATCGTGCAGCAGAACCATATGCGTCCGGTGTTTCCGTCGCTCGCGGCACTGGCGTGGCGCGAACCGCGCCGCCGTGCCTATTGGGAAACCGAGCTGATCAACGCGCTGAAGATCGTTGACAAGGGCTGGAGCACCCCGGACGAGATGCGCGGCTCATGGGCCGGTGCCATGGGCCACACCCAATGGATGCCCGAGGTCTGGCTCAATGTCGGCATCGACTATGACCACGACGGCCGCGTCTCGCCGTTCGGCAAGCCCGACGACGCACTGGGCTCCAGCGCACGCTTCCTGGTCAATCGCGGCAAGTATCCGCGCGGCGAACACTGGGGCTACGAAGTCCGCGCCGACGGCGCTGGCTCATCGGATAGCAATCGCAGTTTTGCAGCATGGTCCGCTGCCGGCGTGACGCGCGCCGATGGCCAGCCGTTCCCGCAGCCCAATGCCAATGCCAAGCTCTGGGTGCCGGTGCAGGGCGGCCCGGCCTTCCTGCTCGGCCAAGGCTTCTATGCCGTGCGCAGCTACAATCCGTCGATGAACTACGCACTGGCAATCTGCCATCTCGGCGATCGCATTCTTGGAGGATCGCCCTTTATCCAACCGTTCCCCGGCTCCGAACGCGCGCTGACGCTCGCCGAAGTGCAGGAAGTGCAGACCCGCCTCACCCGCGCGGGCTTCGACACCGGCGGCGCTGACGGCCGTGTCGGCAACGACACGATGAAGGCCGTGAAGGACTATCAAACCAAGATGGGCCTGCTGCCGGCGGACGGCTATGGCGGGCTGAAAGTCCTGGCGCGTCTGCGCCAGGGCGGGTGAAGCTACCTGATCATCTTCGGCCCGGGATCGGGCACCGCGACGTCGATCACCCGCATCTGCACGCGTTCGGCGCCCTGCCAGCGATCGACGGTGAGCGAGCCCGCCACGTGTAGCAATTGCCCGCGGTTCTCCTGCAGGGCATTGCCGAGCTTCTGTCCGACCGAGCGAAACGCGATGCCGTTGACCATGGCGCCGTCACTGGCCTTGAAGCGCAGTCGCAGATGCGCCTGGCCAACTTCGTCAACATAAGCGAGCTGATGCGCCGGCAACGCAATCACCGGCTCGGGATTCGCTGCACCAAAAGGTCCGGCACGGTTGAGCGTATTCACGAGGTCAGTCGTCACACCGCGCGCGGTGACGGCGCCGTCGATGAACAGTTCTTTTTCGTTGCGTGACTTGCCGACATCGGCGGCCAGCGCGCTTTCGATATAGGCGCGGAATTCGCCGAGCCGTTCCTTGCGGAGCGTGATGCCCGCCGCCATGGCGTGGCCGCCGCCTTTCATCAACAACCCGTCAGTGACCGCCTGCCGCACGGCCTTGCCGAGATCGACGCCGGAGATCGAACGGCCGGAGCCGGTGCCGACGCCGCCCGGCTCCAGCGCTATCGCGAAAGCGGGCCGCGCGAATTTCTCCTTCAGGCGAGAGGCGACAAGACCGACAACGCCGGGATGCCAGCCTTCACTGGCTGTCACGATCACCGAGCCTTTGTCTTCCAGCCCCAATGACGCCAGCGCCTCCGCTTCAGCCTGCGCTTCTGCGGCCTGCTCGATCACGCGGCGCTCGATGTTCAGCCGATCGAGTTCGGCAGCGATCTTCGCGGCTTCGGATATATCGCCCTCAAGCAACAGCCGCACGCCGAGATCGGCGCGCCCGATCCGGCCGCCGGCGTTAATGCGTGGCCCAAGCATGAAACCGAGATGCCACGCTTCCGGCGGACCGTTCAAACGCGCCACATCCATCAATGCGGTATGGCCGACATGATCGCGGCGACGCAAGGCGATGAGACCCTTGGCGACAAAAGCACGGTTCAGTCCGACCAGCGGGGCGACGTCGGCGACGGTGCCGAGCGCGACGTGATGCAGCATGCCGAGCAGATCAGGCTCCGGCATCTCTGCGGTCCAGAAGCCCCGCTTGCGCAATTCGCGATTCACGGCGACCAACGTGATCAGCACGAGGCCAACCGCCGCGAGATGACCGAGACCGGAAATATCGTCGAGCCGGTTCGGGTTCACCACGGCATCGACGTCAGGCAATTCCTCGCCGGTCTGATGGTGATCGATGACGACCACGGACATGCCGAGCTTCTTCGCTTCGGCCAATGGTTCGAAGCTTGTGGTGCCGCAATCGACAGTCACCAGCAGTGTGGCGCCCTTGCCGGCCAGCGTCTTGATGGCATCCACATTGGGGCCGTAACCCTCGAAGATGCGATCGGGAATATGGATCTGCGGATCGAGCCCGCAATGGCGCAGATGCCAGGCCAGCAGCGCCGACGAGGTCGCGCCGTCGACGTCGTAATCGCCAAAGATCGCCACCTTCTCGCGGCGCTGCGCGGCATCTGCAATGCGCTTCGCCGCCGCTTCCATCTGCGTAATGGTGAACGGATCCGGCATCAGCTTGCGGATGGTGGGGTCGAGAAAATCCTCGACGGCGTCAAGCTCGACATTGCGGCCGGCGAGAAGGCGCGCCAGCATTTCCGGCAATTGGAAACGCTGCACCATGGCCAGCGCCCGTGCCGCGCCGCGCTGGTCGACCCGGTCACGCCAGATCCGCCCTGTGGCGGATTCGCTGACGCCGAGGAAGGCCTGCTGGGATTCGACGGGAATGATGGTCGGTGGCGTCATGGGATCAGCAATAGGCTGCGCAGCTGCTTTCGGCAAATCCCAAGCCGGTCAGCAACCCATCCGCTTCGCCAGATCGTTGAAATCATCGGCCACCACGTCCCATGGGCCCTCGGCCTTGAAGTCGCGGTTCTGGTGCGGACCATATTCAGTGACGCGCGGCACGAAGGCGGTCTTCAGGCCGAGTTTGTGCGCGGCATCGAGATCGCTGTTATGCGCAGCCACCATCATCACTTCCGCAGGCTTCAGATTGAGCAGTGCGGCCGCGCCGAGATAGGCCTGCGGATCGGGCTTGTAGTGCTCGAACAGTTCCGCGCTCATAATCAGGTCCCATGGCAGGCCGGCGAATTTCGCCATGTTGGTGAGCAGCGCGACATTGCCGTTCGACAACGGGCTGATGACGTATTTGGTCTTCAGCTTGGTGAGGCCGCTGACCGAATCCGCCCACGGATGCAGTCGGTGCCACCCCAGTGTCATGTGATGCAAATCATCGTCGGACAGCCCGTTGATGCCGAATTTCGCGACCAGCACATCGAGGGATTGCCGATGCAGCGTGTCCAGCTTGACGAAACCGCACTCGGGGTGATGACGCACCACGTCCATCGAGGGCATATAGGCCTGCCGCCAGGCATCGACGAGCGCAGTCCAGTCAGCCGTGACGCCGCGCGCTTTGCCGAATGAAGTACAGTCAGCAATCAGACTGGAGCGCCAGTCCACCACGGTGCCGAACACATCGAAGACAAGAGCTTTAACGGCAGAAATGTCGCTCATGGTATCGCTCCCCAATATTTTTGTTCTTGGTCGTCATTCCGGGGCGCGGTCTCGGCAGCGCCGAGAGCGCGAGCCCGGAATCTTGAAGTGTTCTGCATCGAGGTTCCCCACCACTCCAAGTGGAGCGGCTGAAGTTCACGATCGCGAAGGAGCGCTCGCGCCCCCGACCCACGGCTGTAAGCTTCAGAGTATCTTTCGGTACTGCATGAATCCGGAATTATCCGCAACCTGATCATACAGAATGCGTGCCTGCGCATTCTCGTTCTGGGTCAGCCAGTGCACCCGGCTGCAGCCATCAGCCTTGGCTTTCGCATAAACCGCCTCGATCAAGGCGCGGCCAACACCGAGCCCACGCGCGCCGTTATCGACGAACAGATCCTGCAGATAGCAGTAATTGCCAGGCGTCCAGGATGAGCGGTGATACAGGAACTGCACGATGCCGGTGAGCTTGCCGTCCACATAGGCGCCGAGCAGGAACATCTGCTCGTTGGCGTCGTGGAAACGCTTCCACGCCGTATCGGTCGCGACCTGCGGCAGTGTCGCCTTGTAGAACGTCAGATAGCCCTGCCACAGCGGCTCCCAGGCAGCCCGCTCATCGGGGCCGACCGGGCGGATTTCAACATTCGCCTTCGCCATGTGACCGAACTCAATCCAGGTGGAATTTTTCGAGCTGGCGATGCTCGCCCTTGATGATGCGCACGGTGCCGGTGACCGAACGCATCACGATGGTCTCGGTCTCGATGACGTCGCCGCGGAACTTGACGCCCGACAGCAAGGCCCCATCGGTGACACCGGTGGCGGCAAACAGGCAGTCGCCCTTCGCCATGTCCTCGATGCCGTAGATCATCTTCGGATCAGTGACGCCCATCTTGGCCGCACGCTCGCGCTTCTCCTCGGTGTCGAGGATCAGGCGGGTCTGCATCTGGCCGCCAATGCAGCGCAGTGCTGCAGCCGCCAGCACACCTTCCGGTGCGCCGCCAATGCCAAGATAGATGTCGATGCCAGACTTGGCGGGATCGGTGGTGTGGATGACGCCGGCGACGTCGCCGTCCGGAATGAGACGCAGCGCCGCCCCGGTCGAGCGGATTGCTGCAATCAATGCTTCGTGCCGCGGCCGCTCGAGCACGAGAGCCGTGATCGCCGATACCGGCACGCCCTTGGCCTTGGCGAGGCGCCGGATGTTCTCTTCCGGGGATGCGTCGATGTCGATCACGTTCTTGGCGTAGCCCGGACCGATCGCGATCTTGTCCATATAGACGTCGGGCGCGTGCAGCAGCGTACCGCCATCGGCCATCGCCATGGTGGCGATCGAGCCTGGCATGTCCTTGGCGCACAGCGTCGTGCCTTCCAGCGGATCGACGGCAATATCGACCTTCGGACCGGCATTGATGCCGACCTTTTCGCCGATATAGAGCATCGGCGCTTCATCGCGCTCGCCCTCACCGATCACGATGGTGCCGTCGATCGGCATCTTGTTGAGCTCGCGGCGCATCGCATCTACCGCTGCCTGATCTGCCGCCTTCTCCTGCCCATGACCACGCAACCGCGCAGCCGACACCGCCGCGCGCTCGGTCACGCGAACGATCTCCAGCGTGAGGATGCGCTCGAGCAGTTGCTGCGGCGGGACGGTAATATGGGTCGACATCGGCTGACTCCTTCTACGGCGGATCGGATAATCCCAAGGGATCGGGGGATCCAGTACAACTCTCAACGCGTGGATTTAGTTCTTCTCGATCCGGATAACTTGCGGCTTGCCTGATATCACCTTGTCGCTCTGCACCGCCTGGAGGGCGCGACGCATCGCGTCTTCGGTGGTGGCGTAGGTAATCAGGATAACAGGCACCGGTGACGATTTCGTGCTCTTGCCGACCGGCTCGATGCCGCCATTGGGGTGCCGCTGAACGATCGACTCCAGCGAGATCTTCTGCTCGGCCAGACGCGTTGCGATACGCGCGGCAGTGCCGGCGAGATCACGCGCCATCAGGCGGATATAGTAGCCGCCTTCGTGGCGCTCCATCGGAGCCTTGGTCGTCGCCTTGAGTTTATCGACGGGCCGCCCGAACGGCAGCGCGCGCACACCGCGTGCAACGTCGGCAATATCAGCCAAAACCGCAGATGCTGTCGCAGCTCCGCCTGCCCCGGGTCCGACCAGCGTGATCGGCGCGATGCCGGCACCGTCGACGGTGACAGCGTTGGTGACGCCCATGACCTGCGCGATGGAGGATGACAGCGGCACCATGGTCGGATGCACGCGTTGTTCGATGCCCGTCGCCGTGCGCATGGCGACGCCCAGCAGCTTCACGCGATAGCCAAGCTCGGCGGCCGCGCGCAAATCCTCGGCGGCAATCGACGAGATGCCTTCGACGGACACGGCGCTCTGCGCGACCTTGGTCCCGAATGCGAGGCTGGCGAGAATGGCCAGCTTCTGCGCGGTGTCGTGGCCATCGACGTCGAAGGACGGCTCGGCCTCGGCATAGCCAAGCCGCTGCGCGTCTTTAAGGCATTCTTCGAAGGACAGGCCCTCCAGCTCCATCCGGGACAGGATGTAATTACAGGTGCCGTTGAGAATACCGTAGACGCGATTGATATCGGTGCCGGCGAGACCTTCGCGGATGGTCTTGATGACCGGAATGGCGCCGGCGACAGCGGCCTCGTAGTTCAGCGCGCCGCCATGCTTCTCGGCCGACGCCGCGAGCTTCAGGCCATGCTTGGCAATCAGCGCCTTGTTGGCGGTGACGACCGACTTGCCGGCTCTGAGCGCCGCCTCGATCGATGACAGTGCGGGATCGCCGACACCGCCCATCAGTTCGACGAAGCATTCGACGTCCGGATGCTGCGCAACCGCCAGCGGATCCTTCATCCAGTCGATGCCGCGCAGATCGACGCCGCGCTTCTTGGTCTTGGAGCGCGCGGTGACAGCAACCACCTTGACGCCACGACCGCAGCGCGCGGCCAAAATCGAGTTCTGCTGTTCGATGAGACGGACGACTTCGGCACCAACGGTGCCGAGTCCCGCGATACCCACTTTGAGGGGTGCGACCATTAAGCTTCAGACCTGTCGGAATTCTTGTTGAGCGATGACCGGTCCGAAAACCGGTTGCCGGTTTTCGGGGATCACGCCTATCGCCGGTTGGCGAGAGGAACCACGTTGTGCAACGTTTCGAGACCGCTTTCAAGGAAGCGGCGAATGCCGCGGGCAGCCTGGCGAATGCGCTGTTCATTCTCGACCATGGCGATGCGGACGTAACCTTCGCCATGCTCGCCGAAGGCGACGCCGGGAGATACCACCACGCCGGACTTTTCAACGAGAAGCGTTGCAAACTGCATGCTGCCGACTTCGCGGAATTTCTCAGGTAGCGGCGCCCAGGCGAACATCGACGCCGAGGGCGGCGGAATGTCCCAACCGGCCCGGCCGAAGGACTCCACCATGGCATCGCGGCGCTTGCGATAGACATCACGCATCTCGCGGATGCAATCGTCAGGACCGTTCAGCGCGGCAGTCGCCGCGACCTGCACGGGCGTAAAGGCCCCGTAGTCGAGATAGGATTTCACCCGCGTCAGCGCGGCAATGATGCGCTCGTTGCCGACCGCAAAGCCCATGCGCCAGCCGGCCATCGAGAAGGTCTTCGACATCGAGGTGAATTCGACGGTGACGTCCATGGCGCCCGGCACCTGCAGCACCGAGGGGGGCGGATTCTTGTCGTCGAAATAGACCTCGGCATAAGCGAGGTCCGAAAGAATGTAGATCTCGTGCTTTTTCGCGAAGGCGACGAGGTCCTTGTAGAAATCGAGGCTCGCCACCTGCGCCGTCGGATTCGACGGATAGCAGACGATCAGCGCGATCGGCTTCGGGATCGAATGGATGATGGCGCGCTCGACGGCGGCAAAGAAATCCGGAGTCGGTTCGGACGGCACCGAGCGGATCACGCCGCCCGCCATCAGGAAGCCGAAGGCATGGATCGGATAGCTTGGATTCGGGCACAGCACGACATCGCCGGGCGCAGTGATCGCCTGGGCGACGTTGGCGAAGCCTTCCTTGGAGCCCAGCGTCGCCACCACCTGGGTGTCGGGATTGAGCTTCACGCCAAACCGGCGCTCGTAATAGCCGGCCTGGGCCTTGCGCAGCCCGGTGATGCCCTTCGAGGCCGAATAGCGGTCGGTGCGCGGCTTGCCCAGGGTTTCCTTGAGCTTCTCGATCACATGGGGCGGGGTCGCCAGATCCGGATTGCCCATGCCGAGGTCGATAATGTCGGCGCCAGCGTTCCGCGCGGCGGCTTTGGCCCGGTTGACCTGTTCGAACACATAGGGCGGCAATCGGCGGATGCGGTAGAATTCTTCCATGGGATTTGGCTCCAGAACCGCTTCATCATGCGGTTGAATCGCTTCTTTTTATCACGGAAGCCCGGTGACACCAGTCACGACAGGCAGTTTTGACTATTTGGCTGCCGGTTTAGCCGGCAGTACGACGGCCTGCCGGTCGCGGGCGGCGGTCAGTTCGGCCTGCATCTTGGCCTGGTCCGCCGGCGCCATGGCGGTGCCTTCGCGGGTAGTCGGCAGGTCGTGAACCGGCAGATAGGTCCCCACCTCGGCCGGCCGCGCCGGAGCACCCGCGGGTGTGCCGACCATGGGCATGTCGGCAATAGTCGAGGCGCAGCCGCCAAGAGGCGCGCCAAGCCCCAGCGCCAGCAGGGCGGCCACTCTCGCCACCCGTCCGGTGCGACCATCGATCGCCGTGAATGTCCCTCTACGCGTCACGCCACAACCCTGTATCACATCGCATCAGAATCGATTTTATCCCTATCGCAGCGCACCATCCAACCAATCTGGTCACAAACGATTAATGCCGGGAGAACAAGCTGCAGGCTTGGATCTTCAATATGACGGAAGCAAGACCCAAATCCGAAGACATGACGCAGTGCAGCACATCGAATCCTGCGACAATCCACGAACTGTGCCATCATTGATTTGCGTGGTGACGTACCGTTGCCCGACTGGAATAAAGCTGTTGTTGCGCCATGACCGAAGTTGCCGCCGACGCCAAAGCTGCTGACGACAAGACCTCGGGCGACACGTCCGCCAAGCCGTTCAATCCCGAAGCTTTTGCGCTCAACCTGGCCAAGGCGATGGAAAATGGCGGCAAGGCCTTGTCCGCCTATCTGCAGTCACGCCAGACCGGCGAGACCGTCGACAAGCCGCCGAACGAACTGACGGAGCTGATCAAGACCTTCAGCGTCGTCGCCAATTACTGGCTGTCCGACGACAAGCGCGCCGCCGAATTGCAGATGAAACTTGGCAAGGCCTATCTCGACCTCTGGGGCTCGGCGATGCGCCGGATGGTCGGGGAAGCCACCTTGCCCGCCATCGAGGCGCCGCCGCGCGACAAGCGCTTCAGCGATCCCGAATGGAAATCGAACCAGTTCTTCGACTTCGTCATGCAGGCCTATCTGCTGACCACGCAATGGGCCCACGATCTCGTCAAGAATGCTGAAGGTCTGGATGCACACACCCGCAAGAAGGCGGAGTTCTATGTCCAGCAGATCACCAATGCGATGGCGCCATCGAATTTCGTGCTGACCAATCCGGAAGTGCTGCGCGAGACGGTGATGTCGAACGGCAGCAACCTGATGCGCGGCATGACCATGCTGGCCGAAGACATCGAAGCCGGCAAAGGCTCGCTGCGCATTCGCCAGTCCGACCCGAAGAATCTCGAAGTCGGCGTCAACATGGCGACGACGCCGGGCAAGGTGATCTTCCAGAACGAGGTGATGCAGCTCATCCAGTATCAGCCGGCAACCGAGAACGTGCTGCGCACGCCGCTCCTGATCGTGCCGCCCTGGATCAACAAGTTCTACATCCTCGATCTCAAGCCCGAGAAATCCTTCATCAAGTGGGCCGTCGATCAGGGCATCTCGGTATTCGTGATCTCCTGGGTCAATCCGGACAAGCGCCTCGGCGCCAAGACCTTCGACGACTATATGAAGGAAGGTCCACTGGCCGCCATGGACGTCATCGAGCAGGTCACCGGCGAAATGACGGTCCACACCATCGGCTATTGCGTCGGCGGCACCCTGCTCGCCTCGACGCTGGCCTGGCTCGCCGAAAAGCGCCGCGTCCGCGTGGCCTCGGCGACATTCCTGGCTGCGCAAGTCGACTTCACCCATGCCGGCGACCTCATGGTCTTCGTCGATGAGGATCAGATTTCGGCGCTGGAAAAGGACATGCAGGCGGCGGGTGTGCTGGAAGGCAGCAAGATGGCCATGGCCTTCAACATGCTGCGCTCCAACGACCTGATCTGGTCCTACGTGGTCAACAACTACCTCAAGGGCAAGCCGCCTTCGGCCTTCGATCTGCTGCATTGGAATTCGGATGCGACGCGGATGCCGGCGGCGAACCACTCATTCTATCTGCGCAATTGCTATCTCGAGAACAAGCTCTCGACCGGCAACATGATCCTCGACAACACAAGGCTCGACCTCTCCAAGGTCAAGGTGCCCATCTACAATCTCGCCACCCGCGAGGATCACATCGCACCGGCCCAATCGGTGCTTTACGGCTCGCAATTCTTCGGCGGCCCGGTGAAATATGTGCTGTCCGGCTCCGGCCATATCGCCGGCGTGGTCAATCCACCGGCCTCGGGCAAGTACCAGTACTGGACCAATGACAACGCCCACGTCACCGATCTCGCCGACTGGATGAAGACCGCGCAGGAACATGCAGGCTCGTGGTGGCCGAACTGGCGCGAGTGGCTTGCCGGTATCGATGGCGAAGAGGTTCCGGCCCGCCAGGTCGGCACCGACGCCTTCCCCGCGCTCGAAGACGCCCCGGGCAGTTACGTGCGGGTGCGAGCGTAACAGCTCGCCTGCTCCGCGCTCAGTTGGCGTTGTCACAGCAAACGTCTATGGTTTGAGCCAACGCGCATCGCACCCCACTTGCGGCGTGCGTGTTTTGCACGACCATCTCCGCGTTTTCCGCGGAAATTTCGACCGAAAGGATACCCGGATGACGCGTGAATTGTTCTGGCTGACGCTGACCGTGATTCTCACCGGCCTGCTCTGGGTGCCCTATGTGCTGAACCGCATCGTGGTCCGCGGCGTGACCGGCGCGATGGCCAACCCGTCGCGTAATGACAAGCCTCTGGCCGACTGGGCCAACCGGCTGCTGTTCGCCCATGACAACGCGGTCGAGAACCTCATCGTCTTCGCTCCGCTGGTGTTGATCCTGAACGCTGCGGACGTTTCGACCCCGACCACTGTTCTGGCCTGCGCCGTCTATTTCTGGTCGCGCGTCGTGCATCTGGTCGTTTACACACTGGGTCTGCCCGTGTTCCGCACGCTGGCCTTCCTCGTCGGCTTCTTCGCCCAGGCCGTGCTCGCCGTTGCGATCCTGCGGATTTCGTACTGACGACACCCTCGCCTGATCGATTTGCAATGAGCCACGCTGGCCCCGATCTTCAATTGATCGTCAATGAGATCGCCGACGAGATGGCGCAGCGGACCGACCGCGGCGAGGTCGCGAGCTATATTCCGGAGCTCGCCGGCATCGATCCCAACCAGTTCGGGCTTGTGGTCATCGATGCCGATGGCCAGGTTGCGGCCGCGGGCGATGCCGATGTGCCGTTCTCGATCCAGAGTATCTCGAAGGTTTTCACACTCACCTTGGCGCTCGGCATGGTCGGCGACCGACTCTGGAAACATGTCGGCCGCGAGCCCTCGGGCAATCCGTTCAACTCCATCGTCCAGCTCGAACGCGAGCGCGGCGTGCCACGTAACCCCTTCATCAATGCCGGCGCCATCGCTGTCACCGATGTCATCCTGTCCAGCCATCAGCCACGCGAGGCTATCGGCGAAATCCTGCGCTTCATGCAGTTTCTGTCCGGCGACAGCTCCATCGTCATCGATGAGACGGTCGCAGCGTCCGAGAAACGCACCGGCTTTCGCAACACCGCGCTGGCCAATTACATGAAGTCGTTTGGCGTGGTCGAAAATCCCGTCGACTTCACACTCGGCGTCTATTTCCATCACTGCGCGATCGCGATGTCGTGCCGCCAACTGGCAATGGCCACACGCTATCTCGCTTACTCCGGCCGCAATCCCTCGACCGGCCTCTCGGTGGTGTCCTCGGAGCGCGCGCGCCGTATCAACGCGCTGATGCTGATGTGCGGTCATTATGACGGCTCGGGCGAGTTCGCCTATCGTGTCGGCCTGCCCGGCAAGAGCGGCGTCGGCGGCGGCATCATCGCTGTTGCTCCCGGCAAGGCGTCGATCGCAGTCTGGGCGCCGGGCCTCGACAAGCACGGCAATTCGCATCTCGGCCGCATTGCGCTGGAAGCGCTCACGAAGCGGCTCGGCTGGTCGATCTTCGGCGTCTGACGCCTGTCAAAGCAGCCATAAAAAGAGGGCCGAAACATCGTTGTTTCGACCCTCAATCACTTCAAATCTCCCGCGCGCTGCGCGGCGTCGCTGCCTGATGCCTACCATTAGTGTTCGGTGGTCCGCTTGGCGTCCTGGATGGCAGCCTCGTGGTACCAGCCGTCAACCGCAACGACCGGAGCGGTCTGTGGCATCCGGAACAGGCTCGGCCTGCTGTCCAGCCGGCGCGGGCCGACCGAGGCACGGCCGCCCACCGGAAACCGGTAGATTTTGGCAGTGTGTTGATGCGGAATATTCGTCGTCATAACGCTCACTTTTCCTTCCTGATCAGCTCTTCGCTCTGCGTTTTTCACGTCAGGGTCGGATTGTAACATCGGCGCACTTCTTTTGTGCCGATTGCTCCATAAAAAGCAGATGAATGCCGACAATATGCGCACAAGGGGCCAATGCGCCTTTGGCGCGCAGGTTTTGGCTGCGATATGTCAGCCGCTCAACCGTCAAATGAGCGCTTGAAAGGCAGAAAAGTTCCGGGAAAATATCGCGTGCATCGGGATTGTGCATGGCGCTCCGGAGCGACCGAGCGCCATTGGGTCAAAAATCGCGAAATTAACGCCGATTCGAACGCCGACGGTGCTGCTTCTGGCCGCGCCAGATCGGCATTCCACGGGACATGACCTTTTTACGACGCGGACGGTTGCATCGCGGCAAATTGGCATATTACGTGCTTTATAAGCTGTGCCGCTGGGGGCGGATTTTGCGTCCGCCCGCCGGCAAGCTCAGGGCTCACGCCCTACGCATCGCCAACTCATGAGAGACCCGCATGACAAAGTATAAGCTCGAGTACATTTGGCTCGACGGTTACACGCCGGTTCCGAACCTGCGTGGCAAGACGCAGATCAAGGAATTCGAAGATTTCCCGACCCTCGAGCAGCTCCCGCTGTGGGGCTTCGACGGTTCGTCGACCATGCAGGCTGAAGGCCACAGCTCGGATTGCGTGCTGAAGCCGGTTGCGATCTATCCCGATGCGGCCCGTGAGAACGGCGCCCTGGTGATGTGCGAAGTCATGATGCCCGATGGCGTCACCCCGCACCCGACCAACCGGCGCGCAACCGTCCTCGACGATCCCGGCGCCTGGTTCGGTTTCGAGCAGGAATACTTCTTCTACGAGAACGGCCGTCCGCTCGGCTTCCCGGAGGCTGGTTACCCGGCTCCGCAGGGTCCGTATTATACCGGCGTCGGTTTCAAGAACGTCGGCTCGATCGCCCGTGAGATCGTCGAAGAACATCTCGACCTCTGCCTCGAAGCCGGCATCAACCACGAAGGCATCAACGCCGAAGTGGCGAAGGGCCAGTGGGAATTCCAGATCTTCGGCAAGGGCTCCAAGAAGGCCGCTGACGAAATGTGGGTCGCGCGTTACCTGCTGCTCCGTCTGACGGAGAAGTACGGCATCGACATCGAATTCCACTGCAAGCCGCTCGGCGACACCGACTGGAACGGCTCGGGCATGCACGCCAACTTCTCGACCGAATATATGCGCACGGTCGGCGGCAAGGCCTATTTCGAAGCCCTGATGGCCCAGTTCGACAAGAACTTGATGGACCACATCAACGTTTACGGCCCGGACAACGACAAGCGTCTGACCGGCAAGCACGAAACGGCGCCGTGGAACAAGTTCAGCTACGGCATCGCGGACCGCGGCGCATCGATCCGCGTCCCGCACTCGTTCGTGAAGAACGACTACAAGGGCTATCTGGAAGATCGTCGTCCGAACTCGCAGGGCGACCCCTACGCCATCGCTTCGCAGATCCTGAAGACCATCTCGGAAGTCCCGACCGCCAAGTCGGCAGCCGCGTAAGTCACGCTTAGATCAAACACGAACGGCCCGAACGAAAGTTCGGGCCGTTTTGTTTGGCCCATCAGGCCGCCTCGTGACCGCCCCATATCCTGCTGATTGTTGTCCGCGATACAGGCTCCATACTGGTGCACGCGCACAATGGAGGTATCGATCATCTGCACCGCCGCGTCATGACCGGCGACCAGCGCGTCCACGATCTGGTCCCAGACGCCTGCCCGCCGCCACCGAACGAAGCGATTGTAACAAGTGGTGCGGGGGTCCTACGTCTCTGGCAGGTCGCGCCATGGCGCACCTGAACGGAGGACCCAAAAGATCCCGCGCTTCCGAGATTGACCGCTAGCCGGACACGCCGTCGACTTGCCAAAATCGACGCGATTACCCCGCAACGGACCTCGCCTCTTAAGCCAACTGGTGACGTTCATATCCAGTGCGTGTTCCTCCTGTGATATTAATGACGCGGTCGGCCAAATACGGCGGCGAGCCTTGTCGGATGACCGATATTGGTTGGACTCCGCGATGTTTTCCCCCGCTAACCTGTCTGCACAGAACCCCGCTTAACGGGTCCAAGCACGGCGAGCGCCGCAAAGGCGCAACGGAATTTCAGACGTCGCTATTTGGGCTGCGGGGAGATTTTTTTTGTCTTATTTTGTAGCGTCTGAAGGTGCGCTGGAAACCGGTGCGGCCGTTGTTGCGCGCAAGCGATCGAATAGCCGCTTTGCGGCGCTGACCTTGGCCGTGTTGTCCAACCGCCTGCTGGGCACCAGCTCCATGGTGGCGCTCGGACTGGTCCTGGCAACATCGACGCCATCGCGCGCCTCCGACTGGACCGGCGGCACCTCAACCGACTGGTTCATCGGCACCAACTGGTCGGGCGGCGTTCCAACCGCAGGGAGCAACGCAGATATCGGCACCGTCGCGCTCAATACCACAGTGGTCGGAGCGCCCGGCGCGCAAGCGAACGCTGTCAATGTCGGCAAGTCCGGCATCGGCACGCTGACGATCCAGAACGGCGGCGCGGTGAGCAGCGCTCTCGGCGTTCTCGGCTACAATGGCGGCTCGATCGGCACCGCGACGGTTGATGGCGTCGGCTCGACCTGGACCAATTCCGCCGTGTTCATTGTCGGCCAATCCGGCACCGGCACGCTGACGATCCAGAACGGCGGCGCGGTGAGCAGCGCCACCGGCTATCTCGGGCTCTTTGCGACCGGCACTGCGACGGTTGAGGGCGTCGGCTCGGCCTGGACCAGTTCCAGCGACCTCTTTGTCGGCTATTCCGGCACCGGCACACTGACGATCCGGAACGGCGGCAATGTGAGCAACGCCGGCTTCGGCATGCTCGGCGTCAATGCCGGCTCGACCGGCACCGCGACGGTGGATGGCGCCGGCTCGGCCTGGACCAATTCCGGCGACCTCTTTGTCGGCCAAGACGGCACCGGCACGCTGACGATCCGGAACGGCGGCAAGGTGAGCAACGTCACCGGCGATCTTGGCGTCAATGCCGGCACGACCGGCACCGCGACGGTGGACGGCGCCGGCTCGGCCTGGACTAATTCCGGCGACCTCATTGTCGGCGATTCCGGCACCGGCACGCTGACGATCCGGAACGGCGGCACGGTGAGCAACGTCGCCGGCTATCTCGGCTCCCTTGCCGGCTCGACCGGCACCGTGACGGTTGATGGCGCCGGCTCGTCCTGGACCAGTTCCAGCACGCTCTTTGTCGGCCGTTCCGGCACCGGCACGCTGACGATCCGGAACGGCGGCAATGTGAGCAACGCCGGCTTCGGCTATCTCGGCTTCACTGCCGGCACGACCGGCAGCGCGACGGTTGACGGCGCCGGCTCGACCTGGACCAATTCGAGCACTCTCATTGCCGGCGTTTCCGGCACCGGCACGCTGACGATCAAGAACGGCGGCAAGGTGAGCAACGCAGGCATCGGCGTCCTCGGCTTCAATGCCGGCTCGACCGGCACCGCGACGGTTGATGGTGCCGGCTCGGCCTGGACCAGCTCCAGCGTCCTCATTCTCGGCGATTCCGGCACCGGCACGCTGACGATCCGGAACGGCGGCACGGTGAGCAACGTCGCCGGCTATCTCGGCTCCCTTGCCGGTTCGACCGGCACCGTGACGGTTGATGGCGCCGGGTCGTCCTGGACCAATTCCGGCGACATCTATGTCGGCAATTCCGGCACTGGTACGCTGACGATCCGGAACGGCGGTGCGGTGAGCAACGTCATCGGCTGGATCGGCACCGATGTCGGCTCGACCGGCACCGCGACGGTTGATGGCGCCGGCTCGGTCTGGACCAATTCCGGCGCGCTCGTTGTTGGCTCTGGAGGCACCGGCACGCTGACGATCCAGAACGGCGGCAAGGTGAGCAATGTCCTCGGCTATCTCGGCTTGATTCCCGGCTCGACCGGTACCGCGACGGTTAATGGCGCCGGCTCGGTCTGGACCAATTCCGACACGCTCGCCGTCGGTCAATACGGCACTGGCATGCTGACGATCGCCAATGGCGGCGCCGTCTCGACGGCTTCGGGCATGCAGATCGCCGCTTTGGCCGGCTCGACCGGCACGCTCAATATCGGCGCCGCCTCCGGTCTGGCCGCAGCCGCGCCGGGCACGCTGACCACACCCTCGGTCGCGTTCGGGGCAGGCACCGGCCGCATCGTCTTCAACCACACCGCCTCGAACTACAACTTCGCCCCGATTATCTCCGGCGCGGGGGCGGTGACGGTGGAGAGCGGCACCACCATCCTGACCGCGACCAACCCCTATAGCGGGGCCACCACGGTCAATGGCGGCACGCTGGCGGTCAATGGCTCCATCGCCAATTCGGCGGTGACGGTCAATGCCGGTGGCACGCTCGGCGGCAACGGCACCGTCGGCGGTGCTACCATCAACGGCGGCGGCGTGCTCGCGCCCGGCAATTCGATCGGCACGCTGACGGTCGGCGGCAATCTGGCGTTCGGCGCCGGCGGCATCTACCGCGTCGAGGTCTCGGCATCGGCCGACCGCACCAATGTCACAGGCGCCGCGACGCTCACTGGCGCCACCGTGCAGACGGTCTTCCTGCCGGGCAGCTATGTCAGCAAGAACTACACCATCCTGTCGGCGGCCGGCGGCCTCGGCGGCACCAGTTTCGGTGGCGTGAGCGGGCTGCCGAATTTTAACGTCGGCCTGAGCTACACGCCGACCGACGTGCTGTTGAATCTCACGGCGTCGCTCGGCCTCGGCGGAGCATTGGGCGGCACTCAGCAGAATGTCGCGGGCGCGCTCAACAACTTCTTCAACACTGGCGGTGCGCTGCCGCCAGCCTTTGTCGCGCTGTTTGGTCTCACCGGCGGCAATCTCTCATCCGCGCTGTCGCAGGTATCGGGCGAGACCGCGACCGGCTCGCAGCAGACGACCTTCAGTGCGATGAACCAGTTCATGGGCGTGATGACCGATCCCTTCATCGACGGTCGCGGCGATCCGGTTTCAGCGGGATCGTCCGCGGGTGCATCGGCCTATGCCTCACCGGACATGCCGCGCTCCGGTGCGGCGCGCGACGCCTATGCGATGTTCACCAAGGCGCCGGTCATGGCCGATCCGTTCGCGCAGCGCTGGAGCGTGTGGGCGGCAGGCTATGGTGGTTCGCAGACCACGAACGGCAACACGACACTCGGCTCCAACAACACCACCAGCCGCATCGCAGGCATCGCGGTCGGCGCCGACTACCGTATCTCGCCGAATACGCTGGCAGGCTTTGCGCTGGCGGGCGGTGGCACGACCTTCAGCACCGTCAATGGCGGTTCTGGCCGATCCGATATGTTCCAGGCCGGCGCCTTCATCCGGCACAATGCGGGGGCGGCGTATCTCTCCGGCGCGCTGGCCTATGGCTGGCAGGACATCACCACCAACCGCACCGTGACGGTGGCCGGCATCGACCAATTGCGCGCGCAGTTCAACGCCAATGCCTTCTCGGGTCGCGTCGAAGGTGGCTATCGCTTTGTTAGCCCATGGATGGGCGGCATCGGCATCACGCCCTACGCAGCAGGACAGTTCACCACCTTCGATCTGCCGGCCTATGCCGAGCAGGCGGTCACCGGCGTCAACACCTTTGCACTGGCTTACGCATCAAGGAGTGTCACCGATACGCGCAGCGAACTCGGCCTGCGCAGCGACAAATCATATGCGATGCCGGACGGAATCGTCACGCTGCGGGGGCGCCTGGCATGGGCGCATGGTTTCAACCCCGGCCGCAATATCGGTGCGACGTTCCAGACGCTGCCGGGTGCATCCTTTGTCGTTGGCGGCGCCGCGCAGGCCGGCGACTCTGCGCTCGTCACTGCCTCCGTCGAAAAGAAATGGCTGAACGGCTGGTCCGCCGCCAGCACCTTCGAAGGCGAGTTCTCTCAGCTCACCAGGAGCTACGCCGGCAAGGGCGTGGTGCGGTATGCGTGGTGAGGTGACGACTTCCGGTTTCGGCACTTTTCGGACGTGCCGTCATGTCCGACTTGAATCCGGAATGCGCACCAAAGCGGACGTCCACCGACTACCCTGAATTTATGAGTTCGCGCTCTAGCTACGCGCTCAACGCAGGCGCCAAAGAGGAAGAGCTGAAGGAGATCGTCAATCTGACGACCGTCCATGCCGGTTTTCCGCGCGCCGTCGAAGCGGCGCAGACACTGAGCGAGATGTTCAAGGAGCGTGCGCAGAAGCCGGGGTCAGCGACAAGAGCATAGAAAAAAGGCCAGAACGCAAGTTCGGGCCATTTTGTTGCTGACGCACCTGCTCATATGTCGCGTCACAAGAAGACCGGCAGTTTGGTATGATATCGACGCGTATGAACACGCGCGCATCAGCTCCAACGGACAGGACTGCGATGTCTTCCGAGTTACCTGCAACCCATCCGGTTCAATTCGACTGGTGTCACGACGCAGCCGCAACCGATGCTATCCTCGGCATCCTGCTGGCGTATGACGATCCCGCCTATATCTCCCATTCGGAACTGCAATACGGCGTCGCCGAGGCCATCGGCCGGTGGGCCCCGGATCGCGCGACCAAGGCCCGGCACTATGTCGCGGATCTGCTCTCGGATTCGTCAGGCAATGAAACGATGGTCGCGACTGCGATACAGGATGGCACGATCGTCGGATTTGCCCTAATCGAGATCTCGCGGCTCAATCCGGAGCGGCCGTTTGCCACCATCCACGATGTGCTGTTTTCTCCGGCGGTTCGCGGCCACGGACTTGGCGGCGCCCTGTTTGATTGGCTCACGGAGCAATGCCGCGCGTGCGGTGTGAAACGCTTCTTCCTGGAGAGCGGCGTCGACAATCACCGGGCCCATAGCTTCTTCCAGCGGCACGGCTTCCAGCAAACATCGATCGTCATGATGCGCGATCTCTGACAGGCTGACGGAGCAGCAGGCGGATCGGCGAAACAAGAGCCGACCACGCACCCGCTTTCTCCGTCATGGCGGGCTTGTGCCGGACATGACGGAGTGTGTGGATCAAGAAGCGGAGCATCCCTTACGGGAACATCGCCGGCTGATCGATGCCCAGCGTCTCGGCAAAACCGAGTACCAGATTCATGTTCTGCACCGCCTGCCCCGACGCGCCTTTGGTGAGGTTGTCGAGCGTCGAGACGATGATGGCGCGGCCCGGGATACGGTCAGCGGCAACGCCGATGAAGGTCATGTTGGAGCCGCGCACATGCCGCGAATGCGGCGTCTTGCCGAATGGCAGGATGTGCACGAACGGCTCCTTCTCATACTGCTTCACCAGGACGTCGTGCATGTCCTGCGCCGTCTTGCCGCGTCGGCCCCGCACATAGATGGTCGAGAGGATACCGCGGTTCTGGGGCAGCAGATGCGGCGTGAAGCTCACCACCACCTCCTTGCCGGCGGCCTTAGAAAATTCCTGGTCGAGCTCTGCCATGTGCCGGTGATGACCGACACCATAGGCGTTGAAGCCTTCTGACACTTCCGAGAACAGCATCTCTTCCTTGGCCGAACGCCCCGCTCCGGTCATGCCGGATTTGGCATCGATGACGATCTCGTCGGTTTCGATGGCGCGCGCTTTCAGCAGCGGCACCAATGGAAGGATCGCGCATGATGTGTAGCAGCCGGGATTGGCGATCAGCCGCGCCTTCTTGATGTCGCGCCGATAGAGCTCGACGAGGCCGTAGACGGCTTCCTTCTGCAGCTCCAGCGCGTGATGCTCATGGCCGTACCATTTCGCATAGGCGGCGGCGTCCTCGAGCCGGAAGTCGGCAGACAGATCGATCACCTTGGTCTGCGGCGCCTTGGCCAGCAGATCCTGCAGCACCTTCTGCGTGGTCGCATGCGGCAGCGCGCAGAACACCAGATCCAGACCGATGGTTGTCCAATTCACGGAGTCGATGCTCACAAGCGTCGGCAGTTCATAGGGTGCGAATTGCGGGAATACGTCGCCCATCGCCTGCCCGGCGCGCCGGTCGGCTGTCAGCAGCGCGAGTTCGACCTTGGGGTGGCGCAGCAGCAGCCGCACCAGTTCGGCACCGGTGTAACCGGACGCGCCGAGAATGCCGATCTTCTTCTTCGTGCTCATCACATCATTCCTTCGAGGGTCGTCGCAAAAGCGGAGCGAGGTCGACGCCCATGCCTATTTCAATCCAGGCCGAGCATCAGCCGCATGTTCTGTACCGCCGCACCGGACGCACCCTTGCCGAGATTGTCGAGCCTGGCGACGAGAACCACCTGGCGGTGCCTGTCGCTGGAGAACACGTAGAGTTCGAGCATGTTGGTCTCGTTGAGCGCCTCAGGCTCGATCCGTCCGCGCGTGATCGCCGCGTCGTCCATCGGCATCACCGACACGATGCTGCTCGCGGCGTACCATTTGGCCAGCGCGGCGTGGAAGTCGGCGGCATCAGGCTTGCCGGGCAGAGCATCGAGATGCAGCGGGATCGAGACCAGCATGCCCTGTCGGAAATTGCCGACCGACGGCACGAAGATCGGCCGCCGCGTGAGGTGGGAATAGAGTTGCGTCTCCGGCACGTGCTTGTGCTCGAAGCCGAGGCCATAGAGTTCGAAGGCCGGCGCGGTGCCGTCCTCAAAACTTTCAATCATCGATTTGCCGCCGCCGGAATAACCGCTCACCGCATTGATGGAGACGGGGTAATCGGCGGGCACCAGTCCGGCATCGATCACCGGCCGCAGCAGCGCGATCGCGCCTGTCGGATAACAGCCCGGATTCGAGACTTTCCGGGCGGCGCGGATCTTGTCCGCCTGATCCGGCGCCAGCTCGGCAAAGCCGTAGGTCCAGTCGGGCGCTACCCGATACGCGGTCGAGGCATCGAGCACCTTGGGGCCTCTGACTCCCATACTGTCGATCAGCGCGACAGTCTCCTTCGCCGCATCATCCGGCAGACACAGGATGACGAGATCCACTTCCTCCATCAGCGCCAGTTTTGCGGCGGGATCCTTGCGCTTCTCCGCGTCAATGTGTTTGACGGCCACGACGCTCTGACGCGCGAGACGCTCGCGAATGCCGAGCCCGGTCGTTCCTGCGGCGCCATCGACGAATACGGTGGGCGTTGCCGAGAGGCCGCCAGCCGCGCCAGCCTTTGCCTGGATGGTCCTCATCACATCGTTCCTTCGAGACTCGCCATAACATTCAATTGTGACACATCATCCGCGAACAGATGCGGACGCAATTTGCGCATCGCATTTGAAATCTCGAACGCGGCAGGCTCCGGCCGCAGCGCCAGTGCGCTCATGACAGCCAGATGATCGGCATCTGACTTGTGCTGGTTGAGCTTGGAGCTACCTTCCACCTCGTCCACTGTCATCACCACACCGACGATCGCCTTCTTCATCGCCTCAAGCCGCCCCGCCGCCATCTTATCGGAGGTCCAGGGCCTCTTCGGCGCCAGCCGTGTTTCGAACCTTGCGCTCAGCGCGTCAAGATGCGGGCCCAGTTCACCACCCGACAGGATGCGCACCGGTCCGGTGAGATGGACCGCCTGATAGAGCCAAGTCGGCACCTGATCGGGAGATACGTACCAGTCGGCCGACACATAGGCATCAGCGCCCAGGATGGCCATGGCCCATGGCGTCACGCCGTCTGCGAGCTTGAGCAGCGGATTTTGTCGCGCAAGGTGAAAGGCCAGACGCGGCGTGCCGTCATTGCCGTAGTCGAGGCAGAAAGGCACCGCGGAGGCGATCGGCTTCCTGCCATCGAAGGCGCAGACCGTGCCGAAGCCGCGCGCGCTCGCAAACGCCAGTGCGTCGGTCCGGTCGGTCTGAAATTTGGGCGGCGTATACATGACGGGCTCCTTCCTGAGTGAAGGCCGCCGGATGGGTCGCGCTGCTGTTGGGAGAAAGACTGCCGCGGGCCAGATCCGGCGGCAGTGAGAGATCGAAACGCTTATGCGCGCATATCTCCACCTGCCGCGAGAATGCGGCGGCGGCGGGCGATGATGCTGGTCGCTGTCTTGATCATGGGCGCGGTCATAGGGCCGCGCCCGCGATCCGTCAAGATCGTCAGAGCACCGGGCTCCACGGCGCCGGCACCACGCGGTAGCCGTTGCCGTCCTTTTCGACGAAGCCGTTGGCCGGGAACGGATAGTGGAAGCCCTGCACCCGCATCCTGTCGGCGACCAGCATGTCATAGACCTTGTGCCGGGTGGTGGCCGCCTGCACCGGGTCCTGATCGAACATGATCTGCCAGTCCGGATGGGCGGCGAACAGCGCCGGATGATTGGTGACGTCCGACTGGATGAAGACCTTGTCCGAGCCGGACGACAGCACATAGGACGTGTGGCCCGGCGTGTGCCCGATCGAGGCGATGGCCAGCAGCCCCGGCGCGACGTCCTTGCCCCACTCATAGGGCGTGACCTTCTTCTTCAGCCCGGCCTCGAACACCCGCCGGTTGTTCTTGAACAGGCCGGTCATGCGATCGCCGGTGGCACGGCTCATCTCGCCGTCGTCCATCCAGAACTTCCACTCCACTGCCGGCACCAGCACTTCGGCATTGGGAAACGCCAGCACGCCATCCGCCGTCAGCAGACCGTTCACGTGGTCGCCGTGGAAGTGCGAGATCACGACCATGTCGATCATCTTGGGATCGAACCCCGCCGCCATCATATTGGTGGCGAACTGGCCGACATTGCCCTTCGTTGCCGCAAAGGCGCCGGGCCCGTTGCCGGTGTCGATCACCACCAGCTTGCCACCGGTGTTGATCACCAGCGGCGCATAGAAATTCGTGATCTGGTCTTTCGGCAGAAACGCCTTGGCCAGTGCGGCGTTGATGTCGTCTCGCTTGGCGTTGGGGATATAGGTGTCAGCCAGCGGAAAGGTTGCCGCGCCATCGGATATCGCGTTCACCTGAATGTCGCCGACCTTGTAGCGATAGAAGCTGGGCGCCTGTTTGTCGGCCAGAGGCGCTGCCGCCTTTGCCGGAGCCGAAGAAAGCAGTGGCGTCACTGCGAGCGCGGCGGCGCCGGCCAGTGCATGCCGTCGTGACAGATCCATGAGGTCTTCTCCCATCGCTTTGCGTGGTCGCTGTTGGCGCGACTCCCGTGCAGACTGGCACGGCGCGATGCCGGAGGCGACGGTTTTCGCGGGAGCGGCGGCCTGCGCAGCAGCGCAGGCCGGAATGGTCAGGCTTCGCTTAGATCACCGGGCTCCACGGCGCCGGCACCAGCCGATAACCACCACCATCCTTTTCGACATAGCCATTCGCCGGGAACGGATAGTGGAAGCCCTGAACGCGCATCTTCTCCGCCACCAGCATGTCATAGACCTTACGCCGGGTTGTTTCCGCCTGTGCCGGATCCTGATCGAACATCAGATGCCAGCCGGGATTGGCGACGAACAGGGACGGATGGTTGGTGACGTCGGACTGGATGAACAGCTTGTCGCTGCCGGACGACAGCACGAACGACGTGTGGCCCGGCGTATGACCAACCGACTCCACGGCGAGAAGGCCCGGCGCGACGTCCTTGCCCCACTCATAGGGGGTGACCTTCTTCTTCAGCCCATCGTTGAAGAGTTTCCGGTTGCTGGCGAACAGACCCTTCATGCGGTCATTGGCGGCCTTGGCCATCTCGCCATCGTCGTTCCAGTACTTCCACTCGGCGGCCGGGACGAGGACCTCGGCATTCGGAAAAGCCGGCGTGCCATCGGCGGCAAGAAGCCCGTTCACGTGATCGCCATGGAAATGCGAGATGATGACCATATCGACGTTCTTGGCGTCGATGCCGGCGGCGGCCATGTTGTTGGCGAACTGGCCGACATTGCCCTTGGTGGCAGCGAGGGCTCCGGGGCCATTGCCGGTGTCGATGACGACCAGCTTGCCCCCGGTGTTGATGACCAGCGGCGCAAAGTGGATGGTCATCTTGTCCTTCGGCAGGAAGGCCTTGTCGAGCGCCGCGTTGACTTCATCCTTCTTGGCGTTGAGCACGAAGGTGTCAGCCAGCGGGAAGGTACTGGCGCCGTCGGAGATGACATTTACCTGCGCATCGCCGACCTTGTAGCGATAGAAGCTCGGCGCCTGCTTGTCGGCCAGCGGAGCTGCGGCTTTGGCGGAACCTGTAGCGAGCAATGGAGATGCGGCAAGCGCGGCGGCTCCGGCAAGGGCGTGACGACGTGACAGGTCCATGATGTTCTCCTGGGTGAAGCAGCGAGCGGCGCGAGACAGGGGCTGGCGGAACTATCTACCAGCGTTCGATGACTTCTGCGAGTTGTCGCGGCATGCGGACACCGCGACACGTCAGCCGTCTAACACCCGGGCACGACGGTTATTCCCCGCCGGACTACTTCAGCTTCCAGAGCCATTCCACGGTCATCGACAGGCCATCGCCGAACAGCAGAAGAACGCCCGCCCAGATGAAGGCAGAGGTGAAGTTGGCGACCTGAAAACGCCAATATGGCATTTCGAAAATGCCGGCCGCCAGTGGCACCGAGGCCCGCAACGGGCCGAAGAAGCGGCCGATATAGATGCTGGGTACGCCCCACCTCTTCACGAAGGCTTCGCCGCGCGGAAGCAGCTCGGGGAATTTGGACAGCGGCCAGATCTGGGCGACCTGATCCTTGTATCTGAAGCCGAACCAGTAAGAGAGCCAGTCGCCAAGCGCCGCACCGATGGCCCCGGCAATCAGCACCGGCCAGAAGCTGATGCCGCTCGCGCCAACGAGCGCGCCGATAGCCACCAGCGCCCCCCAGGCCGGCAGCAGCAAGGAGATGAAGGCGAGCGATTCCCCGAAGGCCAGCAGCAGAACGATCGGCGCCGCCCAGACCTGGTTCTGGCGCACGAATTCGATCAGCCCGTGCATCCAGCCTTCCATATGGAGAGTGTTCCTTTACGGTTCTGGCACCGACCTGATTGGCCGCGAACCGTTTTAATCTTCAAACGCCCGCGACAGGTAATCCGGCCACGCCGATCACATCAAGTCACAACATCTGAGAGCCGACAGCCCCGATGCGGGTGCCCGCCGGTAGATTTGAACCTTTTCCCGGTTTCTGTGTCCAAGGTCACAGACCGGCTTACCCAATGGCACCTCTGTACCGCGGTTGGGACCTCCCGCCCGCTGTCAAAATCTGGAACTCAAAGGACTGAAGATGATCGGATCGCTGATGATGTGCGTGAGTGCAGTTGTATTGTTGATCGGCATGGTCGCCGGCGTTGTGATGGGCATTCGCCAGGACTTCCTGCTGAGCCCCGCACATGCGCATCTCAACCTCGTCGGCGGCGTGCTGCTGTTCCTGTTCGGGTTGTATTACCGTCTGATACCCGCAGCCGGACGCTCCCAGCTGGCCAGGATCCAGGGCGTCATGCACATCATCGGCGGCATCGTGTTCCCGGTCGGCATCGGCATTACCCTGCTCGCCAACCACGCCTATGTGGCCATTCCGATCGTCGGCTCGCTGATCGTGCTTGCGGCCATGGCCCTGTTCGTCGTGATCGTGCTACGCACCGAGCGCTCCGGCACCGCCTGATCGCCCCGAGGTCGCAGCCACATTGCCAACCCGAACGTGGCATAGTCACAGCAACGATTCGCCGCGCGTCGCGCGGCGCAACCCAAGACAAGACTTTAAGACATATGGCCAAGGCACAGAAATCAAACGCGAAAGCCGATCTTTTCGGCGGCGCCAGCGCACCAAAATCGGCTGCCGCACCAAAGGCGCCCGCCCGCTCCGCCACCGCCGAGGACGGCTATACGGCGGCCGACATCGAGGTTCTCGAAGGCCTCGAGCCGGTACGACGTCGCCCGGGCATGTATATCGGCGGTACCGACGAAAAGGCGCTGCATCACCTGTTCGCCGAAGTGATCGACAACTCGATGGACGAGGCGCTGGCTGGCCATGCGACCTTCATCGAGGTGGAACTCACCGCCGACGGCTTCCTCTCGGTGTCCGATAACGGCCGCGGCATTCCGGTCGATCCGCATCCGAAGCACCCGAAGAAATCCGCCCTCGAAGTCATCATGTGCACGCTGCATGCCGGCGGCAAATTCGACTCCAAGGTCTATGAGACCTCTGGCGGTCTGCACGGCGTCGGCGTCTCCGTGGTCAACGCCCTCTCCTCGCTGCTCGAGGTCGAGGTCGCGCGCAACCAGCAGCTCTACAAGATGACGTTCGCCCGCGGCATTCCGCAGGGCAAGCTCGAGGATCTCGGCAAGGTTCATAACCGCCGCGGGACGCGCGTGCGCTTCAAGCCGGACACCGACATCTTCGGAGCCAAGGCAGCCTTCAAGCCGCAGCGCCTGTTCAAGATGGCGCGCTCCAAGGCCTATCTGTTTGGTGGCGTGAAGATCCGCTGGAAGTGCGATCCGGAATTGCTCAAGGGCCTCGAGGACACTCCGGCGGAGGACGAATTCCACTTCCCCGGCGGCCTCAAGGACTATCTCGCCGCGGCTATCCACGCCGATACGCTGGTGCATCCGGAAATCTTCTCCGGCAAGTCGGGCCGCAACGGCGCCCATGGCGCGTGCGAATGGGCGGTTGCCTGGACTGCCGACGCCGACGGCTTCATGTCGTCCTATACCAACACGGTGCCGACGCCCGACGGCGGCACCCATGAAGCCGGCATGCGCAGCGCCATGTTGCGCGGGTTGAAGGACCACGCCGAACGCGTTGGCCAGGGCAAGCGCTCCGGCACCATCACTTCGGAAGACGTCATGGTCGGTGCCGCCGTGATGCTCTCGGTATTCGTGCGCGAGCCGGAGTTCCAGGGCCAGACCAAGGACCGTCTCGCGACCGCTGAAGCCCAGAAGATCGTCGAACAGGCCATCAAGGACCCGTTCGACCACTGGTTGTCCGGCAATCCGGTGCAGGCCAACAAGTTGCTCGAATTCGTGCTGGAACGCGCCGACGAACGCCTGCGTCGCCGTGCCGAGAAGGAAACCTCGCGCAAGACCGCGGTGAAGAAGCTGCGTCTGCCCGGCAAGCTCGCCGACTGCACCAATACCGCGACCGAAGGCTCCGAACTGTTCATCGTCGAGGGCGACTCGGCAGGTGGCTCAGCCAAGCAGGCGCGCGATCGCAAGACCCAGGCCATCCTGCCGCTGCGCGGCAAGATCCTCAACGTCGCCTCGGCGACCAAGGAAAAGCTGACGGCCAACGCGCAGATCAGCGACCTCATGCAGGCGATCGGCGCCGGCACCGGCGCACATTACCGCGAAGAGGACCTGCGCTATTCGCGCATCATCATCATGACCGATGCCGACGTCGACGGCGCCCACATCGCGTCACTGCTGATCACCTTCTTCTACCGGCAGATGCCAAAGATGATCGATGAAGGGCATCTCTATCTCGCAGTGCCGCCGCTCTATCGCCTCACCCATGGGAGCAAGACCGTCTATGCGCGCGACGACGCGCACAAGGACGCATTGCTGAAGAGCGAATTCAACGCCAACGCCAAGGTCGATGTCGGTCGCTTCAAAGGCCTGGGCGAAATGATGCCGGCGCAGCTCAAGGAAACCACCATGGACCCGGCAAAGCGCACCTTGCTGCGCGTGCAGCTGCTGCCGGAAGACCGCGACGGCACTGCTGACTCCGTCGAGCGCCTGATGGGCACCAAGGCCGAAGCCCGGTTTGCGTTCATTTCGGACAAGGCGGAATTCGCCAGCGACGAATTGCTGGACGTTTAAAACTCCCGCAGGCATCGCCTCTACGCGATACCTGCGCGGACGTCGAAACTATCGGCGACGACGCGCGTAGCTATCTACATGCGTGCACCATTCCTCACCCTCGGCATTCTCGCCTTCCTGATCGGCACCCTCTGGATCGGCCAGGGCACCGGCCTCGTCAATTGGCCGAGATCCAGCTTCATGATCAGCCAGATGCAGTGGGCCTATTACGGCGCTGCTCTCGCCGCGTTTGGCGTCGGCCTGATGGGACTCGGTCTCATGCGGCGGTAACGCCCCTCTTCCATCTTCCCGCCAGTCTTGCGATGATCCGTTCCAGACGCGCCACAGAATGCGTCGGACATCACAAGTCGCGGGGCGGACATTCTTGACCAGCAATCTCTTTGACCTCACCGGCAAGGTCGCCATCGTCACTGGCGGCAATACCGGTATCGGCCTCGGCATGGCACGCGGGCTGGCGAATGCCGGTGCCACCCTCGCGATCGCCGATCGCAACAGCGATAATGCGGCTCAGGCTAAAGCCGAACTTGAGAAATCCGGACATGCCGTGCTCGCGCTGACGACTGACGTCACCGACGCCAGGTCTGTCGCACAGATGGTCGCCGCGACATTGAGCGCGTTCGGCCGCATCGATATCCTCGTCAACAATGCCGGTATCAGCATCTCCGCGCCGATCGAAGAGATGGCACTGGCGGACTGGCAGAAGGTCATCAACGTCAACATGACCGCGCCTTTCATCTGCGCGCAGGCTGTCTATCCGCCGATGAAAACCGCAGGCGGCGGCAAGATCATCAATATCGCCTCGGTGCTGGCCACGCTCGGCGCCGGCCAGGCCGCAAACTACGCCGCCAGCAAAGGTGGCATCCTGCAATTCACCCGCGCGCTGGCGACGGCATGGGCTACGGACAACATCCAGTCCAACGCGATTCTGCCGGGGTGGATCGACACTGATCTGACCAAACGTGCCAAAGAAATCCGGCCCGAACTACATGACCGCATTCTCGGGCGCGTACCGGCGCAACGCTGGGGCACCCCAGATGATCTTGCGGGCGCGGCCGTGTTCCTGGCCAGCGCGGCTTCGGATTTCGTGAACGGAGCCGCCCTCACCGTCGATGGCGGCTTTTCGATTCAAGGCTGATGCAATGAGGACAACACCATGACTACAGGACTATTCGATCTCTCCGGCAAAGTGGCCATCGTCACCGGCGGCAATGGCGGCATCGGGCTCGGTATGGCGCGGGGTCTGGCGCAGGCTGGCGCGACCATCGCCGTAGTCGGCCGCAATCAGACCAAATCCAAGGACGCCGTCGCGGAGTTGACCGAGAGCGGCGCGAGGGCCGTCGCCATAGAGGCCAATGTGACCGACAAGACCGCTGTCGACGGCATGATCGCACGCGTGCTGAAAGAACTCGGCCGCATCGATATCCTCGTCAACAATGCCGGCATCAATATCCGCAAGCCGCCACACGAAATCGCACTCGACGAATGGGACAGCGTGATCAAGACCAATCTCACCAGCGCCTTCGTCTGTTCGCAGGCGGCGTATCCGGCGATGAAAGCCGCAGGCGGCGGCAAGGTCATCAATATCGGGTCGATGCTGTCGATCTTCGGCGCATCTTTCGCGCCGGCCTATGCCGCTAGCAAAGGCGGGATCGTGCAGTTCACCCGCTCCTGCGCCGTCGCATGGGCGCCGCACAACATCCAGTGCAACGCCATCCTGCCGGGCTGGATCGATACCGAACTGACACAGAATGCACGCCGTGAAGTCGACGGCCTGCATGACAAGGTCCTGGCACGAACGCCCGCCGGCCGCTGGGGCGCATCCAGAGATTTTGCGGGCATTGCCGTGTTCCTGTCGTCACGCGCCTCGGATTTTGTCACCGGCACGGCAATCCCCGTGGACGGCGGCTTCTCGGTGCAGGGATAGTCTGTTTCAGGCCTCAGGCGATCGCACGTGTTCCGGCCGCACACCGATGGCCAGGAAGCGTGCGGTCAGCCCCTGCAGCGGTGGAAACGCGCTGACCAGTCGCATGATCAGCGGCGGCGTCAGCGGCTCGCGGCTCTTGGCCAATGCCCGGCTGATGATGTTGTTCTGCATCACAACCTGCATGCCCTGTGTTACGCGCATCGGGAATTCGCGACGACGCCGCACCGCGCCGAGGTCGTCCTCGGTCACCAGTCCCTTCGCCAGCTTCGCCGCCAGCAGGTTGGCGGTCGCGACGGCGTCCTGCACCGCGATATTCACACCGACGCCGCCAACTGGGGACATCGCATGCGCGGCGTCGCCGATGCACAGCAGCCCCGGCCGGGTCCAGCGCTTGAGCCGATTGATCGCGACGGTCAGTAGTTTGACGTCGTCCCAGCTCTTCAGGTCTCCGATATGCGCGCTCAGCATCGGCGCCAGACGTGACGTCTCGGCACGGAAAGCCTCAAGGCCACGCGCCTTGATCTCCTCGTAGTGTCCCTTCGCAATCACATAAGCACACTGCCAGTAGTCGCCGCGATCGATGGTCACCATCATCTTGCCGGGCTCAAGGCGCGCGAACACGCTCTCCGTCTCCGAACCCTTGGCGACGCGAAACCACAAGATGTCCATTGGCGCTGCGATGTCTTCGACCTCCAGCTTCGCAGCCGGCCGCACGATCGAATGCCGACCATCGCAGGCCACGGTCAGATCGGCATGGATCTGGACCGGCCCCTGCTCGGTCATGGCTTTGACGCCAATCACCTGCTCGCCCGACCAGATGAGATCGGTCGCCTCGGTGTTCATCATCACCTTCAGATGCGGATAGCGTTGCCCCTTGTCGCGCAGGAAATTGAGGAAATCCCACTGCGGCATGAAGGCGATGAACGGATATTTCGCGCTGGTGCGGCTGATATCCGCAATGCGCAGCTTATGCGTTCCGAAGAAGCCATCCATTTTCTGGATACGGTCGTGCTTGATCTTGAGGAAGTCGTCGATCAGGCCGAGCTCATCCATCACCTGCAGCGTCGAAGGATGCACGGTGTCACCGCGGAAATCGCGGAAGAAATCGGCATGCTTCTCGAGGACAATCGTATCGATGCCGGCACGGCCAAGCAGATAGCCAAGCATCATCCCGGCAGGGCCGCCACCAACGATGCAGCAGCGCGCAGTCAGCGAGTTCTCGTTCGCGCCTGCCGTCATTCGTTTTCCTCAAGAACAGAATTACAACTTGAGGGAGGCTGCGGGTTTCCGTCAACGGAAAACGCAGTACTCTAGCTTGCGGGGATCGGCGTGCTCTGGAAAGCCAGCAATTGCCAGCGATCGTCACGACGGATCCAGACGACTGTCGTTCGGCTGTTGAGCTGTCTCAACTGCCCGGCGATCATGACCTCACCCGTCATACGGCCCGTCACAAGCGCAGCCTGACCAGCGATGCGGATATCCTGATCCAGGAAATTCAGCTCGTGATAGCGATAGTAAATGATTGTCGAGCTTGGCGATATATTCCGCCATCGTGTCAACTTCGGCGTTCGAATGCGTGTAGACCAGTTCTTCGGCAAAAAGCTCTTCGAGCTCTGGCACATCCGATCTCAACATCGCCTGCCGGCAGCGTTCTTCAAGCTCTTTGATGTCGGCGATGACTTTGGCTCGCAGGGCGGTGTCGATCATGCTTATCGATTTCCAGAACGTCGAAAGCTCTTGATTTCCGATACGCTGCCGTCGCGGAAGGTCAATTCGACAGAAACGAACTTCGTGGTCGCAGGGATCTTGATATACGGTTCGGCGCCAGATGGTGTCGCAATCGGGTCGTGCAGATCGCAGGGCGGGAATTTTAGAACCTTGTCCGGCACGGCACTGTCGATACCCACGCGGGCTTCGCGGATGGCGCAGCGATATGACATCAGGTGCGTATAGTACATCAACGGTGTGTTGTAGCCACCGAAGGCAAGCCAGCTTCCAGCGGTCATATCGAGGATCTTGCGCTGGTCGCGAACCAATGCGGCTTCCGGATCGAAGCGTATCGGAAAGGGGCCCTGCATTTCGCCGTTGGCGTCGATGTAACGCAGATAGATGGTCGCCGCCGCGGCATCGGCATCGAGCTGGATCGCCGGATTCGGCATCCGCTTGCGCGTACGTGGATCGAGCGTGTCCATGAAGCCGGTTTCGCGGAAGCTACCCGCCTCCCCCATCCGCCAGGATATGCCCAGCGTCGGATCGGCGATCGAGAACATCACGGTCCAGCCGCCATTGTGGCGCGAGAAGCTGGCGATCGGTGCGTTCACCGCATCGTTGGCGGGCGGCAGTTGCGGAACGTTGACAGGCGGCAGCGCAGCGACCTGCTGCAGCGGTTCGGCCGGCTGCGCATTGGCCGGCTTGGGCGCCGGACCATTGAGAAAGACGTCATCGACCATCTGGTCGAAATACACCGGCACCTGGCGGTGCTTCACGGTCTCCGCCATCTCGCTGACGGTCCGCCGCGTGCGCTGCGCAACCTGCACCAGGTTCAGCGATGGCTCCTGCAATTCCTTGATGAAGGCGCGCGTGAAAACCGAATTCGGATCGGTGTCGTTGTTCGACAAGCGATCCAGCGCGGTCTGCCGCGGCCCTGCCGAGAAGATCGAAAATACGCCTTCCGGGAGCGTTGTCATCGGGGCGAGGCCGCCGCTGCCGGCCACTGCGCGAGTGCCAGCGCGCTCGAACGGATTGTTGCGACAGGCATCGAACACCAGAATCGACGTCCGCGCGCCGCGCATCTGCAGGCGCGTCACGATACGGTCGGCAAGGATCGCGGAGTCGCGCACCAGTTCTTCCTGCCCCTCGGTGGCCGCCGGGACGTCCGTCGGCAGCAGGAAATTCTGGCCAGCGATCTCGAAACCGTGGCCCGCAAAAAAGAAAAAGGCCGTATCGCCTTTTTCGATCGTCGAATCGAAAGCGAGCAACGACTGGCTGAAGCCCTGCCGGGTCTGGTTCTCGGCCACCATGACACTGAAGCCGAGACCCTTGAGGGCGTCGCCCATGCTGCGGGCATCGTTTACAGCCTTCTGCAGCTTCGGCACGTTGCGGTAGTCATTATTGCCGATGACCAGCGCCACGCGTTTCGAGGCAAAGGCCGGCGCTGCCGAAAGTGCTGCCGCAGCCAGCGCCGCCAGCAGAATCAAAAGCCGTCGCATTGTTCTATCCCCGCCCCGCCAGCGCACTATCCGTATGGTGGCTCGACCGCGTGATTCTCTGCCTTGGTCGAGGCAGAATGGCGGCCGGTTCAAACCGAGGTCTAGCCGCTACCACCCATTTTGTCCCGCCTGCTCAGGCAGATCTTCTGCCCGCCGATTACAGCCCGCTGCCACATTTTCCGCCTTAATCTCCGCTAGCCCGAAGCCAATCAGAGTCTGGAGATCATCGTGAAATCACTCGTCCTCGCAGCCGCGCTGCTGCTTCCCACCATGGCACTTGCGCAGGATGCGGCCCCCGCCACCGCGGCAAAGCCCCCGGCTGCCGCCGCCAAACCGAAGCGCGCACCAGTTGCCGCCAAGCCTGCACAGACCACCCCGGAAGTGCTGGATATCACCCAGATCATCGGGATCCGCCAGGTCGATCCAGCGACATATGAGGTCGATGCCCGTCTACAGAGCGGCAGCGAAGTGCATCTGCGCATGAATGCTTTCGTGATGCAGAATCTCGGGATGCAGCTGGGCACTTATGGCAAATAGGCACCTTGCGGTATTCCTCGCACGCGCGCCGGAATTGGTGGGCTTTCGGACGCCTCGGCGTACGCTTTCGATCGAGGGTGATGACGTACCGCGCGTCGCGATGTCCTGTGGATAAGAGTTGCGCGGCAAACCATCGACATGATTGCCCCGACATGTGCTATGTGACAATTCATGAGGTCCGGAGCCAATCCGGGGGGCAATTGCTAAAGCCGGCCCCTGCTACAGGCAACCACGTTAGGAAGCGCGTCTCAGGAACTTTGCGTTCCTCCGTAGCTTGGCGATCTGAGGACGGGATTTTTTAGACTGTAAGATTTCAGGCAGTTTTTAATCACCCGCCCGAAGCCCGCTACGACTGGATACCTGACGACCAATGGCAAAAAAGATGATTACGCCCGGGCACGAGTTGCTGCTTCGGGTCAACCAGGCTTTCCTCGATCACGGCTATGCCGGTCTGTCGATGGTCGGTCTCGCCAGAGAATGCGGCTTCACGCAGCGCGCGCTCTATTACTATTTCAGCAACAAGGAAGAAGCATTTCGTGCGAGCGTCGCCCATCGCAACGAGGTTGCGATCGCGCAGGCGCTTGAAGCCGGCCAGAAAATCCGGGAAAGCGGCGGCAGCGCACTCGATATCTTTGCGACGATCATCGACCTGAGATACGGCGAAACCCGCCGGATGCTGACCTTCTCTCCGCATACCGTCGAGCTTAATGCGGAGGCCTTTCGGCGCTGCCGCGATCTCATGATCGAGTCCGCCATTGCCTTCCAGGCCGAGTTGGAAAAGCTGATCGTCGATTTTCACTACAGCAAACTGCTGGTCCTGACCGGTCGTTTCACGGCTGCACAGATCGCGCAGGCGCTGGCCGATGGTGGACGGGCAGTCAATCAGGCCCTCCCTCCGATCGCGGCGAATGACTTCTCGGCTCGCTATCGGCAGACCTGCGAGATGATCCTGTATGGCTGCGCGGCAGTGCCAACGCAGATCTGAAACGCCGCGGTTCGCCGCATATTCGCCCTCTCGACTCATAGAGTTCCATCGACATATGGTCCGCGCGGGCTGCGGATGACGCGTAATGCGTCACCGCTGAGCGATGCGGGGCTTCAGATGAACGACCAAGTACGGACGCACAGGGCGCCGACCAGCGCAGCCATGCCGACTGTTGCGGCACGCCTGGACGGCCTGCCAGTCTCGCCGCTTCACCTCGGTATCTTTGCGCTCTGTGCCTTCGGCCTGTTCGCAGACATCGCCGAAGTGGCGCTCAGCAATGCTTTTTCCGGCATCTTCCTTGCGCCACCTTATAGTATTTCGCGCGGCGATTTATCGTTGTTGTTGGCGTCGGTATTTGCCGGCGGTGCCGTTGGGGCGCCTGTTTTCGGCTGGATTGCGGATCGCTATGGTCGGCAGATCGCGCTGCAGAGCGCGCTCGCAGTTCTGGCGCTGAGTTCACTCGCCGTCGCCGCCAGTCGCGATGTCGCAACCATGACTGCCTTCCGCTTCATTTCCGGCCTCGCCATCGGCGGCTATCCGCCTCTGACATCGGCCTATCTGTCAGACCTGCTGCCGCCGAAGCGCCGCGGCCTGCTGATGATGCTGTGCGGCGCGCTCGCCTTTCTCGGTGCACCAGCGATCATCCTGATGATCCGCTGGCTGACGCCCATCGCGCCATGGGGCATCGAAGGCTGGCGCTGGGCTTTGATCTTCGGCAGCGCGTGCTCGACCCTGACGGCCCTACTGTTCTTCCTGGTGCCGGAATCGCCGCGCTGGCTCGCATCGGTCGGACGCGACGCCGAGGCTGATGTCGCGTGCCGTCGCTTCGAAGCGTCCGCGCGTCAGCCATCGCCGCCAGCGATCTCCGCTCCTGAAACGATTGCAACCAAATCCAGCGGCTTCCGAGCACTCGCCCGCGACCGGATCAGCCTGCGGCGCACAGCGCTTCTTGCCGCGCTCTATGTCCTTGGGCCCTGGGCCACGATCGGCTTCCCGCTGCTCAGCGCCGCAGTGATGGTGCAGAAGGGATTCCATGTCAGTGAATCCCTGCTGTTCGCTGGTCTCACAATGTTTGGCCCGTCGATCGGCATCGCGGCGGCAGCGGCCTTCGTCGATCGCATCCCGCGCCGCCTCGCTCTGATCGCCTGCGCTGTAGTGATGATCGCAACCGGACTGACTTTCGCGATCAGCACGGTCCTGACGCCGCTCATCGTCACCGGCATCGTCTTCAATCTCGCCAGCGCGGTCTATAGTGCCGTGCTCAGTCTCTATGCGGTGGAGTTGCTGCCGACACATCTGCGCGCCTCGGCCACCGCCGGCGCCTGGGGCCTCGGCCGCATTGTATCTGCACTGGTACCGATCGCACTGCTGCCGCTACTCGGCAGCCACGGCGCCATTGCGATGTTCACGGTGATCTCGGCCGCGCTCATCGTGAGCGGAACGCTGATCGGTATCGCCGGGCCGCCCGGCCGCGAACGCAAACCGGTCGACTAGATATCCCCGCGACCTCCGCGGGAAGTGCCGCGGGAGACCGTCAAAACGAGCTTTTATGGCCATTTATGCGTAAACATTAAGCGTTTTCGGCCGTTTCAGAGGGGGACGGATTGACTTTGGCCGATTCCGGCCTATGTTCCGGCTCGACGCGGCCCGGTATCGAAACGCGATATCTTGAGTAAGCCGCCTGTCAGCGCCCAGCGTCTCCGTGCATGTTTGCGTGCCGCTCCGGGGATAAGCGCTGCAGTATTTTCCGAGAATCCAAGCGGCGGTTTCGACCTGAGGCGTGATTCCGAACGGTGATCATCCGGATACCGGATCAGATCATGCCCCCATACAGAGGCTCAATGTCCTTCTCCAATCTCGGCCTGTCCGACAAGGTTCTCGCCGCAGTCGCGGCCACCGGTTACACCACCCCAACCCCCATTCAGGAACAGGCGATTCCTCATGTGCTGGCGCGCAAAGACGTGCTCGGCATCGCCCAGACCGGCACTGGCAAGACCGCTGCCTTCGTTCTCCCGATGATGACCATGCTGGAAAAGGGCCGAGCCCGCGCCCGCATGCCCCGCACGCTCATTCTCGAACCAACCCGCGAACTGGCCGCACAGGTCAAGGAGCAGTTCGACAAATACGGCGTCGGCCAGAAGCTCAACGTGGCACTGCTGATCGGCGGCGTCTCGTTCGGTGATCAGGACACCAAGCTCACCCGCGGCGTCGACGTGTTGATCGCCACCCCGGGCCGCCTGCTCGACCATACCGAACGTGGCGGACTGCTTCTCACCGGCGTCGAATTGCTTGTGATCGACGAAGCCGACCGCATGCTGGACATGGGCTTCATTCCCGACATCGAACGCATCTGCAAGCTAGTGCCGTTCACACGTCAGACCCTCTTTTTTACGGCGACCATGCCCGCCGAAATCCGCCGCGTCACTGAGACCTTCCTGCATAATCCGGTGAAGATCGAAGTCTCCAAGCCCGCCTCCACCGCCGTCACCGTGACCCAGTCGCAAGTGGCCGTCGGCCGCGAGCCGCACGAGAAGCGCGAAGTGCTCCGGGCCCTTCTCCGCGAAGCCACCGACCTCAAGAACGCGATCATCTTCTGCAACCGCAAGCGCGAAGTCGCGTTGCTCGCCAAATCGCTCCAGAAGCACGGCTTCAGTGTCGGCGCCCTGCATGGCGACATGGAGCAGTCGGCCCGCACGGCCGCGCTGGACCAGTTCCGCAAGGGCGAGCTGCCGATCCTGGTAGCTTCCGACGTCGCCGCCCGCGGCCTCGATATTCCTGCGGTCAGCCACGTCTATAATTTCGACGTCCCGCATCATTCCGACGACTACGTGCACCGCATCGGCCGTACCGGCCGCGCCGGCCGCACCGGCTCCGCGATCTCGCTCGTGTGCCCGTCGGACCAGAAGTCCATGCTGGCGATCGAAAAACTGATCGGCCAGTCGATTCCCAAGGTCGAAACCTCCATAGCGATCTCCGAGCCCGTCCAGGGCGAAACCGCTTCTGCCGAGGCGCCGCGCCAGTCGCGCAACCGCACCGGCAATCGCGAAGCCAATGCCGAACATCCGCGCGGCAGCCGCGACGGTCATCGCAAAGATCAGCCCCGTGAAGGTGGACGGGATCGCAAGCCGCGCCGTGAGCGTGGCCCGCGCGGTGAAGGTGGTCGTTCGGAAGGCGGCGAGCGCAGCCCGCAACCGCAGGCCGCTGAAACTTCTTTCACAGCACCCGTGGCAGCGGCAGCCCCGCAGGCGCAACGCCCGCCATCCATCGGCCGCGCCGAAGCGCCACGCCCGCGTCGCGAGGACAACGAACCGGCGGATCACTCGCACCTTCCCGCCTTTTTGTTGCGCCCCATCCGAGCACGCGCATAGGCAGTGTCCCGCCAGGAGCGTTTACGTGCCGTTCACTCTCGTCCCCTAATCTGAATGCGATATTTTTAACAAAATTGCATTTCAGAGGACGGCGCATAGCCGCTGTCCACGAGGGCACAGAACGTGACCGGCATCCTGGACGAACAAGAGCGGACTTTGGCCTTTGCCGAAGTCGCGCTGGGCCAAATCCGATCCCTGCGCCAGACGGCGATTCCGCGCAACTATGAGATCTGGTACGTCTACGCGACTGGCTACAATTCGGCGCTCAACAAGGTCATCAATGAGACGCTGGCCCGCAATGGCCGCCTGACCGAAGCCGACCTCGACCAGATTCACGACACTTATCTCTCGCAGATTCGCACCACCGATCGCATCGATCAGGTCGGCGCCCGCGTTATCGGCGAGATCGACGACGTGATGGCGCTCATCACAGATGCGCTGGGCATGACGACGAACTTCAATGCCAGCCTGGATGGTGCCAGCCAGGATTTATCACGGGCGCACGATCCTGTTGCGGTGAAGGCCGTGATCGAGAGGCTCGTCAAATCCACCCGTGAAGTACACGACACCAACAAGGCGCTGGAAGAGCGGCTACTGTCCACGAAGAGCGAGGTCTACACGTTGCAACAGAGCCTCGAGGCGATCCGCGCCGAGAGCCTGACCGATCCCCTCACCGCGCTCGGCAACCGCAAATATTTCGACCGTGCGCTGATGGCGGCAATCGATACCGCGGTGAAGCGCGGCGAACCGTTGTCGCTGCTGATGCTCGACATCGATCACTTCAAGTCCTTCAATGACAATTACGGCCATCTCACCGGCGACCAGGTGCTGCGCCTTGTCGGTCAGTCGCTGAAGCAGACCATCAAGGGGCAGGATATCACCGCGCGCTATGGCGGCGAGGAATTTGCCGTGGTGCTGCCGAACACACCGCTGCGCCAGGCGCTCACCGTCGCCGATCACATCCGCCGCGCCGTGATGTCAAAGGAACTGAAGAAAAAATCGACTGGCGAGATCCTGGGACGCGTCACGATTTCAGTCGGCGTCTCGATGCTGCAGATCGGCGACGATACGGAATCGCTCATCGGCCGTGCCGATGCCTGTCTCTATGCCGCGAAGCGCAACGGCCGCAACCGCGTCATCTGCGAACTCGATCCGGAATATTCGGCGGAACTGCAGTTTCAGGTGGCGTGATGCCCCGCACTCCGTCCTCATGATGAAGAGCGCGTCCCGAAACATGAACTGACGCGCTGGCGCCTGTGGCCATCCCCAGCGAATGGCTTCACCATTCGCACGCCGCGCAAGCGCGCGGTTCCTCAGGACGGGGACCTGCGCTTCTTTGCGGCTTTATTCGCTGTCTTGCCCGCGACCTTCTTGCCCGCAGTCTTCTTCGCCACTTTCTTTTTCGCTGCGATCTTGTTCACGACCTTCGCGGTCGTCTTCTTCACCGTCCGCTTCTTGCTTGCCTTTGCCAGCGACGCACGGATCGCTGCGGCATGCGCGACCCTTGCCCATTCGGTGACTTCATCGGGATCGTCATAGAGCCGCTCCGGCAATCGCCAGTAGGATCCAATCATCCGCAGCTTGCCGCGCATCTCATATTGGAAACACTGCGAGCCCTCGCTCTCGAAGCGAGGGATCGAGTTTTCGTCGGCGCGCAGATAGATCGCGCCGCGCAGCACCAGCGCGAAGTTGATGCCATCGGCAGATACGCCAAAGCCGGAAAACATCCGGCGGATCGTCACCGGGCCAAAGCCGGCGAAAAGTTCACTGAGGAAATCGCGGTCCATGGACGAAGTGTAGGACGGGTCGCGCGATTGCGGAAGCGTCCCATCCGCTCGCTCTCCCTGCGTCATGGCCGGACTCGATCCGGCCATCCAGCTTGCTTTTTGCAAGGCTGCACAAAGATGGAATGCCCGGATCAGGTCCGGGCATAACAGCGCTTCCGCTTGAAGGGTGTTGGTTCTTGAGAGCCTGACGAGCGAAGCCTCAGCCGTCGATCTTCGCCGGCGTCAGTTGCACGGACTCGCCGCAGCCGCAGGCCGAGATCTGGTTCGGGTTGTTGAACACAAACTGGGCCTGCATGCGGTCGGTCTTGTAGTCCATCTCGGTGCCGAGCAGGAACAGAACGGCCTTGGGATCGACCAGGATCTTCACGCCCTTGTCCTCGACGATTTCGTCGGTCGGCTTGATGTCATGGGCATATTCGACAGTGTAGGACTGGCCGGCGCAGCCGCCGTTCTTGATACCCACGCGCAGGCCGACGATTTCTGAATCGGCGCGCTGGGTCAGCTCCTGGATCCGCGTCGCGGCAGCATCGGTCAGCCGCATCACCTGCGGACGGGGTCGCGGCTTCGGCTTGGTAGCCGGTATGGTCGGGTTCGGTGTCATCTCAGTCATGTGTTCAGTCCTGGCGGCCATTCAAGGCCGCAAATCTCGCTTCAACGAACCAGACGCAACCATCACCACATATTCAGGACGAGACGGGCCTCGTCAGTCATCCGGTCCGGCGTCCAGGTCGGTTCCCAGACGATATCGACCTTGACCAGGCCGACGCCCGGCACGCTGGCCACGGCGTTCTCCACCATGGTCGGCAATTCTTCTGCCGCCGGGCAGTTTGGCGTCGTCAGCGTCATCTCGACCTGAACGGAGCGATCGTCCTTGATGTCGACTTTATAGATCAGGCCGAGCTCGTAGATGTCAGCCGGAATTTCCGGGTCGAACACGGTCTTCAGCGCGGCGACGATCTCGGTGCCCAGACGTTCGGTTTCGGCGGGATCGAGCGCCGAGGTGGTCTGCATGTGAGCAGGCTTCGCAGCCTCGGGGGTCGCGTCCGGCGTTTTGGCTTCTGCAATGTCACTCATGCAAACAACTCCCGTGCCTTGATCAGCGCCTGTGCGAGGTGGTCGACCTCCTCGCGGGTATTATACATTCCGAATGATGCACGGCACGTGGCCGTCACATTGAATCGCTCCAGAAGCGGCATCACGCAGTGGGTTCCAGCGCGGACAGCTACGCCCTGCCGGTCGATCACCGTCGCCACGTCATGGGCGTGTGCGCCCTTCAGTTCGAACGAGATCACCGGTCCCTTGTTCTTGGCGGTGCCGATGATGCGCAGCGAATTGATCTCGCGCAGCCGGTCCTGTGCATAGGTCAGGAGGTCGTGCTCATGCGCAGCGATCCGCTCCTTGCCGATCGAATTGACATAATCGATGGCAGCACCGAGGCCGATGGCTTCGACGATGGCAGGCGTGCCGGCCTCGAACTTGTGTGGCGGATCTCCATAGGTGACCCATTCCTTCGCCACTTCACGGATCATCTCGCCGCCGCCGGCATAAGGCCGCATCGCGACCAGCTGGTCATATTTGCCATACAGCACGCCGATGCCGGTCGGTCCGTACAGCTTGTGACCGGTGAAGATGTAGAAGTCGGCGTCGATGTCCTGCACGTCGATCGGCATGTGCACAGCAGCCTGGCTGCCATCGACCACGACGGGAATGCCGCGTGCATGCGCGAGCTTCACCACGTCCTTGACCGGAACCAGCGTGCCCAGCGCATTGGACATCTGGGTGATGGCGACGATCTTGGTGCGGTCGGTCAGAAGCTTCTCGAACTCGTCGATCAGGAAGTTGCCTTCATCATCGACCGGCGCCCATTTGATGACGGCGCCCTGACGCTCGCGCAGGAAGTGCCACGGCACGATATTGGAATGGTGCTCCATGATCGAGAGCACGATCTCGTCACCCGGCTTGATGTTCTCGCCGCCCCACGCCGCCGCGACAGTGTTCAGCGCGTCGGTGGCGTTGCGGGTGAAGATGATTTCTTCCGGGCGCTTCGCATTGAGGAAATGCTGCACCTTGATGCGCGCACCCTCATAGGCCTCGGTCGCCGCATTGGCGAGGTAATGCAGTCCGCGATGCACATTGGCATATTCGGACTTGTAGGCCTCGGTCATACGGTCGAGCACGGCATAGGGCTTCTGAGCCGACGCCGCGTTGTCGAGATAGACCAGCGGCTTGCCATAGACCTTCATCTCAAGCGCCGGAAAATCCTCGCGGACGCGAGCGACGTCATACGACCCGTTCGAGACCGCGGGATGTAATGTCATGCGCGCGTCTCCAGCCAGCGCTCCGCAGCCGATATCGCCACGTCACGCAGATCGTCATTCCCGATCGACTCCAGCGCTTCACCGACGAATGCCTGGATCAGCAGCGCCTGTGCAGCCTTCTCCGGCAGGCCGCGAGCCCGCAGATAGAACAGCAAGCTGTCATCCAGGGCGCCGATGGTCGCACCATGGCCGCACTGTACGTCGTCAGCGAATATCTCGAGCTCGGGCTTGTTGTCGATCTCCGCCTCGTCGGACAGCAGCAGCGCCCGCGACATCATCTTGCCGTCGGTCTTCTGCGCGATCTGATGGACGTTGATGCGGCCCTGGAACACCGAATGCGCGCGATCGTCGAGCACAGCGCGGAACAGCTCACGGCTGAGGCAATTCGGTGCCGCATGCTCGATTACGAAGGTGCAGTCGCCATGCTGCTTGTCGCGCAGCAGGTGGACGCTATTGGTCGACAGCTCCGAGTCCACGCCAGCCAGCGTGATGAAGCTCTGGTAGCGGCTAACGCCGCCGCCAGTGGTCAGACTGAAGGTGTTGAACTTGGTGCGCGCACCGACCGTGACAATGGCGGTTGCGATATTCGCGGCATCGCCGGCGTCTTCCATCACGCGCACATGCTGCAGATCGGAATCGTCACCGATCCAGATCACGACAGCGTCATGGGCCTGATAGGACTTCGCGGTCTCTGTCGCGACAAAGCTCTCGACCAGCGTCACACGCGCACGATTGCCAATGCGCACCAGCGATCGCGTGAATGCCGCCACGCTCGGGCGTGTCGCGACATGTATGATGTGCAGAGGCCGGGCCGGAGCGGCATCGTCAGCGATATCGACCAGCATGCCGTCGGTGGCGAAGGCGGCATTCAGTGCGATCATCGGATCTGCGACGCGCGAGCGCAGCAGATCAGCCCGCGTCGCACTGGTGGCATCGTCGAGCATGGCACTGAGTGCATGCACGGTCACGCCGCCGCCCGACGTCAGATCGGAGAGACCCGCAGCGAAGACACCGTCCACGATGACGAGCTTCTGCGTATCGCCCGTGCCGAGCGTTTCGACCATCTTGGCAGCCTGTGCCAGCGCAGCCTGATCCGGCGCCGGCGCAAGCGGCGCCACATCGCGCAGCAGGTTGCGCAGGTCGGTATATTTCCATTCCTCGATGCGCCGGGTCGGCAGACCCGTGCGCGCGAAATCGTCGAACGCCTGCTGGCGCGTTTCGGCCACCGTGCCGACGCCCGGCAACCGGCCGCGCGCAGCGGCGAACGTGCCGTCCAGCACTGCGCCCGTTGTCGTCTTTGCGAGAGCTACATTCATGATTGTCTCACTCAGGCCGCCGCTTCTTCATACTGTGCGTAACCGGACTCTTCGAGTTCCAGCGCCAATTCCTTGCCGCCGCTCTTCACGACGCGGCCCTTTGACATCACATGCACATGGTCTGGCACGATATAGTTCAGCAAGCGCTGGTAGTGGGTGATCACCACCATGGCGCGATCCGGGCTGCGCAGTGCATTGACGCCGTCGGCCGCGACGCGCAACGCGTCGATGTCGAGACCGGAGTCCATTTCGTCGAGGATGCACAGGCTCGGCTGGAACAGCGCCATCTGCAGCACTTCGTTGCGTTTCTTCTCGCCGCCGGAGAAGCCGACATTGACGCCGCGCTTCAGCATATCCATCGGGATGTTCAGCGAGGCCGCGACTTCGCGGACCTTCCTGAGGAAATCCGGCACCAGATATTCGGATTCGCCGCGCGCCTTGCGCTGTGCGTTCACCGCGGTGCGCAGGAAGTTCATCGTCGTCACGCCGGGAATTTCCACGGGATACTGGAACGCCAGGAACACGCCCTTGGCCGCGCGCTCGTCGGGCTCCATTTCCAGCAGGTCTTCGCCCTTGAACAGGATCTCGCCGCCGGTCACCTCATAACCGGGCTTGCCGGCGATGACATGGCTGAGTGTGGATTTACCCGAACCGTTCGGCCCCATGATGGCATGCACTTCGCCGCCATTCACGGTCATCGTCAGCCCATGAAGAATCTCGCGATCCTCGACACGAACCTGCAGGTCTTTCACTTCAAGCAATGCAGTCATCAGTCTCTATCCTTTGATCATCATCGTCACCCTCGCCTGAACGCGCTTGGGTTCAGGCTGGAGTGCTCGCCATTCGCGACGAGCCTCTAAGGATGGTTTTCAATTTTGCCGACATCCTGGAAGCGCCGCTGTGCGGCCATCCGCGATGGCGGGACTTAGCCCACCGATCCCTCAAGCGAGATCGAAATCAGCTTCTGTGCTTCGACTGCGAATTCCATCGGCAACTGCTGCAACACGTCCTTGACGAAGCCGTTCACTACGAGGCCCACGGCCTCTTCCTGCGACAAGCCACGCTGGACGCAATAGAACAGCACGTCTTCGGAGATCTTCGAAGTGGTGGCCTCGTGCTCGAACAGCGTCGAGGCGTTCTTCGCCTCGATATACGGCACCGTATGCGCGCCGCACTGATCGCCGATCAGGAGCGAGTCACAGGCCGTGAAGTTGCGTGCGTTCGTTGCCTTGCGATGCGCGGTGACTAGACCGCGATAGGTGTTCTGCGACTTGCCGGCAGCGATGCCCTTGGAGATGATCCGGCTCGTCGTGTTCTTTCCGAGATGGATCATCTTGGTGCCGCTATCGACCTGCTGATAGCCGTTCGAAATCGCGATCGAATAGAATTCGCCGCGCGAATTGTCGCCGCGCAGGATACAGCTCGGATATTTCCAGGTGATCGCCGAACCGGTCTCCACCTGTGTCCAGGAGATCTTGGAGTTATCACCGCGGCAGTCGCCGCGCTTGGTGACGAAATTGTAGATGCCGCCCTTGCCCTCGGAATTGCCGGGGTACCAGTTCTGTACCGTCGAATACTTGATCTCGGCGTCATCCAGCGTGACCAGCTCGACGACAGCCGCATGAAGCTGGTTCTCGTCGCGCTGTGGCGCGGTACAGCCTTCAAGATAGCTGACATACGCGCCCTTGTCGGCGATGATCAACGTGCGCTCAAACTGACCGGTATTGCGCTCATTGATACGGAAATAGGTCGACAGTTCCATCGGGCAGCGAACGCCCGGCGGCACATAGACGAACGACCCGTCCGAGAACACGGCCGAGTTCAGCGTGGCATAGAAATTATCCGAGGTCGGCACGACCGTGCCGAGATACTGCTTCACCAGATCGGGATGCTCGCGGATGGCTTCCGAGATCGGCATGAAGATGACGCCGGCCTGCTTCAGCTCTTTCTGGAACGTGGTCGCGACCGACACCGAGTCGAACACGGCGTCGACGGCAATCCTGCGCTCCCCCTCGGGCCGAACGACGCCTTCCAGCGCCTCGATCTCACGGAGGGGAATGCCGAGCTTCTTGTAGGTTTCGAGAATCTCGGGATCGATCTCGTCGATCGAGCCGATGGTCTTCTTCGGCTTCGGTGCCGAATAGTAATAGAGATCCTGGAAGTCGATCTTCGGATACTCGACCCGCGCCCACTTCGGCTCTTCCATGGTCAGCCAACGGCGATACGCCTCAAGACGCCATTCCAGCATCCATGCCGGCTCGTTCTTCTTGGCGGAGATGTAGCGGACGGTGTCTTCGGAGAGACCCTTCGGGGCCTTCTCGGATTCGATGATGGTCTCGAATCCATAACGATATTGATCAACGTCGATCTGGCGAACCCGATCGACGGTCTCTTGTACGGCAGCCATTTTATCCTCCGCTCGCGGTTTCAAGGACCGCGGTGGATCAATCCAGAAACGTGAAACTCAAAGCTTGTCGGGGTTCTTTACGATGTTCCCGCGGAGAAATCACCCCTCTTAGAACCGTTCAAGCTGTGTTTCGTCGCTATGTTTAAGTAGTGTACCCGAGAGCTTTCGCCAAGCCTCCAGGCATCGATCGACATCCGCTTCGGTGGTCGACCAGCCCAGACTGAGACGCACGGCACCCCGGGTCAGTTCCGGCCCGAAACCCATGGCTTCCAGCACGTGGGACGGCTGCACCTTACCAGAGGAACAGGCCGACCCCGACGATACCGCGATACCTTCGAGATCAAATCCAATCACGGCAGTTTCGGCCCGCAAGCCGGGGGCGCCGAACAGGACCGTATTGGGCAAACGCGGCACGTCTTGGGCAAACACAAGTCCGTTGCTGGATTGCCGCAAGCCCGCCTCAAGCCGCTGACGCAGTTTTTCGACCCGCTTCATGTCATCAAGCGACGCCATTGCGGCCATCACAGCGGCGCCGAAGCCGGCGATTCCGGGCACGTTTTCGGTTCCCGCCCGGCGGCCGAGCTCCTGTCCGCCGCCGCGGAGCAACGCATCGAGCCCCGCGACGCCATTAGCCAGGATCAGCGCACCGATGCCCTTGGGGCCACCGATCTTATGTGCAGAAATAGATAGAAGATCAGCCTGCAATTGACTGATATTAATTGATATCTTTCCGAACGCCTGCACCGCATCGACGTGCAGCAAGCCGCCGGCCTCATGCACGATGCCGGCTAGCTCAGGAATCGGTTGAAGGGCACCAGTTTCATTATTCGCCAGCATCACGGAAACCAGCGAGGGCTCCTCATCAGCCAAAGTCGCCCGCAACTCATCCGGTTTCACGACGCCTTGGCGGTCCACGCCCAGCACCTGGAGATCTCCATCGGCGAAGCGCCCACCCGCGAGCACCGAGGCGTGCTCCACCGCGGAGACGATCAGCCGCCGTACGGGCATGCCCGGCTTCCGTACCAGCCCGGGGGTCAGCGCCAACACATTGGCTTCGGTTCCGCCCGAGGTGAACACCACGTTCCGCGAATCTGCCCCCACTGCGCCTGCGACCGCCGAACGGGCATCCTCGACCACACGACGGGCCTGGCGGCCCTCGGCGTGAACCGATGACGGGTTACCGACGAGATCCCACGCAGCCGCCATCGCCGCCCGCGCCTCGGGGCGCAGCGGAGTGGTTGCATTCCAGTCGAGATAGACCCGGTCTTTGGCCAATTTTTCTTTATCCTGAAGGGCTTGGAGCTTCGATGGCGGAATCGGACCTTATCCGATGCTCATCAACATCACTCTTAGCCCAACTGGCCGCCAAAAGCGCCCATCGAAGCGCATCTCAGAACCGCCGAGGCGTTCAATATGCTTGCTTTTCGCCCCTACGCTCATGGTAGAACGCGGCCTCAACTTCACCCGGCGCCGCCCGCTCTTACCCGACGGTGCCAGATCGCCCTTCCTCGCAGGGTCGCCTCCGAGCCATTCTCGCCGAGCCCTGCGCGAAACCGGCTGATCACGCCAATAACGGGACCTAAGGATCACTATGCCCGAAGTCATTTTCACCGGTCCCGCAGGCCGCATCGAAGGCCGCTATCATCCGGCCAAGCAGAAGAACGCGCCGATCGCGATGGTGCTGCATCCGCATCCGCAATTCGCGGGCACGATGAACCACCAGATCGTCTACCAGTGCTATTACGCCTTCGTGCACCGCGGCTTCTCGGTGTTGCGCTTCAACTTCCGCGGCGTCGGTCGCAGCCAGGGCTCGTTCGACCACGGGACCGGCGAGTTGTCGGATGCAGCGGCAGCGCTCGACTGGGCACAGACCATTAATCCCGAAGCCCGCGCGTGCTGGGTCGCCGGCTTCTCGTTCGGCGCCTGGATCGGCATGCAGCTTTTGATGCGTCGCCCCGAAGTCGAAGGTTTCATCTCGATCGCGCCGCCGGCCAATCTCTATGACTTCTCATTCCTCGCCCCCTGCCCGTCGTCGGGCCTGATCGTACACGGCGAAAAGGATGCCGTCGTGCCGCCGAAGGACGTCAATACGCTGGTCGAGAAGCTGAAGACCCAGAAGGGCATCGTGATCGATCAGCACATCATTCCGGGCGCCAACCACTTCTTCGACAACAAGCTCGAGCCGCTGATGGAGTCGGTCACCGGCTATCTCGACATGCGTCTTGCCAACGTTCGCTGAGGCCTGAGGCCGCTCGCGCAGCAGTTGCTCCAAGCTTCACAAACAAAAGCCCTCGACCAGTTCTGGCCGAGGGCTTTTCGATTCAGGTTCTGATCGGGATCAGAACGAACGCAGGATCTGAACCGCGCCGCTATAGATGTTCTGATCCTTGATCTGATAAGTTTGGTTCGCCGGCTTGCCGGAGACGGTGCCGGTATAGGTGCCGTCGAGGCTCTGATCGAGGCGGCTGTAGGTGAATTCAGCCGACAGGGTCAGGTTCTTGACCGGTGTCCAGGAAGTTACGGTACCGACCTGGGCAATGCCGAAGTCGAAGTTGTTGGTGGTGCCCGAGAGGCTGCCAGCCGTAGCACCCGACGATGTTGCGCTGCTCGATCCCAAGCGACCGCCCGCAGGGCTGAAGGCTGCCGCGAGCAACGCGTTGCCCGTATCACCATAAGAGATGTGGCTGTAGTTGCCCCACACCGAGGTGCGCCAGGCTGGATTCCAATAGTGCTCGTAGAACGCGCTAACTTCCCAAGCGTCGCTCAGCTGGATTGAGCCACCCGGAGAGAACACGCCGTCAAGCACATAGCCGAAGCCAACCGAATTGCCATCAAACTTGGCGAAACGGCCGCCACCCGAAGTATCGATGGTACCGCCGGTGAAAACGTACCTGGCGGCGCCCTTGCCGTAGGACGCTTCGAGTTTCAGGCTGTCGGCTGAGCCGGTCGGCAGGTTCTTGAATTCAACCGCACCGCTGACCGCGAAGCCGTAGGCATCGTCGGCGTGGCCTGTCGATTCGTTGGCACCGTAGAAGCCCGGCGTCGAGGTATGCATCGCCGCAGCAAAGTGCAGCGAGCCCCATTTCTGATCGAGCCGAATGTTGCCAACGATGTCAGGGATATGGTTGCCACCGGTCGCATTGCCGAGGAACGTGTTCGAGGTCACACCATAAGCCGTGCCCGTGAACGAGCCCGCACCTGGCGCCAGCATGAAGTTAGCCGTGTTGTAGAGGCCGGCATTGCGATAGGGCGACGCGTTTTCAAGCGAGATCGTGCCCGAGAGGCCGTTACCGAATTCCGCCGTGTAAGCGATCTGCGGAAGGCCGGTTGAGTTGTTGGAGCCGGCGATGCCGCCCGACGAAATCCACGGCTTGGTGAGCGCCCACTGCGGGTCGAAGTTCGACACGGCCTTACCGAAGGTGAAGCCTGCGAACTGGATGAACGCGAAGTCAACTTCGACGAAGCCCCCGGCGATCGATTCACGGTTCTGCGTGAAGTCGAACAGGATGCTCGAATAGGTACGAACAACACCGTATTCGGTTCCGGTACGGGTATCGACGGTGCCGATAATACGCTCGCGGGTGAGGAAGTTGTCCTTGGTCCAGAGGTTGTTGCCGCCGGCGCCGCCCTGCCAGTATGGCGTGTCCTGGGCATTGCCGTTGAAGGTGGTGTTGAGGCGGATCGCGCCGCCGATCTTGATGCAGGTGTCGGTGCCTGGGATATAGTAGAATCCGGCGCCGTAGAGTGAGCAGATCTTCACGTATTCGACGGGCTTGGCCTTCACCGGAAGGTCCGCCGCCTGCGCACCACTCACTGCCAGCAACGCTGCTGCGGAACCAAGTATCATTTGCTTCATCATGGTCATATCGCCTCCAGACCGATCTTATCGGCACGCCAATAGCCTCGGGCGCGCCACTCATGTGGCAGAGTTGTGGAAGATCACATTGCGAAACAATGAGCGGGGTCGATTGTCGCAGCATCATTTTCCGGCTGTGTGCTTTCGGCAACATAATTGGCAGGCTGCGGCATTGCGGTACCGAACTCATCACAGGATTCGGCGATGCTCTCACGCATTCGTGTCCGCGGCGGCAACAACAAGCATAAACGCCGTCGGTCGCGATCAACTTGATTCGTTGGGTGAATCGAAAGGTCGAAGTTACGGCAAACTTCGCACTAGCTCGCGAGATAGTCCGCTTTCACGCCGCCCGTCATCGGTTTCGGCACACCGGTTGTTGCCGGATAACTCAACGGCAAGCCCAGGAGGGAACGCACTGCCAGAAATGCAAAAGCCTGCGCCTCCATCGCGTCGGTGGACCAACCCAGCACATCTACGCTCTCGACTGTCGCAGCAGGCAATCGTTGCCGCAGCATATTCAGCATTGTCGGATTGCGTGCGCCCCCGCCAGTAATCACCCAGCTAAGCGGCGGCTTGGGCAACAGCGGCGCAACGCTGGCGATGGTCGCAGCGGTGAACGCCGTTAAGGTCGCTGCGCCGTCCGCCGGCGTAACGTCTTCCAGCACCAGTGCCGCAAAGTGATTACGATCGAGCGATTTTGGCGGTGCTGCCGCAAAGAACGGATTCTGCAATCCCTTCGCGATCCACGCATCATCGACGCGGCCCTGCGCCGCCAATGCGCCATCCGCATCGAACGGCTGCCCCGTCGCGCGCAACATGAAGTCATCGAGCAGCGCATTACCCGGACCGGTGTCGCAGGCAATCAACGCGATATCCCCATCAATGTAAGTCACATTGGACACGCCGCCGATATTGACCACGGCAATGGGCCCGTCGCGATGCAGTCCCTGCGCCAAGGCACGGTGATAGACCGGTACCAGCGGCGCTCCCTGCCCGCCCGCAGCCACGTCAGCCGCGCGCAGGTCGTGGATCACGGGCAGACCGACCATCCCGGCCAGACTAGCCGCGTCGCCAATCTGTACGGTGAGTCGATCGGCGGGACGATGCAACACGGTCTGTCCGTGAAAGCCGACGATGTCGATGCTGTCACGTGCGATGCCGTGATCAGTCAAAAACGCCTCGATGGCCTCGGCATGGGCCGATGTCACCATCCGCTCCGCCCCGGCCAGACTGCCCGGCCTGATATCCCGCCGGCTCAGTTGCACGGCCTCGGCCAGCGCCTGCCGCAACACGACACGCTCAGCCTCGCTATATGGCCGATACCCCGACGGGCCGAACGACCCGACCCGTTCGCCGTCCGTCTCGATCAGGGCGACATCGACCCCGTCCAGCGAGGTTCCGCTCATTAGTCCGATCGCGGTCAGCATATCAGGCACGCGGCAAAGCCCTCATTTTCGGGTCAAAACTTGTGTCGAAGCGCCCAATCTTATAATGCCACAGGCACTTTGGGGCGGCCAGCACGCCCTCCACCTTGCCGCCAATCCATTGAGACAGCGTAAAATTATCCCAACCGAGCCGTAAACCGATGACCACCTACAAGTCCGATTTTCTCAACGTCCTGCAGAGCCGCGGCCTGATCCATCAGGTCTCCGATGCCGAGGCGCTGGACGCCGCCTGCAGCAAGGGACCGGTCACGGCTTATGTGGGCTATGACGCCACGGCGACCAGTCTGCATATCGGCAACCTGATCTCGGTGACCATGCTGTACTGGTTTCAGCAGACCGGGCATCGCCCGATCACGCTGATGGGTGGCGGCACCTCCATGGTCGGCGACCCGTCGTTCCGGGACGACCAGCGACAATTGCTGACGGTCGAGAAAATCGCGGAGAACATCGAAGGCATCAAGAAGATCTTCGGCAAGATGCTGACCTATGGCGACGGCCCGACCGACGCACTGATGGTCAACAATGCCGATTGGCTGCTGAAGCTGAACTATGTCGAATTCCTGCGCGACGTCGGCCGCCACTTCTCGGTCAACCGCATGCTGTCCTTCGACAGCGTGAAGCTGCGCCTTGACCGCGACCAGTCGCTGTCCTTTCTTGAATTCAACTACATGATCATGCAAGGCTACGACTTCGTCGAGCTCAACCGCCGCTACGGCACGCTGCTGCAGATGGGCGGCTCCGACCAGTGGGGCAACATCATCAATGGTGTCGACCTCAGCCACCGCATGGGCGGCCCGCAGCTCTACGCGCTGACGACGCCGCTACTCACCAAATCGTCCGGCGAGAAGATGGGCAAGTCGGCCTCCGGCGCCGTCTGGCTCAATGGCGATCTCTTCAGCCCCTATGACTTCTGGCAGTACTTCCGGAACACCGAAGACGCCGATGTCGGCCGTTTCCTCAAGGTCTTCACGCGCCTGCCGCTCAACGACATCGCCAAGCTCGCGGCCTTGGGCGGTTCGGAGATCAACGAGGCGAAGAAGATCCTCGCCACCGAAGCGACGGCAGTGGTGCACGGCCGCGATGCAGCAAATGCCGCTGCTGAGACGGCACGCAAGACCTTCGAGGAGGGCGCGCTCGCTGACAGCTTGCCGACCGTCAATATTCCGCAAGCCGAACTTGAAGCGGGCGTCGGTGTCCTCGCGGCCTTCGTCAATGCCGGTTTCGTCGCGTCGAACGGCGAAGCGCGGCGGCAGATCAAGGGTGGCGGCTTGCGCGTCAACGATATTGCGGTCACCGACGAGAAGATGATGCTGACCCCCGCGCTGCTGACCGAAGGCGTCATTAAGCTCTCGCTCGGGAAAAAGCGGCACATCCTGCTCAAGCCTGCATAGCCACATTCGTCTGGCGCACTTGTTCATGCACTGCGAAACGCGCTCCATGGCGTAGCTGTCGTAAACGCCGTGAAGAAGAAGCCAGATGGATTTGAAGACGTCCCAACGCACCGGACTCACTGTTCTCGGTGTCTGTTTCACGTTGTCCGTGCTGGGACGCGGCCTGCAGGAAAGCTTCACTGTCTTTCTGCTCCCGATCTCGCAATCCTTCGGCTGGGACCGCGCCGAGGTCGTCTCGATCTATTCACTCATCGCGCTCTGCGTCGGCCTTGCGGGACCGCTGGTCGGGCGGCTGTTCGACCGCTCGGGTCCGCGTACTGTGTTCCTGACCGGCATCGCCCTGCTTGGTGGCTCGCTGCTCGCGGCAGCCTATGCAGAGAAACTCTGGCAATTTCAGCTCGCACTCGGTCTCTGCCTGGGTTTCGCAATAGCATGTATCGGCAATGTGCCGAACTCGCTGCTGCTCGGACGCTGGTTCGGCAAGCGGCTGCCGACCGCCATGTCCGTCGTGTATTCGGCAACCGGCGCAGGCGTGTTGTTGATGCTTCCTATCGCCCAGTTGCTGATCGATCACTTCGAGTGGCGTGGCGCCTATCGCATCTTCGGCTTTGGCGTCCTGGCGCTGCTGGTGCCCTTGCTGTTTCTGCCGTGGCGCAGGTTCGGCGCAGGCTCACCACATCTCGAGAAGCCGCAGAGCAGCGAGACGCTCATCGACGAGGGCTGGACCCTAATTGGCGCCATGCGCCATCATGCATTCTGGGCCTTGTTCGGGACCTTCTTTTTCACCGCCATCGGCATGTATGCGATCTCACCGCAGGTCGTCGCCTATCTCATCGATGTCGGTTTCCCGCCGCTGCAGGCGGCGACCGCCTGGGGCTTCAGCGGGGTGGTGCTGCTGTTCGGCATGCTCGGCGTCAGTTGGCTCGACGGCGTGATCGGTCGACGGCCATCCATTCTGTTCAGCTACAGCCTGTCGCTCCTCGGCATCGTCATGCTCTGGCTGCTGCAATGGTATCCGAACTATGCGCTGCTTACTGGCTTCGTCGTCTGTTTCGGCAGCATGATTGGCTCGCGCGGACCGCTTCTGACAGCGACGGCGATGAAGATCTTTCGCGGCAAGCGAGTCGGCACAATTTACGGAACGATCACTTTCGGCAGCGGGCTTGGATCGGCACTTGGGTCATGGACCGGCGGCCTGCTGCATGACTGGACCCAGAGCTATAACTCGTTGCTTGCCTTTGCCTTGATCAGCGTTGTGATCGGCATGATCCCGTTTCTCGTCGTCCCAGCATTGCGCCAATAACGCCCAAACCTTTCGACGCAATAGTTCGCACCCGAACGATCTGTCTGAGTTTGTCAGCTTTCACGATTGGTAAGTGACTCGCTGGTATTTTTTTGCCAGTTTTGCACGGACCAGAGGTCAATATGAGTTTGCTTAGCCGTTTCACCATCCGCACCAAGCTCACCAGCATGGTGTTGGTATCCGCAGCGTCCATCTGTGCCGTCATCGCGGTGGCCGCTTCGCTAAGCCAGAAGCGCATGCAGCAGGACCGTATGGAGCAGCTTCACACGGCGACCGACCTGATGCTCGGCATGGCCGAAAGCCTGCAGGAGGAAGTGGCGGCCGGGAAACTCAGCCTCGCCGACGCCCAGATGCAGTTTCGCATGCGCGCGCGCAACATGACGTTCGGCAACAAGCAGGGTTACCTCGTTGCCTACCGCCCCGACGGCGTCATCCTCGTCAATGCCGGCAACCCCAAACTCGAAGACAAGAACACGGGCGCCAAAGACTCCAACGGCATCCTGATCTCGAAAGCGATCATCGACGCCGGCAAGCAGAGCGCGACCGGCGGCATGACCTATTATCTCTATCCACGACCGGGCCAGACCGAGCCCACCGCCAAAATGGTCTATGCTCGCCACTTCGCGCCGTGGGATGCCACGCTCAGCTCCGGCCTCTATGTCGACGATCTCGATGCCGACGTGTACGCTTTGCTGGTCCGACTGGGTTCGCTCGGCGCCGGCGTGCTCGGCGTCATGGCGCTCCTGTCCTTTCTGATCGCCAGCGACATTCTCGGTGCGCTGCGCCGCCTCCAGGCCCGCATGCATGAGATCGCCAATGGCTCGCTCGACCAGACGGTTGGCGAGACCGATCGCGGCGACGAAATCGGTCGCATGGCGGAAACGCTGGAGATGCTGCGCCAGACGTCGCTGACCGCCCGCTCCCTCGAAGCCGAGCAGGCCAAGCTGAAGCAGATGAGCGAAGCCGAGAAGCGCGACGCGCTGATCGCTCTCGCCGATCGCTTCGACTCCTCGGTCGGTCAGCTGGTTAGCCTGATGGCATCGGGCTCCACCGAGCTTGAAGCCACCGCTCAGTCGATGAGCGGCACAGCCGCTCGCACCAACGATCAGGCAGGCGTCGTCAGCGCCGCCGCCTCGCAGGCCAGCACTCGCGTGCAGACGGTTGCCGCCGCCGCCGAAGAATTGTCGTCGTCGATTGCCGAGATCGCGCGTCAGATGGCGCAGTCGGCCAAGATCACCACCCACGCGGTCGATAGCGCCCGCCGCACCGACACCATCGTGCGCGCACTTGCCGATGGCGCACAGCAGATCGAGCACGTGGTCGAACTGATCTCCACCATCGCTGGCCAGACCAATCTGCTGGCGCTGAACGCGACCATCGAAGCCGCCCGCGCCGGCGACGCCGGCCGAGGCTTTGCCGTGGTGGCCACCGAAGTGAAGAGCCTTGCTGGTCAGACCGCCGACGCCACCAAGGAAATCAGCACCCGCATCGCGCAGATCCAGAGTGCGACCAAGGAAGCCGTCGACGCGATCCAGGGCATCACTGCCACCATCGAGGAGGTCAGCGCCATCGCCACCACGATCGGCTCTGCGATCGAAGAACAGGGTGCCGCAACGGCCGAGATCGCCCGCAACGTGACCCAGACGGCGCAGGCCACGCAGGACGTCACCACCAATATTGGAGGCGTCAGCGCTGCCGCGCACGAGACCGGCGACGCTGCCGGCATGGTGCTTAACGCCGCTTCCGGCCTGTCGAAGCAGGCCGAGCAACTGTCCGGCGAAGTCACGACGTTCCTCGCCGGCGTGCGTGCTGCCTGATCTCCAGCAGCACAATCCAACGTAAAGGGCGCGGTCGTTGCTGACCGCGCCCTTTGTCTTTGTAAGTCGACGATGCCGCAATCAGCGCGCGGTAAAACCACCATCCACCGGCAGCGCGACGCCGGTCACGAAGGACGCGTCATCGGAGGCGAGCCACAGTGCGGCATGCGCCACATCCTCGGCCTTGCAAAGGCGGCCCATCGGCACCGCCGCCAGCAGCTTGGCCTCATTGGCCGCGGCTTCCGCGGCGACACCCGAACGGCCGGTGAAACCGAGTTTCATCGGCGTATCGGCGAGACCAGGGCAGATCACATTGACGCGGACGCCTTCGGGCGCAAAGGTCTGCGCCAGCGACTTGGTGAGGCCGACGACCGCGAACTTCGCGGCTGAATAGATAGGGCTCATCATCGAACCAACGATACCCGACACTGACGAGGTGAAGATCACCGAGCCGCCGCCGCGCTTGCGCATGTGTCTGATCACTTCGCCGGCCGCAAGCGTTGCCGAGGTCACGTTGAGCGCCATCGCGAATTCGTATGCCACAAGGTCGAGGTTCTCGACGCCGGCCGGACCGGGCGTGCCGGCATGGGCCCACAGGATATCGATGCCACCAAGCGCGACGGCCGCGTCGTTGATCGAACTCTTCATCTGTTCGATCTTCGACAGATCCGCTTGAATGGTGGTGAGCTCATAACCCAGCTTCTTCATATCGGATTTGAGCTGCGCCAGCGCGTCCGCATTGACATCGATGGCGACGACCTTGGCGCCTTCCTTGAGGAACAGTTCGACGCCGGCGCGTCCCATGCCTGATGCAGCGGCAGTGACGGCGGCAAGTTTGTTGGCGAGGCGCATTCTGTTTCCTTGTGGTTTCGAAATCGCAGCTCGGACAAAAACGCGCAGCGCGGGGTCACCGACATCTGCGCGTTTCTTTCTTTTGCATTTTCTTACTTGATCAGCGGACAGCCGCCATCCTTGAGCGGACGGAAGGCCGTATCGGCTGGAATGGTCGCGAGCACGTTGTAATAATCGTACGGCTTCTTCGACTCTGCCGGCTTCTTGACCTGCAACAGGAACATGTCGTGCAGCACGCGACCGTCTTCACGCAGCGTGGTCTTGCCAAACAGCGGGTCGTCGAACGTACCCATCTCGCGGATCGCCTTGACGACCGCAGCGCCATCCTTCGGTGAGCCAACCTTGGCGACCGCCTTCAGATAGGTGAGAGACGCCGAATAGGCGCCGGCCTGGTTCATGCTAGGATAGCGGCCGTTGTTACGCTTGGCGAAACGTTCGCCGAAGATGCGGGTCTGCTCGTTGAGATCCCAGTAGAAGCCCTCAGTGAGCTGCAGGCCCTGCGCGGTGTTGAGACCGAGCGAGTGGATATCCGAAATGAACATCAGCATGCCGGCAAGCTTCTGGCCGCCTTGCACGATGCCGAATTCGGATGCTTGCTTGATCGCCTTGATGGTGTCGCCGCCGGCATTCGCCAGCGCGATGATGTCGGCCTTCGATGCCTGGGCCTGCAGCAGATAGGACGCGAAATCGTTCGAATCTGTCGGATGCTTGATGCTCCCGAGCACCTTGCCGCCATTGGCGTTGATCACCGCAGTCGCATCGCGCTCCAGCGACGCGCCGAGCGCGAAGTCCACGGTGAGGAAGAACCAGCTCTTGCCGCCGGCCTTGGTCATGGCATCAGCGGTGCCATGCGCCAGCGCCCAGGTATCGTAGGTCCAGTGCACCGAGTTCGGAGTGCAGGACTTTCCAGTCAAATCGGAAGTGCCCGACGCCGTGAACAGTGCGACCTTGTTAAGCTCCGCCGTTAGCGGCGCGACGGCCAGCGACGTTGCACTGGTGGGAATGTCCACGAGAGCATCGACGCTTTCGGTCTCGTACCATTTGCGGGCGATGTTGCGCGCGATGTCCGGCTTGTTTTGCGGATCGCCTTGGATCACCTCGACCTTGAACTTGTCGGCGCCCGGCAGCTTGTTGAAGTCCTCGACAGCCATCTTGGTGGCGTCAAACGAGCCCATACCGCCGATATCCGAAAAAATACCAGACATATCGGCGAGCACGCCGAGCTTCACCGGCGTCTGAGCCGACGCCATGGGCGTTGACAGCAATCCGAGCGACAGCGCCACAGCTGACACGGCAAGAGTATTGCGAATGGTCATCTATTCCTCCCCCTGACACATTCCGCGCTTCACCCCAGGCAAAGCGCCAGCCGGAGTTCGTGCGAGTAATTCTTGTTTATGAATTTATAAAACCTATACATGAATACTAAGTCAAGACCACCGCTGTCGATGTGGATGGCTTTCAATGCCATTTCAGCGATACAGAGGCCAACCAGACCGTGCAAAAACGCGGGCAGCTCGCCATTCGTTGCCAGCCCCAAAGGGAAGAACGAGAATTTCAATGCTGGTCAGACAAGCTGCCAATGTCCTCGAATTGATGGAGTATTTCGCTCGGCGAAAACGCCCTGCGACGCTGGCCGAAATTTCGGACGACCTCGGCTGGCCGCGCTCCAGTACGTTCAATCTCGTCGGCACCATCGCCGAGAAGGGCTGGCTCTATGAGCCGCGCGCGCGCAACGGCTACTATCCCAGCCCACGCTGGCTCACCCTCGCCCGCACCGTTGCAGATGCCGAGCCACTCCCGGACGCGGTCCATGCGCTTGTGACCGAAATCGCCGACCAGACTGGCGAAACGACCGGCGTCGCGGCCCTCGCCGGAACGTCAGCAATCTTCCTAGATGTCGTCGAGTCCACGCACTCGGTGCGGTACTTCGCGCAGATTGGCGACCGCGTTCCGGTCCATGCGAGTTCGGTGGGCCGCGCCATTCTGGAGCAGCATTCACCCGAGGAGCGCAAAGCGATCTATCGCAAGATCAAGTTCGAAGCCTTCTCCGACACGACGCCGACAACGGCAGAGGCAATCGAGAACGAACTCAGAGAGGCGGCCGAGCGCGGCTATCAGCAGAGTTCATCGGAGTATATCGCCGACCTTGCGGGAGTCGCCATGCCCTTGCCGGTGCAACATCGCCGGTTGTCACTCGTGGTCGCCGGCCCGACGTCGCGCTGCCTGACACGGCGTCCTGAAACGGCAGCCATCATCCAGAAGCTGATACAGAGGTTCGCATCCGAACTCGCGTCAAGCTAAGCCCGCACAGTGCGGCGAGCACTGTGCTTGAGCCACAGACGTCACTAGTTGCTGTTGTTATTCTGGTTCGGGAATTCGACCGAATTGTTCTGCTTGCCGGTACCGAACTCGAAGATCTTGCGGAACACACCCGGTGCCATGGCCGAGATCGGATTGACACGCAGCACCGGTGCACCGGGCGTACCGACGACTTCGTAAGTGACGCCGATCAGGCCTTCATTGCTGCCGCCCCCGAGAAACAGTCCGACGATCGGGATCTGACCGAACATGTTGTTCAGCCCGTACATCGGCACGAAGGTGCCGCTCATGCGTACCTGGTTCAGCGGGTAGTCGATACTGCCTTCGATGGTCGCACCGACGGTCGGGCCTTTGACGACGCCATCCCGAATGGTGAGCTGACCGTTCTGTCGCGTGAATTCGGCACGCAACCGCGAGAAGGCGACGCTGCTCTGCGCTGCGTTCTGCCCGCCTCCGGCAACACTGGCCAGTTGCGCCTCGCCCTTGACGTTGAAGTCGCGGATGTTGATCAGGCCTTCCTTGGCGCGGGTGTCCGACGATGGCGGATCCATTGCCAGTGCGAGCTGGCCTCCCGACATCTTGGAATAGGTGTCGGTCGCGCGCAGGAAGGCGCCGGCGTCGTTGGTCTCGATATAGATGACGTCACGGCCAGCGCCCTGGGCGCGTCCGCGCATATCGCCTGTCAGCGGCGTGTCGCGTCCGAGCTTTCCGCTCAGGGAGAATTTCTGGATCGTGCCGTTGCGCCGCGAAATCTTGGCATCCACACTGCGAACCGCCTCGCCGTAGTAACCGGCAACGGCCCCGAGCTTTACATCAATATCGAAGTCGACCGATTTGGCTTTGCTCTTGGGATCCCCATCCTTGCCGGAAATCGCCGATTTCAGGAAGCCGCGACCGTCGAACACGTCGCCACGCATCGTGACTTTCAATACGCCATCCGGACTACGTTCCGCCTTCAACGACGTCTTGTCGCCTTCGGACGGTGAATAAGTCGGGAAGTTCACACCGACGAGGTCACCGTTCTGATCGACTTCGACGGAGCCCTTGATCGAAGCCCCACCGCCATCGACGACAATGTCTTCCAGACGGGTTGTGTCGCCCTTCTTCACGACGTTGAAGACAGCGCGAGCGCTCTTGCCGGGCAGCTTCATCCAGCCCGGCAGGATGTTGTCGAGCTTCAGCGGCGTCAGATCGGCGTCGACCCCGAGCTTGCTGTCACGGTCCCCGGAGCCAATCTTACCGACAACCTTGATCGGGAGATTGCCGGCCACCGCCGGTCCGAGGTCCATACCGAGGCGCGCGCGGCTTGCATCGTCGAGCGTCGCGTTGAGACGCACATCGGCATCGCCATCGGTTGGCTTGCGATAGTCAAGCGATGCCGCCTGCCCGCTGATCTTGACGTCACCCTTGACCTGATAGCCCTGATTGTTCGCTGTGACCTTCAGCGAATTGGCTTCGAGCTTTTGGTTCATCACCAGCTTGTCGGCGGAAAATGCGGTCAGATCCGCAGTGATGTTGTAGGTCGTATCGGCCTTGGTCAGTTCGCGCTGGATGGGCATGCCCATGGCGACCTGCGCGGTCACGTTGCCCTTGGTGGCCGCCGGGTCGAGCATGTTGCCGGTAACTTCGCTCAGACGGTTGGAGTTGAGCACATCGGCCACTGCCGCAACCGGCCCCTCCAGCTTGAAGCGCACGCGGGCCGGCGATGGCTTCGGTGCCATATCCGGAACTTCAAACACGATATCGCTGAGATTGAGCTTGCGTCCGCCCGCCGTCTCAGTGTTTGCCTGACCGACGGTCACGGTCGCGGTCCGTCCCGTGACGCGCGCGCGCAGATCGCCGTCGCGGATCACCGGCATGCCATCCACCGGACGCAGCGCCACGCCATTGGCGAGGATCTTCACCGACAGCCCTTCATCGGGGATCGGCGGCCCGCGCCGTGTCAGGTTCTTGGTCGGGGAATTGACCCCGATCTCGATGCTCTGGAGCTGCCCAGCCTCGATGCGCTCGGTGACCCATTCGCGCACTTCCGGCACAATCAGGATCGGCCACATGCGCTTGAGCGCCGAAGCCGACATCGGCGTTCCCGCAAAGCCGAGGGTCATGCGCGGCTCGCCTGCATAGTCGATGCTGCCGGTGCCGGCAACGCCGATCTCACCGTTGCTGATATTCGCACGCGTCAGCAAGACCCGGCGGTTGTCGGAATCGAAAAGCAGGCCGATGTCGATGCTGTTGAAGATCAGTGGCGCTTCGCCTGGACCTCCTCCCAATACGATGGTGCCGCCGCTGATGCCTGCCTGCCAGGAATCGGTCGCGCCATTGGGCGGCTCGACATGAGCAAGTGAAGTGACGCGGTTCTCACCGGACACGAACTTGAACGGCGCCAGCAGCACACGGCGGCCGGCATCCCACTCGACGCTCACCTCCGCCTGATCGATCGGCATCGGATAATCCGGCGTGTCGTTATCGACAATGTTGCCGGCGCCTGCCGTGAGCTTGCCGCGGAAGTAGGTTGGCAAACCATCGCGCCCGATTTCGCCCTTCAACTCGCCTGTCAGCGGCAGGTCGGCACTGTAGGTGAGATCCTTCATGCGCAACGCGAGCAGGACGTTGCGGGTCGAGACCTTGTCGGCCCGAAGACTGACCGAACGCACGCCATTGGCCGGCGCACCGACGGTGACGCCGAGAGTCCATGGCGCCTTGCCACCTTCGCCCACCGTCATCATGACGCCGCCGCCGCTCGGTCGGCGCAGAGTCAGGCTGATATTATTGAAGTCCCATTTGTTGCCGCGCTGTTGGTCGTCGACCACCAGCTTGCCGTTCTTCAGACCGATCTCGTTGAGGTTCTGTCCGTCGAGGCCCGAAAGAGTCAGGCTGTCGAGCCAATCGAGACCCGCAAGCAGGCCGAAGGATGCTTCTCGCTTGTCGGCAGAAGGCTGCGGAAGCTGGACGACCGGTGGCTGCGGCTGCCGCGGGAAAGTCAGTTCCGGTTGTCTGCCCGGACCGAGCCACGAACCCGGTATGCGCGGCGATGCGACGCCTGTCGCGATCGGGCGAGCGTTCTCGCCGGTCGAGACGGTCACCTGCCCATCCGGCGTAATGCGCACGGCGAGCACAACATCGACCAGGTTGAGACTTTCGGCACGCAAGCGCCCCATCATCATGGCGGCAGCGGAAAGCCGGACTTCGGCTTTCGGCGCACTGGCCACGACGGCGTGATCACGATCACGCACGACGATGTCACGAATCCGCACCGCCATCCGGACCCGCCCGGCGCGTTCGATCTGCGTGCCGCCGACTTCGACCGTATTACCCTGCCCGATATTGTCCTGGATCGCCTCGACCAGCCATGGTGTAGCCATGTCGAAATTGATCGGGCCCGCGCCCAGTCGGACCCACAAGGCGCCAAAGCAAACACCACAAATAATCAGCAGGATGCCAAGGACAGCCGCGATCCGCTTGACCCATCGGCCACCGGACAGCCAATCGCGAGCCGCAACGAGCCTGTCGCCGAAACGGTGCCAGCTGCTATTCTTCTTGGACAGCAAGCGGCGCGCACGGTGATGCCCCGCCTCGTCATGCTGATGATCCCAATCGGCATCATCCCATTGCAAGGACTCGTCATCGGCGCGCGGTCGATACGCTTGTGGCGGCTTATTTCTGGCCATTGCCTCTCGGTGCTGGCGCTGACTGGGAGAATGATCGTCACCGGCCCTTCGCGCATCGACAACCGACGAGCGCCTCTGTGCCGGCATCGCTGCCAATCCCCGGTTTGAATTATAACTCGTCGTCCGGTCGTTGCCGCACCCTTATGGCGCACGGAACGTGTGTTGCGTCGAATCCTTTGTAACCATACTCCGAGGACAGCATATTTGCACCGCAACGTGCCGCCATTCGGCCGCCGGTGTTACCTTGCAATGCCATCACACTGAGCCGCCGAAAGCGACGAAAGGAAGGCGTATGTCCAAGAAATCGCGCAAGAATCTCTCGAAATGGGCGTTCCGTATAGTGGCAGGAAACGCATTGCGCAGGAAAGCCGGAACGACGCCAGAAACTGCGGCCAAGCGCCTCGCCCGGCGCGCCGCCCAATTGATCCGCTGAACGCGACGAAAGGACCATCATCCATGGCCAAGAAAGCCAGTAAGAAACCCGCAAAGGCCGCGACGAAGAAGGCGACCAAGACGGCGACCAAGACGGTCACCAAAACTGCGTCACCGAAGGCGGTGAAGAAGCCGAACAAGGTTGCGGTGAAGGCTCCCGCCAAGAAAGCTGCGACCAAATCAGCCAAGCCAGCGGCGAAAGCCCCGGCCAAAGCGTCGAAGCCACCCGCTGCCAAGTCGAAGCCGCCCGCTGCCAGGAAAGCTCCAGCGGCCAAGACCGTTGTGGCGACGACGATTGCCGTAAAGGTCCTGCCCAAAGCGTCGGCAAAGCCCGCGGCCAAACCCACGGCGGCTCCAAAACCGGCTCCCGAGAAAATCGCATCGGAGTCACCCAGTTTCGCGACCGAGGGCGCTAAGGCACCGGCGTTCAGGCTGCCACGCGATGGCGGCGCCGAAGTCTCCCTGTCAGACTATGCCGGCCGGAAGCTGGTGATCTTTTTCTACCCGCGCGCCAGCACGCCCGGCTGCACCAAGGAAGCCATCGACTTCACCCGGTTGTCCGCCGAGTTTCAGGCTGCCGGCACTGCCGTGCTTGGCGTCTCGGCCGATCCGCTGAAGGCTCAGGAATCGTTCCGTGACAAGTTCGCTCTGGGTGTCCCGCTGCTTTCCGACGCCACGCAGACGACGCTGAAATCCTATGGCGCCTGGGGCGAGAAATCGATGTACGGCAAATTCTTTGAAGGTGTTCTTCGGACGACGGTGCTGATCGATGCCAACGGCAACGTCGCCAAGATCTGGCGCGGCGTTAAAGTGGACGGACACGCGGACGCGGTACTCCAAGAAGCGCAGCGAATTTGATGGATACCATTTGCTCAAAATTAACCATGAAGGGCTCAAATCGCCTCCATTGAGCTAGCCGACGAGTCTCCGGCTGGCACTGGAGTGCTGATGTCGAACCGTCCTACCCAATATGCCGAGTACCCTCAGCACCACGCACATGACCATGGACGGCCACAGGCGCGCCGCGTCGGGCCGGTCAAGGCGCCGCCTCCGAAAGCCAATCAGAGCGACTATACGATTGCCCATCGCGGCAAGCAGGTCCGCATCGGGCCTGTGGTGTTCTGGATCGTCGTCGGCACGGTGACCGTGCTGGGGGCATGGTCTGCGGCCACAGCCACTTACTTCGCATTTCGCGACGACGTGCTGACCAAGCTCATCGCACGCCAGGCTGACATGCAATACGCCTACGAAGATCGTATCGCAGAACTGCGCGCCAAGATCGATCGCACCACCAGCCGGCAAATGCTGGATCAGGAGCAGTTCGACCAGAAGCTCGATCAGATTATGCGTCGCCAGACCACGCTGGAATCGCGTGCCACGGCGCTCGGCGCCATGCCCGATCTGTCGGTTACGGGTTCGATCGGCAAGCCGCCTGCCCGTGGAGCCGCGATCGAGCCGACGACATCGATCCCCAAGCCATCGCCGATCAGCGACACGGTGACCTTCGTGGCGCCGCCGGATCGCGAAGCGCGGCTAGAATCCCGCACCCCTGCTCTCGCAGCCCAGCAACCGAACCAGCTCGCCAAACTCGGCGGCGTCGACAATGTGATCGGTCGCCTGCAGGCGTCGCTCGATCAGGTCGAGAGCCGCCAGATTGCGACACTCGCCGCGGCTGAAGAATCCATGGACTCCAAGGTTCGTCGCATGCGCGGCGCTATCTCGGATCTCGGGCTCAATATGGCAAAACTCGAATCGGCCACACCGCGCGCGCCTATGGGCGGCCCGTTTGTGCCGGTCAAACTCTCATCAAGCGCGGATCCGTTCGAACGCCAGCTCTATCGCATCCACGTCACCCGCGCGCAGATGGACAAGCTCAATCGGACCATGGCGCTGGTGCCCTATCGCAAGCCCGTCGTCGGCGAAGTCGAATTTACGTCAGGCTTCGGGGTGCGCAGCGATCCGTTCCTCGGCCGCCCTGCGATGCATACCGGTCTCGATTTCCGCGGTGCCACCGGCGACCCGATCCGCGCGACGGCAAACGGGCGCGTGGTCTCTGCAGCCTACGCCGGCGGCTATGGCCGCATGGTCGAGATCGACCATGGCAATGGCTTGTCTACCCGCTACGGCCATATGTCCGCGATTAACGTCAAGGTCGGCGACACCATCAAAATTGGCCAGGTCATCGGTCTGGTCGGCTCGACCGGCCGATCCACCGGACCGCATTTGCATTATGAAACCCGTATCGACGGCGAAGCGGTCGATCCACAGAAGTTTCTCCGCGCAGGCGTTCGTCTCAACGCCGGCTAGGTGCGGCACGCAGGGCATTGTTGCCCCGCCCTGACTGTGGTTGAAGCGGGTCTCAGTCGATTAGAGGCAACCCGTTGAAATCCCCCCGACGCATCGGCCCCCGTTTCCCCCGCTTCGGCCGGTTCTGTTTCCGCGCCACACGCCGGGTCACGACCTGGACGATGACGCTGGCAGGTTTTCACGCCAACGACTCCCACTTTACAGTCCGCCGCATCTCGGAGATCCGCGCCAAGCTGGCGCGCGGCGAAACGGTTCTGCTTGCCGGCCTCGGACTGCCTGGCACGCACAATTCCGGAGTGGCGCTGGTCGAAGTCACGCAGGCTCACGGCCCGCGCCTTATCATCAACAACGAAGAAGAGCGCTTCTCCGGCGACAAGCACACCACGCAATATCCGCGGGCAGCACTCGATGCGATGCGCGCCACGCTGCGCGCGATGGGCCGTGACGTCGCTGATATCGATGCATGGCTGACGACCTGGGACTATCCCGATCTGCTGGGCACACTAACGCGGAGCATCGTCGAAGAATTTCCCGACGGGTTGAAGCTGCTGCGCACCAAGAACTCCGTCAGCTTCGACGCACGGCGCCTCGAGCAGATGACGCGCACACCGAAATTGCTCCGCAAGCAATTCGGGTTGCCCGCGCGCGTCCCGCTGCTGATGATGCCGCATCATGACAACCACGCCTGGTTCTCATTTGCCGTGTCTCCATTCGATGACAGCAATGAGCCGGTCGCGATCGCGGTGCTCGACGGCACCGGCGACCAGGGCTCGGTATCGACCTATGTGGCGCAAGGCGGCGCCATGCAGAAACTCTACTGCAACAACAGCGTCTTCGACTCCCTTGGGGCCTTCTACAGCGTGATCTCGTCAACCCAAGGCGGCTGGACCTGGCTCTCAAGCGAAGGCCGCTACATGGGCGCCGCTGCCTGGGGCGACATGGATCGCGCCAGCAATCCCTATTACGCACGCCTGCGCGAGGTGCTGCATTTCGGTGCGAATGGCGAGATCCAACTCAACCGCGCCATGGGCAACTGGTACTGCGATCCGTTCGAAGCGCCCTACAAGCAAGCGCTGATCGACATTCTTGGCGAACCGCTGACGCCGGATCAGCTCTGGAATCCGGACGCAGTGCTGCGCGTCGAGGATATCCAGCACCGGCCGGATACGCAGGATCGCCTCGACAAGGCCGCGGCCACGCAACTGGTCTTCGAGGATGCAATGATCCATGTGGTCGCCGGCCTGCTGAGCAAGACCGGTGCGCATCGGCTGGTCCTCACGGGCGGCGTCGCGCTGAATGCGCTCGGCAATATGCGACTGCTCGAACACTTCGATGAAACGTGGTTCGCACGTGAACAGGGCCGCGACGCGCGCCTGCATTTATGGATTACGCCGACGCCCGGCGATCCCGGCGTCACCATCGGCGCCGCCTGGATGTTTGCCCATCTCATCGGGGCGCCGCGCGGCGCGTCGATGACGCATGCGTTCTATTGCGGCGATGCACCGACGCAGCCTGACATCACCGCGGCACTGCAAGCTGACGACATCAAGTCACAGGTGATCGGCAGTATCTCAACGCCTGAGGGCCGTGACGCCGTCGCCGACCTGATGGCCTTCATGGTCGCGCAGAACGGCATCATCGCGCTGTATCAAGGCGCAGCGGAGACGGGTCCGCGCGCGCTCGGCCATCGCTCGATCCTCGCCAATCCCTGCGACGCTGGCACGCGGGAACGGCTCAATGAGCGCGTCAAATATCGCGAAGCCATCCGCCCATTGGCGCCGATGGCGACGCTCGACGCGGCCTGTGAGTATTTTGATTTGCTGGATGGAGCGTCCGACGCGAACTACAATGCCTACAATTACATGGTGCTGACGGCGCAATCGAAGCCGCATGCACGGGACAAAATCCCGGCCGTGATCCATGCCGACGGCACCGGACGTGTCCAGATCGTTCGCGCCGAAGACGATCCGCTCACGCACGCTTATCTGAAAGCACTGGGGCGCCATATCGGCGTCGAGCTTTCAGTGAACACCTCATTCAATGTCGCCGGCCCGATCGCCCAGACGCCGCAGCAGGCCGTCGAGACGCTACGGCGCTCCGCAGGTCTCGACGTTGTACTGATGGTGGCCAGCAGCGGTCATGTGACCGCCGCCTGGCACGGCGGCGCCCGCGACAGCGGCCGCTTCACGGCATGGCTGTCGGAGTGGATGCGCAGCCGCGGCTAGCGCACCCACAGGCGAAGTATCAGACCTTGCCGATCTTCTTTGCCACCGCCACCAGACGCGCGCTGTCTTTCGCGATGAATTGTGCGAAGTCATCTGCGTCCTGATAGGCAGGCATATTGCCGGCCGCCTCGAATGTCTTCGTGACCTCTGGATCGTTCATCGCCTGCCGCATGCTATCGCGCAGCTTGGTCAGGACCGGTGCCGGCATTCCCTTCGGCGCGAACAGGCCGGCCCAGATGTAAAACTCGACATCGGGGTAACCCAGTTCCTTGAACGTCGGGAGATCCGGAAATGCCGCCAGGCGCTCGCTGCCAAAATTGGCCAGAACACGCAGCGTGCCGGCATCGACGTGCTGCTTCAGCGTTCCCGGTGCCGAGGCTAACGCCTGAATCTGTCCACCCAGCAAGTCACTGATCGCCGGCGTTGCGCCTCTGTAGGGCACATGAAGCAGCTTGAGGCCTGCCGCGATTGCGAACATTTCCATCGAGACATGAAGCGTACCGAACGGACCGGACGATCCGTAGGAGATCGCGCCCGGGCGCGCTTTCGCGTCAGCGACGAAATCGGCGATCGTCTTCCAGGGCGCGCTAGCTGGTACCGCGAACAGGGTCGGATCTGCTAGCACGCGTGCGATCGGTTGCAATTGATCGACCTCATAGGCGACCGGGCGTTCGTAGATGCGATCAGCTTCCGGCAACACCGCAAGCGACGACAATGTCATCAGCAATGTGTGTCCGTCGGGCTGCGCACGCGCTACCATCGCGTTGCCGAGCGAGCCGCCGGCGCCGCTGCGGTTATCGATAATAACAGGCTTGCCGAGTGCCTTCTGCAGCCATGCCGCGATCGGACGTCCGGCGATATCGGCCTGCCCGCCTGCCGGGAACGGCACGATCATACTGATGTTGCGGCTAGGCCAGGCATCCTGGGCGCGCACACTTTGACCGGTCAGAGCGAGCGTCGACAGGCCACCGAGGCCCGCAATGAAGTCACGACGTTTCATACACATGTCTCCCGTTTTGTTCTTTGAGCAACGCATTGGATTCAGTCACACCCAGGGGACGACGCGCAGTCTCGGGAGACAGCGCTTGCGCGCCTCGGAGCTCACTTAAATCTCTAAGTTGTTGAATCTTACAGAATTCGGCGCGGGGCAGACGATGCCCCGCGCTTCATTTTTAGATCGGCAGGTGCTGCGAGCTGCGTTAGCCGACCGGGTTTTCGAGCTTACCTATACCCGTAACTTCGATCGTCACGACATCGCCCTTTTTGAGGAAACGCGGCGGCGTAAAGCCAAGGCCGACGCCAGCCGGCGTTCCGGTCGCGATCAGATCACCGGGCTCCAGGGTGATCCCTGCCGAGATACACTCGATCAACGTCGGAATGTCGAAGATGAGATCGGTCACCGACGCATCCTGACGGCGTTCGCCGTTGACGGATGTCGTCAGCCGCATTTTCGTCGGATCGGGCATTTCGTCAGCGGTCAGGATCGCCGGGCCCATCGGGCAGAAACCATCGATGCCTTTGCCGATGAACCACTGGCGATGCTTGTGCTGCAGCGTCCGCGCCGTCACGTCATTGATGATCGTGTAACCGAACACATGCGCCAGCGCGTCCTGCTTCTTGATCCCGCGGCCGCCGCGGCCGATGATCACCGTCAGCTCGCCTTCATAGTCGGTGCTGTCAGTCGGATCGAGATAGTTCGGAATCGACTTGCCGGAACCGATGACGGTGCTGGACGGCTTGGTGAAGATCACCGGCGCTTCCGGCACGACTTCCTTCGCAGAGGAGTCAAAACCGCTACCCGCAAATTCCTTGGCATGCTCATGGTAGTTCTTGCCAACGCAAAACACGTTGCGCGCCGGGCGCGGAATGGGCGCAAGGAGTTCTACGCTTGCGACGGGCAGCGGCGCGCCACCAGCAGCGGCAAGCGTGCCCTTCAGGCGATCGAAGTTGGCAATCAGCGTGATCATATCGGGGGCGACGTCGCGCGGCAGCGGCGAGACCTGAGAGAGCGCCTGATCTGCAATGCCGACCGTGGCCCGGCCCTCATGCAGGAAAGTAACAAGGTGCATTCTTCCTCCTGATATATCTGCTTGTCGGCGAACGGATCGCCGCATCTTCCAAAGACACCATTATCTTCGATAGAAGATTTTGGCAAGCTGGGCATCCTGACCATTTATTCTTTAGAAGACACGCGCGATCATCTGCCGCAGCAGGATGTGACATGGCGGGCAACCACGCCTAAGATGGAATCACCAGCGGATTACAACGGAGCATCACCCGATATGGCGAAGCCGGCGACACGGAAGGTCGTTCGTGAAGACCCCGTCAGTCGCGCATTCGGCGATCGTGTCCGCATATTGCGTGAACAGGCCAACCTGACTCTGGAGCAGTTCTCCAAGCAGTCTGGTGTCAGCCGTGCGATGCTGTCGAAGGTCGAGCGTGGCGAGAAAAGCCCGACAATCGGGGTCGCGCGACGTATCGCGCTTGCTTTGGAGACATCGTTTTCAACGCTCATGGGCGATGACGACGCGCCGCGCCGTGCTTTCGCAGTCGTTCGGAAGGATCAGCGCCAGATCTTTCGCGATTCAAAGACTGGCTTCGAGCGATTCCTGCTGTCGCCGGTCATGGCCGGCATGGCCGTCGAAGTCGTCCTGCATCACCTGCCCCCGAAAACCTCGACCGGTAAATTGCCCGCCTACCCGCAGGGCACATCCAAACACGTGCTGGCCACGCATGGACGCGTCACCGTGCGCACCAAGGATACGGAGACGGTTCTGGATGAGGGTGACTCGCTGTATTTCGAGGTCGATGTCGAGCACTGGTTCGAGAACAAGACTGCGCGCCGGTGCGAATACTACCTCGTGATTTCGGCTCCGCCGAGTTACGGACGACGTAGCGACGGCAAAGGCTAGCACTCATCCGCAAGTTTGAAGTCCCCCGCTCCCCTGTGAGCGAGGGACCTGTTTGCTCGCAGCCGATCCTGGTCGGCCACACGATTACTTCTTCAAGCAGAGGCCGACGGTTGGCGTCGTCGTGCACTTGGTGCCATCCGGCGCGCCGCCGCTCGGGCAGACAACGGACACCAGCGTCTCCGTCGCGTCGCAGCTGACGGCACCATCTGCCTGCACCGCGCGGAGGTTGACCGGTGCCGCATCGCCCTTATCACCCTTGGCGCCGGGCGTGCCCTGCGGACCTTGCGGCCCTTGTGCACCCGCCTGCCCCTGCGCGCCGGGAATGCCCTGAACGCCTTGCGCACCTTGTGGGCCGGCTGGCCCCTGCGCGCCGGTCTCGCCCTTCGGGCCAGCCGGTCCGGGATCGCGGCCGCAGCCGCCCAGCATCAATGCAACGCCGATCGCAAGAATTGGAATGATCTTCTTCATGCCCCACACCCGTTGAATTCGTGACACCGCGATATGCGGCGTCGGGATAAGCTAGCGCCGGATATTGAGTTCCGGCCTGGGGATGATATCGGGTGGCAGGAAGAACGGAAGCGGCCACGCAGCGACGTTACTGTTTCAAGACGCCGCAGACTTTGGCAAGCGCTTAGCTCGCTCTGCCATCTCTCGGTTGCGAGATGAGCTCGATCATTCTGGCTTCGTCATCGTCGGGCGCGAAAGCCTTCGCCTTTTCATAGGCTTCAACAGCCGCCGCGCCGACCAGGGGGCTGGCCTGCAAAAGCTGCTCCGCCAATCTCACCGCATAGGCCGCATCCTTATGGCGCAGTGCAGCGGTGAAGGATGCACCTGAATAATCGCGCGCCACCATCCGCGGCGCGTGTCGCAGGACCTGTGGGCTTGCCGCAACGCCGCTCGCGATGGACTCCAGAACCAGCTTCATGTCCAGCCCGGCATGTTCTGCGATGGCCAGACCTTCAGCGAGCCCGGCGATATGGATCGCGCCCATCAGGTTGTTGATGAGCTTGTAGACCGTGCCCGATCCGACGGGACCGAAATGCCGGATTGTCGATCCAATCGGCACCAGGAACGGCCGGGCCTTTTCAAGGTCCGCTGTATCCGCGCCGATCAGCAGCGTGAGTTTGCCACTGGCAGCCGCGTCCGGCAGGCCAGTGACAGGACAATCGATATAGGTCAGGCCGCGATCCTGCAGCGCTTTCGCAAGGTCGAGCACGTGCTGGTGCGACACTGTCGAACATTCGATCGCCAGCGCGCCCTGCTTCGCAGTTTGCCCGGCACCATCGGTACTCAACCACACATTTTGGGAAGCTTCGTCATCGGCGACCATCGTAACGATGGCGTCGGCGCCTGCTGCGGCTTCCGCCGGCGACGCCGCCCAGCGCGCACCGCGTGCGATCAGATCTTCTGCTTTCGCCCTGCTGCGATTCCAGACGGCAGTGGTGAAGCCGGCGTCGAGATAACGGCCGGCCATGCCATGCCCCATGCGTCCCAAACCGATGAACGCAACATGGGGCATCTCTTAGTCCACGTCGTCGATGGCGCCCGGCGATGTGCCGAAGGCGCGCTGCGCCAATGTCGCCGCCATGAACTCGTCAAGATCGCCGTCGAGCACGCCTGAGGTATCCGAGGTCTGTACGCCGGTGCGCAGGTCCTTCACCATCTGATAGGGCTGCAACACGTAAGAGCGGATCTGGTGACCCCAGCCGATATCCGTCTTGGCGGCCTGATCGGCGGCGGCCTTCTCTTCGCGCTTCTTCAGCTCGATTTCGTAAAGACGCGCACGCAGCATGTCCCAGGCCTGGGCCTTATTCTTGTGCTGCGAACGGCCGGCCTGACAGACCACGGCCACGCCGCTCGGAATATGCGTCAGACGCACCGCGGATTCCGTCTTGTTGACGTGCTGACCGCCGGCGCCGCCCGAGCGCATCGTATCGACGCGCACATCGGACTCGTTGATGTCGATCTTGATGCTGTCGTCCACGACCGGGAAGATCGCGACGCTGGAGAACGACGTGTGCCGACGGGCATTGGAGTCGTAAGGCGAGATCCGCACCAGGCGATGCACGCCGCCTTCGGTCTTCAGCCAGCCATAGGCATTGTGACCGGAGATCTGGATCGTCGCCGACTTGATGCCCGCTTCTTCACCCTGGGTCTCTTCGAGATACTCGATCTTGAAACCGTGCTTTTCGGCCCAGCGCGTATACATACGCAGCAACATCGAGGCCCAGTCCTGGCTCTCGGTGCCGCCGGCGCCGGCATGGACTTCCAGATAGGTGTCGAAGCGATCCGCTTCCCCGGACAGCAGCGCTTCCAGCTCGCGGCGCGCGACTTCCTTCTTCAGTGCCTTTAGCGCGCTCTCGGCTTCCGTCACGACGCCCTGATCGCCCTCGGCTTCGCCGAGCTCGATCATTTCGATATTGTCGTCAAGTTCGCGCGTGACCTTTCCGATGCCCTGAAGCGAATCCTCAAGCGAGGTGCGCTCCTGCATCAGCCTCTGGGCCTTCTGCGGATCGTTCCAGAGATTGGGGTCTTCGGCGAGAGCGTTCAGCTCTGCAAGTCGTGCCGTGGATGCATCGACGTCAAAGATGCCTCCTCAGCAGCCCGACTGACTGCTTGATCTCTTCTACGAGGCGTTCGATTTCAGCGCGCATGGCGGATTCCGTTGGTTCGTCGCACGTGTACCCGCCGCGCCGGGGATATTCAACCTTCAATCGAGTCTTGTGGAAGGAGCCTGCCTCATACACATTCACCCAAAATATAAATGTGGAGGGAACATGCGCTTGAAGGCACCCATAGGTATTTGCGTTGCGATCGCCGCCGCATTGGCCGGCTCGCAGGCTCATACAGCCGAGATGAAGGTCACTCTACTCGGAACCGGAACGCCGACTCCGCGGCTGACGAGTTTTAGCGCATCGACCCTTGTAGAAGCCGGCAACCAACGCCTCCTGTTCGACCTCGGACGTGGTGTGACCATTCGGCTCTTCCAGAAGCGAATCCCGCTGGGATCGATCAATGCGCATTTTCTCACACATCTGCATTCCGACCATGTCGTGGGATTGCCCGACATCTGGCTAAGCGGCTGGATCGGCACGCCCTGGGCGTCGCGCAAGGCGCCGTTCACGTTGTTCGGCCCAGTGGGAACGACGGCGATGATGGAGAACCTCACCAAGGCTTTCGCCGACGACATCCGCATTCGCAGCGACGACGAACATCTGCCTGCAGCCGGCATTGCGTTTGCCGCCAAGGACATCGCGGCCGGCGTCGCCTACACGGCCGATGGCGTCACCGTCACAGCCTTCGACGTTAATCACGGCGAGAAGATCAAGCCCTCCTTCGGCTATGTCGTCACGTTCGAGGGCAAGAAGGTCGTGCTATCGGGCGACACCAAATATGATGAGCGCGTGGTTGCTGCTGCCAAAGACGCGGATCTCCTGATCCACGAAGTGGCGATCATCGAGCCCGAGCTTGTGAAGGACTATCCGTCCTATCGCGAGATCGAAGCGCATCACACGTCGCCCGAGGAAGCCGGCCGCGTGTTCGATCAGGCCAGGCCAAAGCTCGCCGTCTACTCACATATCGTGTTTGCAACGGTGAAGCCGGTGCAGGATGTTCCGGAAGAGACGCTGCGGCAGCGCACGGAAACGACCTACAAAGGTCCGTTTGTCATCGGCCGCGACCTAACGTCGTTCACGATCGACGACAAGGGCGTCACCGCAGTGCGTGGCGACGGTAGCGCGATCACGCCAAACAATGCTCAATGAGCCCAGCAAAGCACATCGGCGAAACTCAGTAGAGTCCGCCCGTTCCCGGTCGCATGAAACTGCGGTCGGTTTCCGGCGACACCGAGAGCGAACGACCATCCGCATCGGCGACACCGATCACTGAATAATTGTCCGGCGGCGCCGTACCCGGCTTGAAGGCCTCGAGGATGGTGCGGCCGCCATCGCCCGGTCCGGCACGCATGCCCGACTTGGCGTCCACGCGAATCAACTTGATGCCGGCCGGCACGCGGAACGGCACGGCCGGCTTGTCGGCGAGCGCGAGCTTCATAAAGTCCTTGGCGATCGGCGCAGCCAGCGCACCGCCGGTGGCCTTGTGGCCAAGGTTCCTAGGCTTGTCATAACCGACATAGATGCCGACCACTACGTCGGGAGAGAAGCCGATGAACCACGCATCCTTCTCGTCATTGGTCGTTCCGGTCTTGCCGGCAATCGGCTTGCCGACTTCGCGCAGCGCGGTCGCGGTGCCGCCCTGAACAACACCTTCCATCATCGAGGTGATCTGATAGGCCGTCATCGCATCGAGCACCTGCTCGCGGCGATCGACGAGCTGCGGCTCGGCCTGGTTCTTCCAGCCTTCCGGCGCGTCGCAGCCGCGGCACTCGCGCTGGTCATGCTTGAAGATGGTGTGCCCGTAACGGTCCTGAATGCGGTCGATCAGCGTCGACTTCACGCGGCGGCCGCCATTGGCGAACATCGAATAGGCCGTCACCATGCGCATAACGGTCGTTTCACCGGCACCGAGTGCGTAGGACAGATAGTTCGGCAATTCGTCATAGACGCCGAAGCGCTTGGCATATTCGCCGATCAGCGGCATGCCGACATCCTGCGCCAGTCGCACTGTCACGGTGTTCAGCGAGCGCATCAGCGCATTGCGCAGCGTCACCGGGCCGTAATATTTGCCGGTCGAATAGTTTTCCGGACGCCAGACGCCAGCGCCCTGCCCCTGATCGATTTCGATCGGCGCGTCGACCACGACGGTGGACGGCGTGTAGCCATTGTCCATCGCGGCCGAATAGACCAGCGGCTTGAAGGATGAGCCGGGCTGGCGATAGGCCTGCGTGGCGCGATTGAACTGGCTCTGGTCGAACGAGAAACCGCCAACCATGGCGAGCACACGTCCGGTCAAAGGATCCATCGCAACCATGGCGCCGGACACTTCCGGATACTGCCGCAGCCGGAACTGGCCTTCGACGACGGAACCGTCCTTGTTTGTAAGCGGATCGACATAGATCACGTCGCCCGCGGCCAAAACCTGCGACACGGCCGTCGGTGTTTTGCCCTTTGTCGGGCCGGCGGCGGGCTTGGCCCAGCGCACGCCGTCCAGCGTGAGGATACCGGTCTGGCGATCCTTGAGCACGGCACCGCCAAGTTCACGGCCCGGCTGGAAGCCGATCCGCGCCGACTGATCGCTGACATCCAGCACGACCGCAAGCTTCCACGGCGCAATGTCGGACAGCGCCTTCACCTCAGCAAGCTTCACGCCCCAGTCGCCGGAGATATCGATCTTGTTGGTCGCACCGCGCCAACCACGAATCTCGTCGAAATTGATCAGACCATTGGTCATGGTCTTGCGGGCCATCACCTGCAGCTTGGGATCGAGTGTGGTGCGGACCGAGAGACCGCCTTCATAGAGCTTCTTTTCGCCGTAACGCTCAAGAATATCGCGGCGCACTTCCTCGGCAAAATACTCGCCGGCAAAGATGTGACCTGAACTGTTGCGGCCGGTGACGCTCAGCGTCTCCTTGCGCGCCTTGTCCGCATCCGCCTGCTTGATCCAGCCGTTCTCCAGCAGACGATCAACCACGTAGTTGCGGCGTTCAATCGCGCGATCGCGATTCTTGACCGGATGCAGCGACGACGGCGCCTTCGGTAAAGCGGCAAGATATGCTGCCTCGGAGACAGTCAGCTCGTTCACCGATTTGTCGAAATAGACCAGCGACGCAGCGGCGATGCCATAGGCACCGAGGCCGAGATAGATTTCGTTGAGATACAATTCGAGGATCTTGTCCTTCGAATAGGTGCGCTCGATGCGCATCGCCAGCAAGGCTTCCTTGATCTTGCGGGTGAAGGAAACCTCGTTGGTCAGAAGGAAGTTCTTCGCAACCTGCTGCGTGATTGTTGATGCACCCTGCGGCCGGCGGTTGGAGCCGAGGTTCTGTGCATACAGCACCATCGCGCGCGCCATGCCCGAATAATCGAGGCCGCCATGCTCGTAGAAATTCTTGTCTTCGGCCGCGAGGAACGCGTTGATCACGAGCTTTGGCACGGCCTGAATCGGCAGATAGAGCCGGCGCTCCTTGGAGTATTCGCCAAGCAGTGCACCGTCCGCCGCATGGACGCGCGTCATCACCGGCGGCTCATAATCCTGAAGCTGCGAATAGTCCGGCAAATCCTTGGAATAATGCCAGATCAAGCCTGCTGCGGCTGCGACGCCCACCAGGAACACCACGGTTCCTGCAGCGAACAAGAACCCCATAAACCGCACCAGCAGACGCATTATCGACGATCCGTTTCAATCGCTGTGCCGCAATATACCATACGGCGGCCCCCATGGGCGCAAAGTCAGCAACAAGTCGCGCGGCAAAAACCAGCAGAGGCGACGGCCCGAAATGGCCATCAGTCTTGACCGATTCTGACGGCCGCACGGAAATTTTTATAGAGCGCCGGCTGTGGCCAAACTAGGGCTTTGAACTGAAAGCTAAGGCTTTGGTACTGAAAGATTTGTCATTTTCAGTTCCGGCTGTCAGTTTCCCGGGCCGGCGGAGACCATTCGCTTGGAGAAAAACCCGTCAATCGCCTTGGCAACCGCGCCGACCGTCTTGGAGCGCCAGTTCTCCGACATCAGCTGCTGGAGATCGTCCTTGTTGGACACGTAACCGAGCTCGATCAGCACCGAGGGCACGTCCGGCGCCTTGAGGACGCGGAAGCCTGCCGATTTGAGAGGATGCTTGTGCATCCGTGCTGTGGTCTTCATTTCACCGACCACAAGCCGGGCAAAGCGGTTCGAGAAGGTCCGCGTTTCACGCTGCGCCAGGTCGATCAGGATGTCGGCGACGTCGGTTGGCTCTTCCGTCAGATTGACGCCGGCAATAGCGTCCGCCTTGTTTTCCGAGTCTGCCAGCCGCTCCGCCTCGGCGTCAGAGGCCTTGTCTGACAGCGTATAGACGGTTGCGCCCTGCGCATCACCCTCGCCGCGCGGCAGCGCATCGGCGTGAATCGAGACGAACAGCGCGGCTGACTGGTTGCGGGCGACCTTCACCCGATCATCCAGGGGAATGAACGTGTCGTCGGCGCGGGTCATCACGATACGGTATTTGCCGAGCTTCTCCAGACGGTCACGCAGGGCCAGACCGAAACCCAGCACGATCCTCTTCTCGCTCTCGCCGCCCGCTTGTGTGCCATTGTCGATGCCGCCATGACCGGGATCGATCACCACCACCGGACGGGTATCCGGAGCCGCGTCCTGCACGGCACTGGCAACCACTTTGGTCACCACAGGAGATACCGAGGCAGTCGTTCCTACGGCCGGTCGCAGATCCGGGCGATTCTCGACCGCCAACGCCTGCACGAATGTGGTGCGATCGACCGATTCGAGTTCGATCACCATGCGCGCCGGCTGCCCGTTGGCGGGATCAAGCGCATAGGAACTCTTGATTTTGGCCGGCCCGGTCAGGTCAAACACCATGCGCGACCCGCCCGGCATCACCAGACCGTAACGGAACGCCTTGATCAGGCCGCGGGATACCGTCCCGGCGCCGGGATCGAGATGGAAGCTGACCTGGGGAAGATCGATGACCACCCGATAAGGATCGGCCAGCGCGAAAGCCCGCAGCGGAATCTTCCTGTCGAGATCGAGGATGAAACGGGTCTGCTTCTCGTCGCCAGCGATCCGCACGTCAGAGGCGATCGGGAACGCACCTTCCACTTCCGCGCGCGACGTCTCGCCGGCAGCCTGGCTGGAGGTCGGGCACCAAAACAGCCCAAAACCGGCACTGAAGAGCACCGTGGCCAGCCTGACGATGTGGTTTGCGCGGCTCGTCAACGAATCCACTGCCTCCGGAGCAGCCCCTCATTAACCCAATAGGATTGCAGGGTTAACCGGAGCTTAAGTCTGGGATATCGAATAAGCCCGAGTGTTGCAGCCTTGTGACGCTTCCCTTGCATGCGACCCCCATTCCTCGTATGTACGAAGAGCTGACGGTTTAACTCCCGGTTGTGTCGCGTTCAGCCTCCCGGTGCAACGCTCTTTCCCCCGACTATCTCTCGGTGGATCCAGCGTTTTCCGGCCTCCCCTCTACAACCAGCGCAGCGCGCGGTTGCCCAGGGTGGCGGTCCTAGCCCAGGCGGTGTCCGGTCCCAGGTCCTTTCTCGCTCCCGGGGCGGCTTTAGACACTTCATGACCGATTATTCCGGCCTTACGGGCGGAGTATGCGACAGCCGGTGACCGCGTTCTGCGGCGCGCCGGACGTCAGCAAAAGGCGGCGCCTTTGCCGCCAAGATGTTCAGACGGGCCGACGCTTGATGCGCCAGACTGTGATGCCGACCGAGACCCAGGTGGGAACTATGCCGATGCGAAGCAGAAGCTTCGCGCGTCGCCCCGCACTGACCTCGCGATCGGCACGGCGTTCAGGACTGTGTTTCGGCCTTCCCCTCACCCCCGAATCAGGTGGACCGTTGCGTCACCCGGCCGCGCGATACGCGCTTGCCGCCACGCGCGCCGTCCGCCTCCATGAGCCCCCAAATGCCAAACAAAATGTTGATCGATGCGACCCACCCGGAAGAGACCCGGGTTGTCGTGGTTCGCGGCAATCGCGTCGAAGAGTTTGATTTCGAGACTGCGCAGCGCAAGCAGCTCCGCGGCAACATCTACCTCGCCAAGGTCACGCGCGTCGAACCGTCGTTACAGGCCGCCTTCATCGAATACGGCGGCAACCGCCACGGCTTTCTCGCTTTCAGCGAAATCCATCCTGACTACTACCAGATCCCGGTCGCCGACCGTCAGGCGCTGATCGAGGCGGATGAACGCGCCCATCGCGAAGCTGAGGAAGAGACCGACAACCGCTCCAACCGCAAGCGCTCGCGTCATCGCAACTCCCGCCGCCGCGACCGTGGCGAACGGGTGCAGAGCGATGTCGTCGATACGACCGCGATCGATCCGTCGCAGGCCGAACAGCCGCGCGATCCGGCCTTCGAGGTCCACAGCCATCCTCATGATCACGCCCATGATGACGGGCACCACGCTACCGATCACGACCATCATGAACATGACGGTCACGAGCATAGCCATGCGCATGAGCATGCCGAAGGCGATCACGCGCACGATCATGACCGCCACGACCATGCGCCTACGTCCCTCGCGTCCGAGAGCGTCGCTGCGACGGCTCCCGAGGTCGTGGCGTCAGAAGCCGTTGCATCCGAGCCCGTGATCGAACAACCGGTTTCGGCAGGCTTCTCGCCCGCTCCGGTGGAAGCCGTTGTCGAAACGCCGGCGCCGGTCGCCGCCGTCGCGCACGACAATCATGCGCATGACGATCACACCCATGACGAACAGCTCGACGCCGCGCACGCCGAGGAAAATGCGGCGCATGCCGAAGATGTTCACCACGACGAACATCCCGAAAACGAACACACCGCTGCCGCTGACAGCGACGAACACGACGACGAGGACGACGAAGAGGACGGCGAAGAGGACGGCGAGGAAGAAGCCGAAGAGGATCAGGTCGAATCCGTCGGCGGTGACGACGTTCTCGAGGAAGTTCCCGAACGCGCCTTCCGTCCGCGTCGCCAGTACAAGATCCAGGAAGTCATCAAGCGTCGCCAGGTCATGTTGGTGCAGGTCGTCAAGGAAGAGCGCGGCAACAAGGGCGCTGCACTGACCACCTATCTGTCGCTCGCCGGTCGTTACGCCGTGTTGATGCCGAACACTGCCCGTGGCGGCGGCATCTCCCGCAAGATCACCTCGGCCCAGGATCGGTCGCGGCTCAAGGAAGTGGTGTCTGACCTCGACGTGCCGGAAGGCATGGGGATCATCCTGCGCACCGCCGGTGCTTCGCGCACCAAGCCGGAAATCAAGCGCGACTTCGAATACCTGATCCGGATGTGGGAAACCGTCCGCGACATGACGCTGAAGTCGCAGGCCCCGACCCTCGTTTATGAGGAAGGCTCCCTGATCAAGCGCTCGCTGCGCGACCTCTACAACAAGGAAATCGACGAAATCCAGGTCGCTGGCGAAGCCGGCTATCAGGAAGCACGCGACTTCATGCACATGCTGATGCCGAGCAATGTCCGCGCGGTGAAGCTGTATCGCGACGGCCAGCCGCTGTTCTCGCGCATGGGTGTCGAGAGCCAGCTTGACGCGATGTTCTCGCCGACCGTGCAGCTTCGTTCCGGTGGCTACATCGTCATCAACCAGACCGAAGCACTGGTCTCGATCGACGTGAACTCGGGCCGTTCGACCCGCGAGCACCACATCGAAGATACCGCGCTAAAGACCAATCTCGAAGCCGCCGAGGAAGTCGCGCGTCAGCTCCGCCTGCGCGATCTTGCCGGCCTGATCGTCATCGACTTCATCGACATGGACGAGAAGCGCAACAACCGCGCTGTCGAACGCAAGATGAGCGACTGCCTGCGCCAGGATCGCGCACGCATCCAGGTCGGCCGCATCTCGCATTTCGGCCTGCTCGAAATGTCGCGCCAGCGCATCCGCGCCAGCGTGCTGGAAAGCTCCACGGATATCTGCCCGCATTGCGGCGGCAGCGGTCACGTGCGTTCGGTCTCGTCGGTGGCCCTGCAGTTGCTGCGCGGCCTCGAAGAAATCCTGATGAAGGGCGCCACCCATAATCTCATCGTGCGTACCCGCACCGATGTCGCGCTCTATGTGCTCAACCACAAGCGCGGCCATCTGCGCGATCTCGAAAACAGCTTCAAGGTGACCCTCGCCGTCATCGCCGATCCGAATGTCAGCGGTCAGCAGTCCTTCGTGATCGACCGCGGCGAACAGGTCCATACGCTGGAAGCCGCCAAGGCGCTTCTGGCGGCCCAGGTCGCTGCCTTCCCGCCGCCGCTGGAAGAAGAGCCGTTCGACGATGAATATCTGTTCGAGACGGAAGCCGAAATCGAAACCGAGGAGACCGAAGGTCTCACCGATGACGAGACCTCGGGCGAAAGCGCTGCCGGCGAAGGCGATAGCGACGGCCGCAAGCGCAAGCGCCGTCGGCGCCGTCGCGGTCGTGCCGGCGAAGCCCGCGAAGGCGGCGCCCCCGCTCGCGAGAACGGCGAGTTCCAGAATGCCGCTGAAGGCGCGGTCGAGGGTAACGTCGAAACCGTTGGCGACGACAGCGAAGGTGAAGACGACGAGGCCGACGATCAGCCTCGTGAGTCCCGTCCCGATCAGCCGGCCGATGGCGAGCGACGTCCGCGTCGCCGTGGCCGTCGCGGCGGTCGTCGTCGGCGTGGTGGTAACGACGAAGGCCTGGCCGGATCGATCTCCGATGAGCTCGGACCGACGCAGACCTCGGAAGCCAGCGAGGCCGTAGCCGATCTCGAAGGTCAGGACACCCTCCACGACCCGCAGCCGCATCAGCACGCAGCTCCGGACGTAGCGACGTCCTATGCAGCGCCGCAGCCAGAGATCGAACAGAGCCGTCACGATGCCGTGCCGATGTTCGCTCCGGCAGCGCCCGAGCCGACGCCGGTTGCACCTGCCCCGGTCGCGGTTCAGGAAGCCGCCCCCCAGGACGACGACAAGGCTGCAGCCCGTCGCCGTTCGACGGTCCGCGAGAAGGTCAATTTCGGAACGACGTCGGCGGAACCACAACCCGCGGCAGCGCCTGTTGCGGCAGCACCGGAGCCGACGCCCGCTGCGGCTCCGGCCCCTGCTGCACCAGCTCCCGCAGCCGAGGCCCAGCCCCGCAAGGCTGGCTGGTGGTCGCGCGTCCTCGGCAACGACTAAGCACTTTCAACGCACCAACGAAAAAGCCGCCCGGGAAACCGGGCGGCTTTTTTACATCCGTTATGGGTCTGAAGGATCAGCCCGTGGTGATCGCCGTTTCGACATCCGACGGATCGATGGTCTTGTTGAGATTGGCATGCATCGTGTCGTGATCGAGCTCGCCTTCCCACCACGACACGAACACCGCAGCGATGCCGTTGCCGGTGATGTTGGTCAGCGCGCGAACCTCGCTCATGAACTTGTCGATCGAGAACACGATCGCCATGCCGGGCACCAGACGCGGATCAACCACCGACAGCGTGGCCGCCAGCGTGATGAAGCCGGCGCCGGTGACGCCCGAAGCGCCCTTCGAGGTCAGCATTGCCACGATCAGAATCGTGATCTGCTGGCCGAACGACAGATCCACACCGAGCGCCTGCGCAATGAACAGTGTTGCAAGCGTCATGTAGATGTTGGTGCCGTCGAGATTGAACGAGTAACCGGTCGGCACCACGAGACCGACGACCGACTTCGAGCAACCCAGACGCTGCAATTTCTCCATCAACTGCGGAAGCGCGCTTTCCGACGAGCTGGTGCCGAGCACGATCAGAAGCTCATCCTTGATATAGGCGATGAACTTGAAGATGTTGAAGCCGACGACGCGCGCAATGATGCCGAGCACGACCACAATGAACAGCGCCGCGGTCGCATAGAACAGGACGATCAGGCTCAGCAGATTGGTGAGCGCGGCCGGGCCGAACTTGCCGATGGTATAGGCCATCGCGCCGAATGCACCGACCGGGGCCGCCTTCATGACGATGGCAATCACGCCGAACACCGCATGCGAGGTGTCATCGATGATGTCACGCAGCTTGTGGCCGCGCTCGCCGAGCGCCATCACGGCAAAACCGAACAGGATCGCGAACAGCAGCACCTGCAGGATATCGCCCTTGGCGAAGGCGCCAACGACACTGTCGGGGATGATGTTGAGTACGAAGTCGACCGACTTCGTTGCTTCCGCCTGCTTGACGTAATTGGCAACAGCGCCAGCGCTGCCTTCGGTCTTGGTCACCAGACCATGTCCGACCTGGAACAGGTTGCCCATCACAAGGCCGAGGATCAGCGCAAAGGTTGAGACGATCTCGAAATAGACCAACGCCTTGATGCCGACACGGCCAACCTTCTTGGCGTCCTGGATGTGTGCAATGCCCGACACAACGGTGCAGAAGATGATCGGCGCGATCACCATCTTGATCAGCTTGATGAAGCCGTCGCCAAGCGCCTTGATCCATTCATTGGTGGCGAACTGAGGCTCCAGCCATCCGACCAGCACACCGATCACGATGGCGATCAGCACCTGAATATAGAGAACCTTGTACCAGGGCTTTTTGACGGGAGCAGCCGCTCCCGGCCCCGCCGTTATCGTTACTGCAGACATTCCGCTTCAACTCCCTGAGCGTCTTACTGCCGCGGTCATTAGTCACATGGGCGGCCTCTTGCAACCCGCCACACGGAATTACTTATGCGACTAACGAATTAATATCGCGCGTAGCGTTCAGCGATGCCGGCGATCAACCATTCCGCGAAGGACAGGTACAAGGATCGCGCCCAAGGTGTTCTTCACCAGTGCCCCCGCCAGGAACGGCATCACGCCGACCAGCCACGCTTTCTCGCCGCCGAGCTTCATGCCGTAAGCCAGCCACGCAAAGCCCATTGCCATGATCAGGATGTGGCCAATGGCCATTGCCACGAACATGCGGACCATCGAGCGATCCCATCCGCGTTCGCTGAACCAGCCGGTAATGAACGAAGCAATGACGAAGCCGGACAGGAAGCCGGCCGTGGCCCCTGTGAGCGGTTTGAGACCGCCAATGGGCCCGGCGAACACCGGCAATCCCAATGCACCGACGGCTAGATAAGCGATGACCGTCAACGCGCCGAGGCGCCAGCCATAGACGGCGCCGATCATCAGAACGACCAGCGTCTGCAGGGTCATAGGCACATAGGCCAGTGGCAGGTTGAGCTTCGCCGAAACCGCCAACAGCGCGACGCCAAACGCCGCCAGCACTACGGCGCGGCGCGCGACGGCAGAGCCTTTGCGGCGGGGCGGCCACCACACGTCGACGATCGAGACATGATGCGGGGGCTGGACGGATGAATCGGTCGACACGATCCGCTCGCTCACTTTGGGCCCCCCTGCCCGAGCCATTTGCTGATCCGCGCGACCGCCTCATGCATGTCTTCGGTCGAACTCGCATAGGAGAAGCGAATATAGGACTTGCCGTGGATCGGATCGAAGTCGCTGCCGGGCGTTGCGGCGACATGCGCCTGTTCCAGCATCTGCTTGGCGAAATCGAAGCTGTCAGTGGTGAATTTCGACACGTCTGCATAGAGATAGAAGGCGCCGTCGGCCGGCAGGAAGTCCGTGAGGCCGGCTTGCGGCAATCCTGCGGTCAGGATGCGGCGGTTCTCCTGATAGCCATGCTTGATGTCTTCCATCTGCGCATGGCCGTCGAACGCAGCTTCCGCCGCGATCTGCGACAGCGTCGGCACCGAGATCGACAAGTTCTGCTGCAGCCGCTCCATCGACCGCACCAACGGTTGCGGCACCACCATCCAGCCGACGCGCCAGCCGGTCATGCAGAAGTATTTCGAGAACGAATTGATGACGAGCGCGTTCGGCGACAGCTCGGCTGCGGTCACTGCCGGGAATGCGTAATCGAGGCCGTGATAGATCTCATCGGAGATGAAGCGGATGCCCGCGTCATCGGCCGCGTGGATCAGGCTGGTCAGCGCTTCGCGCGACATCATGGTGCCGGTGGGATTGGCCGGGCTCGCGACCAGCACGCCCTTCAGCGGTTTTTCGCGATGCGCGGCGAGCAGATCCTCGGCGGTCAGGGCATGGCGCTTGTCGGCATGGGTCTCGATCAGCACCGGCTCGCAGCCCAGCGCGGTGAGGATGTGCCGATACGGCGGATAGCCCGGCACGGTGACGGCGACGCGGTCGCCGGGCTCGAACACGGCCAGAAAGGACAGGATGAACGCGCCGGAGGAGCCGGTGGTCACCACGATCCGTTCCGGATCGACATCGCAGCCATAGACGTCGCGATAATGCCTCGAGATCCGCGCACGCAGCGACGGGGTGCCGAGCGCGGCGGTATATTCGATCCGCCCGTGCGCCAGTGCGGCCTGCGCTGCCTCAAGGGCCACCTTGGGCGCGGCCGCCGCTGGCTGCCCGACTTCCATGTGAATCACATGCCCGCCGGCCGCCTCGATCCGCGCTGCGGCGGCCATCACGTCCATCACCATGAACGCGGGAACATCGCTGCGTCCGGACGCTGCAAGAAGGCTGTGTGCCCGGGTATTGAGGATCGTATCTGACATGGAAATCTGCTATCTGCGCGGCGTCATGCACGTTACGGCATGGGAGCAACGCCGCGCTCCCGCCGCAATATTTGACTTGTTAGGGCTTATATCGAATCCGAACCTCGGCCAATGATGAAAGACCTGCAGCTGCAGCCTAAAAGGGCTGCATCTCGATTATTCTCGAAGCTAACCACGCTGCTGACCGCGGCGGCGCTGACGCTGACGCCAATGGCGGCTCATGCGCAGCAAGGCGACGCCCCGCGCCTGCTGCGCGACGCCGAGATCGAACAGCTGCTGCGTGACTATACGCGCCCGATCCTGCGTGCCGCTGGCCTCGAAAAGCAGAACATCCAGGTCGTCATCATCAACAACGCCAGCTTCAATGCCTTTGTCGCTGACGGTCGCCGCATCTTCGTCAATCACGGTGCGCTGATGCAGTCGCAGACGCCGAACCAGCTGATCGGCGTGCTCGCCCACGAAACCGGTCATCTCGCCGGCGGCCATCTGTCGAAACTGCGCGAACGCATGGCGCAGGCGCAAACCCAAATGGTTGTGGCCATGCTGCTCGGCCTCGGCGCCATGGCGGCTGGCGCGCGCGGTGGCAACTCCAATGGCGCCGCTGGAAATATCGGTGCCGCAGCGGTCGCCGCTCCGCAGGCGATGATGATGAACACCATGCTGTCCTATCAACGCCAGCAGGAAGAGAATGCCGATCGCGCCGGTGTCAAATTCCTGAACCAGACCGGCCAGTCGTCCAAGGGCATGTACGAGACGTTCCAGCGCTTCGGCGCCGACAGCCTGTTCGCAGCACGCGGAAGCGACCCGTATATGATGTCGCATCCGATGCCGCGGGAGCGCGTTGCCGCCCTCGAGGAGCTTGCGAAATCGAGTCCCTATTGGGACAAGAAGGACGATCCGGCGCTCATTCTGCGTCACGAGCTGATGCGCGCCAAGACCGCCGGCTTCATGGAGCAGCGCGACACGGTGCTACGGCGTTATCCGCCATCCGACACCAGCCTACCCGCGCAATATGCCCGCGCCATCGCCACCTATCGCCATGGCGACCTGCGCGTGGCCGTCGAGCAAATCGATGCGCTGATCAAGGCACAGCCCAACAATCCATATTTCTACGAGCTGCGCGGCCAGGCGCTGCTGGAAGGCGGCAAACCCAACGAGGCGATCGCCCCGCTGCGCCGCGCGGTGCAGCTCTCCAACAACGCACCGCTGATCGAAATGATGCTCGGCCAGGCGCTCGTTGCATCCGACAACAAAGCCTATACCGATGAGGCTATCCGCATCCTGCGCGCTGCGGTGGCACGCGAGAACGAAGCACCCGTCGGCTATATGCAGCTCGCAATGGCCTATGGCCGCAAGGGCGACTATGCGGAAGCCGACCTCGCCTCGGCCCAGGCAGCCTTCCTGCGCGGCGACAACAAGACCGCCCGCGATCTGGCGTCACGTGCGAAGGCACGCTTCGCAGTGGGCACGCCCGGCTGGGTGAAGGCGGACGATATCATTGCGGCGAAGATGCCGGGCAAGAACTAGGGCGGCGCCATCCGCGCTGTTCTGCAACAGATGGCGTCCGATCCGTAATCTTTCGAAATGGTGCTGACAATTTGTCTCCGTACGCAGTGTTCCTGACGATTTGGGGACATCTCTATGCGCGCCAACGCCATCAACTGCCGAGTTGACCGAACAACCGCCTCCCGGGCGGACCGCCAGCAGATCGGTACGGCGGCCTCGCCGAAGCCCTGCCGTCCACGGCCGATATGATCTTCATCATTTTACAACCACCCCAAGCTTCTGGCCGCCAGCAGTCAGGTTCCGTTAACGGAACTGGCTGCAGTTAATGAAAATGGATGCGCTCATCGCGTCCGGCGGGGAGACCAATGCAGTCATCGGATCACGAAACCGCCCCCGGCGTCCCACGCATGCGGAACCCGCGGCAATGAGCACGATGACCATCTTCTGGTTCACGCTCGCCAACTTCCTGTCGTCAGGTCTCGTCTGGGCCTATGTCGCGCGCTGCTATCCGAACTTCGTCCCGGCCCGCTACTGGAGCGCCGCTTCACTGAGCGCGTCGGCCGGCTCTGCCCTCGGCCTGCTGTTTCCCTATCCCGTCGGCCTGCTGTTCGCCGCACAGATGACAGTTCTCGCTTTCTGTCTGTCAGAGGTCGGTATCCGCCGCTTTTACGACAGGCCGACATCCTGGATCGCCACCGCTCTGGTGATTGCCGCGAGCCTGGCCGGCTTCCTGATCTTCAGACTGGTCGTCGACAAATATGCGATGCGCGTTGTCGTCTACTCGCTGAGCCAGGGCATTCCCGTGGCGCTGACGCTGCCACTGCTGCTGTCGCGAGATCATCGATACAGCAATCACGGCACACGCATGGCGGGCTATCTCTCGATTCTCCTGCTTGTTGCTTTCACCTGCCGCGCGATCGCCGCACTGCTTCATCTGGGCGGCGGCGAGCCGACCATGGTGACAGTCGATGCGGTACAGGCCGGCTTCATGCTGGTGGCGGCATTTCTTGCCATGACATGGAATTACGCACTGCTGATGATGGCGATCGACCGCCTGCGCGGCGACGCTGCCGCATTGGCGCTGATCGACGATCTGACCGGCGTCGGCAATCGCCGCCGCCTGTTGCAGCGGATGGATGAGGAATGTGCGATGGCACGGCGAACCGCACGGCCATACGCACTGCTGGCGATCGACCTCGACGGCTTCAAGGCGATCAATGATGGCTTCGGTCACAGCGCCGGCGATGACTGCCTGCGGCAATTCGCCCAAGCGGCGCAGGATCAGTTGCGCCCCGGCGATACGCTGGCCCGATGCGGCGGCGACGAGTTCTGCATCGTGCTACCCGATACCGACCTGCAGCAGGCCGGCGAGATCGCGCGGCGCGTGCTGGGGGCCTGCCCGCGACAATTTGGCAATGCCGGACGCACAGCGAGGACTCTATCCGCCTCCATCGGCGTCGCGCAGTGGTCCCCCGACCTCATCGCCTCCCCCGAACGATTGATGGCGGCTGCCGATCACGCGCTGTATCAGGCCAAGCACAGCGGCAAGAACCGGGTTGTACTCTATGAGCCTGCACCGCCATTGGCACCGGTCTTCGATGACGTCATCGGAGGCGCCTCACTGCCGGTACCGTATGTCCTAGCTGCAATGATCGGACCGGACCACCGTCATTCCGGCTTCTGAGACCTGCGGCACCGTGATGAATTGCACGTGATACCCTTCACAAATAACGCGTATTTCGCCCTCAAGCTGCTAAGCAGCTTCCCGAATTGACCCGTGGCTTTCTGACTCGGCCTTTTCCAAAGGATAATTTGCCCATGCCTTCGTTCCGTTTTCTCGCCTCCGCCGCTGTGGCCCTCGCGCTCTGCGGCGCGCCTGCGATTGCATCGGCGCAGACGTTCAATGACTCCCAGCGCGGCGAGATCCAGAAGATCATCAAGGACTACCTGATCACCCATCCGGAAATCCTCGAAGAGGTCTCTGCCGAACTGACCAAGCGCCAGGCGCAGGCCGAGGCCGAGAAGCATCAGGCTGCCATCGCTGCGAATGCCAACACGATCTTCAATTCGCCGCGCGGTGTCGTCATCGGCAACAAGGACGGCGACGTCACCTTCGTCGAGTTCTTCGATTACAATTGCGGATACTGCAAGCGCGCCATGGACGACATGGTCGGCATCATGAAGAACGATCCGAAGCTCAAGGTCGTGCTGAAGGAATTCCCCGTGCTCGGACCCGGCTCGGTCGAGGCCGCGCAGGTCGCGGTCGCCGTGCGCATGCAGGACCCGACCGGCAAGAAGTATCTCGACTTCCACCAGAAGCTGCTTGGCGGACGCGGTCAGGCCGACAAGGCTCGCGCCATGGCCGCCGCAAAGGAAGCCGGTCTCGATGTCGCCAAGCTGGAAAAGGACATGGCCAGCCCGGAAGTGCGCGCCACTATCGAAGAGAATTTCAAGCTCGCAGAATCCATGGGCATGAATGGCACGCCGAGCTACGTCATCGGCAAGCAGGTGATCATCGGTGCCGTCGGCGCAGACGCGCTGAAGGAGAAGATCAATCAGGCGCGCTGCGGCAAGGCTATCTGTTCGTAAGTCCTGATACAGACCAGGTCGTTTTCACATCTTTGCCTGCTTTAAGGCAACCATCTCGGAATTATGACAAACCGGCTGCATTGCAGCCGGTTTTTTATTTATCCTATCGGTAGCGATCAAAGCGGCTGGACACCATCTGTGACAGAGTAACGTATCCCCAACGGTAAAAGGATGCGGCGGATACCCGCCTAAGTTCCCAATGTTGACCGATACCAAACAGGAGCAGCGGCTCCTGAAAATTTCGATTTACGTCACGCTTCTCATTTCATTTGCAAGCATCGCCTTCGGGCTCGCCATCAGTTCGCGCGCCATCGCCTTCGATGGCTTTTACACGTTGATCGATGCAGCCATGACTGGTGTTGCATTGCTGACTGCGCGACTGATCAGCAGAGGCGAAGACGACCGCTTCCAGTATGGCTACTGGCATCTTGAACCGATCCTCGCGCTGATCAACGGCACGGTGCTCAGCTTCGCCTGCGCCTACGCTTTCATCGACGGCCTTAACGGTCTGATCACAGGCGGGCGCGCCATCGAATTCGGTCCTGGCGCCATCTTCGCCGCGGTAGCGGGCGCCATCAGCTTCGGCATGAGCATCTATATCCGCCGCTCGGCCGGCGAACACGGCTCGCAACTGCTCGACATCGATTCCCGCGCCTGGCTGATGGGCGGCGTCCTCAGTCTGGCGGTCTGCATCAGCTTCTTGCTCGGAGCAGTGATGGCGAAGACTCCAGCGACGGCCTATGCGCCGCTGGTTGATCCGCTGATCCTGCTGGTGGTTGCAATCTGCCTGCTGCCCTTTCCGCTCTCGACAATCTGGAATGCCGGCCGCGACATCCTGCAGGTCGCGCCAAGCGATCTCGACGAGGAGGTTCGCGAGCTCGCGCGATCGATCGCACACAAGCACGGCTTCAGCGACTTCAGCTCGCATGTGATGCGCTCGGGCCGCCAGCAATTCATCGAGATCGGGCTGGTGGCGCCGTCAGGCGGGATCAGCAAGACGTTCGCCGAACTCGACGCCATACGCGCCGAGATTGCCCTGGCCATGGGCGGTCTTAGCCCCGGCTATTGGCTCACGGTGGACTTCACCGCCGACAAGCGCTGGGTGTAAGTCACGCCCGCGCCTTGCGCCACGCCAGGCCTTGATCAGGCGGCCGACATTGGTGATCGCGTAAAGCGAGAGCCGCTACGGTCGTCGCCCAAATGCTCCCATCCAAGCGCAGGTCCTACCGACAAGGCCATGAGCGCCAGAGTCCCGCCAATCCAAGTCTTCATCGAAGCACAGCTCCGCGGTCACGCCCCGCCCTGTCCATGTCGAACGCATAGTAAGGAAGGAGGCCGGCTGCGTGACAGCCGACCTCCTTCACACTGGATCAATATTATAACCAGAGTTACGCGACGTCTTGGACTGTCGCCTCGCCGTGATCTGCTCGCGGATCAAAGCGCGGCAGCTTGTTTGCTGTATTTTCCGGCGCGCCAGCGACAAAATCGGACACCGAACTCATCGCATTTTCCTTATCCGACGGCGCAACGCATATGCTGCCATTTCGTTCCGGCTGCAACCTCTCCATTCCATTTCGACTGAAGTCTACAACGCGAACATCAAGCCCTGACCCGCGTGAAATATGCTCATAACAGAAGCGACGGAACTATACTTTCTCAGGAACAACCCTCCATCATTGTCGTTTGTACGGCGGGCAATGCAATGCGAGGAGAACAAGATGAACAATCGTTTATTGATGAGTGTCGCCGCTGCTGCACTGATAGCAGGCTCGGGTTTCGTTAATGCGCAAAGTCCAGGTGGCGCAGGATCTGCCGGTTCGGGCGCCGGCATGAGCCGGGAGGCGCCGGCGGGTGGTGGTGCTGCGCGTAGCGGCGCAACGAGTGCGCCCGCAGGAGGTGCATCTACCGACCGCGCTGCGCCAATGGAGCGCAACGCCCCCGTCAATAAGGACGAGGCGACTGACACGACCAACAAGTCGGAGCAAAAGCCGGCGGTGAAGTCGACGCAGTCCGACGACAAGATGCAGCGTGACGACAAGCGTGCGACCGACTCGACCCGCGGCAACGAGAGGGCCGGCAAGGACATGAAGGCCGATACCAAGGCCGTCGACTCCAAGTCTGGCGACACGAAGGCGGGTGCCGACAGCAAGTCGACATCGACCGAGACCAAGTCGAGCGCCACCACCGGTCAGGCCGGCGCCGGCGCCAAGCTCACCACCGAGCAACGCACCAAAGTCACGAGCATCATCAAGCAGCAGAACGTCCAGCCGGCGACCAATGTAAACTTCTCGATCTCGGTTGGTACCCGCGTGCCGCGCGAGGTTCGCTTCCATCCGCTCCCGGCTGAGATCGTCACCATCTATCCGGACTGGCGTGGCTACGAGTTCTTCCTGGTTCGCAACGAGATCATCGTGGTGAACCCGCGAACACTCGAGATCGTTGCGGTCCTCGATGCCTAAGGCGCATCTCATGTGACATCCGGGCGGGCTCGAAAAGGGTCCGCCCGTTTGCTATCCGGCACACTCCGTTCCTGTCGCAAACCGGCATTATTGCCGGAAATGGCGCCAGCGGCTTTAACCTTGGTTAATAAGCACTTTCCATAGGTTCCACCGGGCTTTTTATGAATTGGGTGAGGTATTTGGCTGGGGGAACCGGAGGCCTAGAGGCTTCCCCTTAGCGGTTTCGTTACCTATAACCCCCCGCAGAACGGCGCCCGCGCGCGCCCATTGCTGATATGCCCGGGATGTCCGATGGCCAACACCATCTACGTACTCAACGGCCCCAACCTGAATCTGCTCGGAACCCGCGAGCCGGAGACCTATGGCCACGCGACCCTGGCCGATGTCGAAAAGCTTTGCGCAGCCGCCGCCGCGCAATATGGCCTGACCGCAGATTGCCGGCAGTCCAACAGCGAAAGCGAGCTGATCGGCTACATCCATGAGGCCCGCGAGAAACACGTGGTCGGCATCGTGATCAATGGTGGCGCTTACTCGCACACCTCGATCGCCTTGCACGACGCTATCGTCGGCGTGCGCATTCCCACCGTGGAAGTGCATGTCAGCAACGTCTACACCCGCGAGAGCTTCCGCCACCATTCCTTCATCGCCAAGGCAGCCTTTGCCAGCCTGTGCGGTTTCGGCATCGAAGGCTATCGCCTTGCCATCAGCGGCCTCGCCGCAAAAATCGGCGCCAACGCCGTCGCGTGACGCGCCCGCTTCGCTCTTTATTCGTCTTTCACTTCAGACATTGGATTGCCCATGGCCCGCAAGCCTGACGACACACAGACCGCAACGCCAAAAGCCAGCAACGACAGCGGCATGATCCGCGAACTGGCGCTGCTGCTGGATGAAACCAATCTCACCGAGATCGAGGTAGAGCGCGCCGGTCTGCGCGTGCGCGTCGCGCGTAACATCAGCGTGGCTGCCGCCGTCCCTGCCTACGCGCCGGCGCCTGCCGCCGCCCCCGCGCCGGTCGCCGTGGCGGCTGCCGCCGCCGCACCGGCCGCCGACATGGCCAAGCACCCGGGCGCTGTGCCCTCGCCGATGGTCGGCACCGTCTATCGCGCGCCGGAGCCCGGCAAGCCGGCTTTCATCGAAGTCGGCACCAAGGTTGCTGCCGGACAGACACTGGTCATCATCGAAGCGATGAAGACGATGAATCAAATCCCTGCGCCACGTGCTGGCACAGTGACACAGATCCTGATCGAAGACGGTTCGCCGGTCGAATACGGCGAAGCGCTCGTCATCATCGAGTAATTTAGAACTTATCTCTGACTCCGGAACGCCATGTTCGAGAAAATCCTGATCGCCAACCGCGGCGAGATCGCATTGCGCATCCTGCGGGCCTGCAAGGAGCTCGGCATCGCGACCGTGGCCGTGCATTCGACCGCGGACGCCGACGCCATGCATGTGCGCCTCGCCGACGAGAGCGTCTGCATCGGCCCGCCCGCGTCGAAAGACAGCTATCTCAACGTCCCGTCACTGCTCGCTGCCTGCGAGATCACCGGCGCGGATGCGGTGCATCCCGGCTACGGCTTCCTGTCGGAGAATGCGCGCTTCGCGGAAATCCTCGCCGACCATAATCTGAAATTCATCGGCCCCAAGGCCGAGCATATCCGCCTGATGGGCGACAAGATCGAAGCCAAGAAGACCGCCAAGCGCCTCGGAATCCCCGTGGTACCCGGCTCCGACGGCGGTGTCGGCCCTGAAGACGACGCCATTGCGATCGCCAGGGAAATCGGCTTTCCGGTGCTGGTGAAAGCTGCTGCTGGCGGTGGTGGCCGCGGCATGAAGGTCGCGCAGACCGAAGCCGATCTGCTGATGGCCCTGTCCACTGCCTCGAACGAGGCCAAGGCCGCGTTCGGCGATGCCTCCGTCTATCTCGAGAAGTATCTGACCAAGCCGCGCCACATCGAAATCCAGGTGCTGGGCGATGGCCGTGGCGGTGCGCTGCATCTCGGTGAACGCGACTGCTCGCTGCAGCGCCGGCATCAAAAGGTCTGGGAAGAAGGTCCCTCGCCGATCCTGTCACCGGAAGCGCGCGCCAAGATCGGCGGCATCTGCGCCAAGGCGATGCAGGACATGCAGTATCTTGGCGTCGGCACCATCGAATTCCTCTACGAGGATGGCGAGTTCTATTTCATCGAGATGAACACCCGCATCCAGGTCGAACATCCCGTCACCGAGATGATCACCGACATCGATCTGGTGCTGGAGCAGATCCGCATTGCAGCCGGTGGCGACCTGCCGTGCACCCAGGACGAAGTGAACATCATCGGGCACTCCATCGAGTGCCGCATCAATGCCGAGAATCCGGAGACGTTCCGGCCCTCACCCGGCACCATAACCCAGTACCACCCGCCGGGCGGCCTCGGCGTCCGGATCGATTCTGCGGTCTATCAGGGCTACAAAATTCCGCCTTATTACGACTCGTTGGTCGGCAAGCTGATCGTCCACGGTAAGAATCGTCCGGAATGCCTGATGCGCCTGCGCCGGGCACTGGACGAGATCGTGGTGGAAGGCGTCGAGACGACGCTCCCGCTGTTTCGGGCGCTGGCCCGGGAAGGCGATATCATCGAGGGCGATTACCACATTCACTGGCTGGAACAGTATTTGGCCGGCAAGGCGGCCAAGGCCTGACATTACTTCGGTTCGGGCTGGAACCAATTGCCCGAACTGGCGTTTTTTCCGCTGCTGGGGACCGTCCGGCGCGGGGGCCGTGTTGAAATTCAATCTGCAAGCAATGCGAGTGTTACGTGACTGCTGACGCCGCCCGCAGGCGAGCGCTTTGGCAAATCCTGCTGCTCTTGGCGGGGTTGCTCGTCCTTGCCGCAATCAGCGCCGCCTCCGTGATCCTGGTGAACCAGGCACGCGACGATTCCAGATGGGTGGTGCACACCGTCGAAGTCCAGAACCAGATATCAAACCTGCTGCTGGAAATCCGCCGCGCCGAAAGCGCCACGCGGGCCTATCTGCTCTCCACCGGTCCGCTGTTTCTGTCCGAATACGAAACCTCGACGGCGGCCATCCTGCCGGCCGTCGACAGATTGGTGGCCCTCGCCAACGACAATCCGGCCCAGATCGCCAACACGGTCAAACTGCGTGCAGCCGTCGAGCAGCGACTGGCGGAATTCGCCAGGGGTATCGACCGCATCAAGAACAACGACATCCAGTCGAGCATCGACATCCTGCGTCGCGGCGGCGCCAATCAGGCCGTTCAGGACATCGCCAACATCACCAGCGCTATGCGCGCCGAGGAAGGCCGCCTGTTCGTCGAACGCACCCGGACGGCCGACCAGAGCCAGCAATGGGCCTCGTTAGTCACCGTGGCCGGCTCCGGCCTGGTGGTACTCCTGGCGGCGCTGTCGATCTTCCTCGTGCGTCGCTCGTCAAACGCCCGCGATGAGGCCGAGGCCCGGTTGCGCGACAGCAACATCGACCTTGAAGCCGCCGTTGAGGAGCGCACGGCCGACTTGCGCGAGGCCAACGACGAGCTGCAGCGCTTTTCCTATATCGTCAGCCACGACCTGCGCTCGCCGCTGGTCAACATCATGGGCTTCACCAGTGAACTCGAGGAGCTGCGTGGCGACATCTTCCGCCGCATTGCGACCCTGGCCAATGAAGAGCCCGTGGTGCCCGATGTGAACGGCGAATTGCCGGAGCCGGCGCTGCCCGAACAGGACAAGCAACTCTCCGCCGACTTCACCGAGGCGCTCGGCTTCATCAAGTCATCGATAGGCAAGATGGACCGTTTGATCAGCGCCATCCTCAACCTGACTCGCGAGGGCCGGCGCGAGTTCAAGCCGGTCAAGATCGAAACCCGCGAACTGATTGAAAGCATTGCCGCCACCGTGGCGCATCAGGCGGCCGAGACCGAAACGCAAATCCGGATCGAGCCATTGCCAAGCATCGAGAGTGATCGCCTTGCAATGGAACAGATCTTCGGCAACCTGATCGACAATGCGCTGAAATATCTGAAGCCCGGCGTCCCCGGCGACATTCTCGTCAAGGGCCGCACCAAGATGGGCTTTGCGATCTTCGAGATCATCGACAACGGCCGCGGTATCGATCCCAAGGATCATCAGCGCATCTTTGATCTTTTTCGCCGCGCGGGTACACAGGACAAGCCCGGCCAAGGCATCGGACTGGCCCATGTGCGCGCTTTGGTTCGACGGATGGGCGGCACCATGTCGGTGTCATCGGAACTGGGCAACGGCAGCAACTTCACCGTCACGCTGCCGGCCAGATGGACGGGGCATAACCGGGATAAACAAACATGAGTAAGCCAGTCACCATCATTATGATCGAGGACGACGAGGGGCACGCCCGTCTGATCGAGCGCAATATCAGGCGCTCGGGTGTCAATAATGAGATCATCCCGTTCACCAACGGTACAGACGCCGTCAACTATCTGTTCGGCAAGGATAGCAGTGGCCTCGATCACAAGGGTGAAGCCTTGCTGATCCTGCTCGATCTCAACCTGCCCGACATGACCGGGATCGATATTCTGAAGCGTGTCAAAGAGAACGAATTTCTCAAATGCGCGCCCGTCGTGGTCCTCACCACCACCGACGACGCGCAGGAAATCAAACGCTGCTACGAACTGGGCTGTAACGTCTACATCACCAAGCCCGTCAATTACGAGAGCTTCGCCAACGCGATCCGCCAACTCGGTCTGTTTTTCTCCGTCATTCAGGTTCCGCAAGCGTCCACATGACATCTGCCACGACGCCAACGCTGCTGTATATCGACGACGACGCAGGTCTTGCGCGGCTGGTGTCGCGCGGCCTGACGCGGCAGGGCTTTGGCGTTGAGCATTGCGATAACGGCGAAGCCGGCATTGAGCGGATCAAGCAGGGCGGCATCGACGTCATCGCGCTCGATCAATACATGCCGGGTCTCGACGGGCTGGAAACGTTGGAGCAGATTCAGATGCTGCCCTCGCCGCCGCCCGTGGTGTTCGTCACGGCGTCGCAGGACAGCAAGATCGCCGTTACTGCGCTGAAGGCGGGTGCCGCCGACTATCTGGTGAAGGATACCCAGGGCGACTTCCTGCCGCTGCTGCATGTCGCCTGCACGACCGCGATCAAGCAGGCCCTGATATCGAAGGCCCGCGACGACGCAGAAGCCGAAGTCCACGCGTCACGCGACCGCTATGCGGCACTTGCGGCCGAGCGCGAAGTGCTGCTGCGCGAAGTCAATCACCGCGTCGGCAACTCGCTCCAGATCATCGCCTCACTGCTGCATCTGCAGGCCAACTCAACCAACGAAGATCACGTCAAGGTGGCGCTGACCAATGCCATGGGCCGCGTCGCCGCCGTAGCGCAGGTCCATCGCCGGCTGTACACGTCGCATGATCTCAACAGCGTGCTGCTCAATCAGTATCTCGAAGCCCTGCTGGAAGATCTTCGCAGGTCCGCCGAAGGCAACCGGATGTCACGCCTGACGCTGAAAGCCGAGACCGTCGAGATCGATCCTGACCGCGCCGTTGCCATCGGCATCATCGTCAACGAGCTGGTGATGAACGCGGTGAAATACGCCTATCCCGATGGCGCCGGCCCGATCCACGTCGTGCTCACCGCACAAGGCAAAGACCTGGAACTGTCGATCACCGATGACGGCGTGGGTCTCAATGTTAAGGTCGATCCCCGCTCCACCGGTATGGGCCAGCGCATCGTCAACGCCATGGCCAATAAGCTCGACGCCTCCGTCGAGCGCGACCCCGACCATACCGGCACCCGCATCGTGCTACGGTTCAGTGCCGTCGCCAAACCAGCGGCCAAACCGCCTGTCAGCGCCGCGGGCTAGCCGCCTGCGCAGCGGCCGCGCCTTGGACACTCCAACCTGCACGAACGCCCCAGCTACCACGTCTTTCGCCCTGTTGCATTTGTTCGGGAGATAGTTATAGTTAGTTGCTTCCTTAGCAATAAGGCCCGTCTTTCCAGGCGGGCCGTTGCCATTTTAGGAGGCCATTGCGATGAGCCGTTCCAACCGGATCGATCATATTCGCCTGACGTCGCATCCTGCGCCGGGCGCCAAGCATAACTTCCCGATCCAGTGGGGCGCGCCCACCGCACGCGAACGCGGGCCGATCATCGGCACCGTCTCCCGCCCTCAGGACCGCAATGTCATCGGCACCCATGGCGGATCCTACTCGGTCTATCGCGCGCTTGCCGTCTCGTCCGGCGCGCTCGATCCGCTGAAACGCCCCGATCTCACAAACACCCATCCGGCAGCAACCGTCGGCCCATTCGGCCAGTGGATGGAGCCGGAGAAAATCGTATCGCTGGATCCTTGGGGCCATCTCGTTGCCGAGAGCTTTGCACCCGAAATTGCCGAAGGGATCGATATTCGCCCCAGCATCGCCATCACCAAGGCGCGCCTCGATCTGCCAGAGCTACAGGCCGCCATCGCCGGCGGGCGCCTCAGGCATGACGGCGACGTCGTTCACGCCAATGGCAGCGTCTCGGTCGTCAAGATCGCCATCGATCCGGTGTGGTACCTGCCCGGCCTCGCGAGGCGTTTTGATACGAGCGAGAACAATCTGCGCCGCCAGTTGTTCGAACAAACCGCCGGCATGTTTCCCGAACTCGTCACGCGGCCTGACCTGCAGGTGTTCCTGCCGCCGATCGGCGGGACCACCGCCTATCTGTTCGGCGATGTCAGCAGGCTGCCGGATCACACGACGAAGATCACTTGCCGCGTTCACGACGAGTGCAACGGCTCCGACGTGTTCGGCTCCGATATCTGCACCTGCCGTCCTTATCTCATTCACGGGATAGAGGAATGCGCGCGCGCCGGCCAATCCGGAGGACTTGGCATCATCATCTACAATCGCAAGGAAGGCCGTGCGCTCGGCGAAGTCACCAAGTTTCTGGTCTACAATGCGCGCAAACGTCAGGAAGGCGGCGATGCCGCTGCGCAATATTTCGAGCGCACCGAATGCGTTGCCGGCGTGCAGGATGCGCGCTTCCAGCAATTGATGCCGGACGTGGTGCACTGGCTTGGCCTCAAGCGCATCGATCGCTTCATTTCCATGAGCGACATGAAGCATGATGCGTTGACCAGCCAGGGCGTCGAGATCGTGGAACGCGTGCCGATCCCAGACGCCATGATCCCGGCCGACGCACATGTGGAAATCGCCGCCAAGAAGGCCGCCGGCTACTTCACGCCGGAGCCGGTCACGCCGCAGGATCTGATCGACTCAGTCGGCCGCGGGCTCGAGAAATATTGAGAATCAGCTGTGAATTCCCATATCCCGGAAAGTTCTACTGTCCTCTCCTTGCTGTCAGCCCACGCCGTGCGCGAACGCGCGCAGCGCATGTTGGCGCGTGGCCTCGACGACAAACTGCCGAACTTCCGCATCGATCTCACACAGATGGATGATGTGATCAATCTGGTGCTGGAGACGACGCGGGCGTCCTATCCGTCGCTCGACGTGCCGTTCCATTCGCGTTGGCGCCACTTCGTCAATGCCGGCGACGATCGCTGGGCTCATCTCGCAGATCGCACCAAATGGACCGACCGCGCCGTCCGCGGACGTGCCGAATTCGATCTCGCCATCACCAGCGTGTTCCTCGATGCGGGCGCTGGCCCGACCTGGCGCTACACCGATCCGCAAACCGGTGCGGCCATCGGACGCTCTGAAGGCCTCGGTCTCGCCAGCCTCACGATGTTTGCCGGCGGCGCATTTTCCGCCGACCCAGCAGAGCCGCTGCGCGCCGATGCCAGCAAGCTTACGCAGCTCGACGTCAGCGATCTAAAGCGCGGCATGCAGGTCTCCGAGACCAATCCGATGGTTGGCATCGATGGCCGCGCCGACCTGCTGCGCCGGCTGGGCACACTTGTGGCATCGAGGCCGGATGTGTTCGGCACCGGGGATACGCCGCGCCCGGGCGGCTTGTTCGATCGCCTGACGTCGCTCGCCGATGGCGACCGCCTACCCGCGCCCGTCATCTTGTCCGAACTGCTGCAGCAATTCGGCCCGATCTGGCCCTCACGGCTGACAGTGGGCGGCATTGCGCTTGGCGATTGCTGGAAACATCCCGCAATGACCACGGCTGACGCCACTTCCGGACTCGTGCCGCTGCACAAACTGTCGCAGTGGCTGGCCTATTCGCTGATCGAACCGCTGCAGACTGGAGGCATCCACGTCACCGACATCGACGGCCTCACGGGATTGGCTGAATATCGCAATGGCGGCCTGTTTGTCGACGGCGGCGTTTTGAAATTCCGCGATCCCGCCGACGCTGCGCGTCAACATGACGTATCCTCGCCGCTGGTGGTGGAATGGCGGGCACTGACCGTGGCACTGCTTGACCGCGTCGCCGACGGCCTGCGACAAAGACTGAAGCTCGACGCGACGTCACTTCCGCTGGCGAAAGTGCTCGAAGGCGGCACCTGGGCTGCCGGTCGGATCCTGGCGCGCGAGCGTCGCGAGGATCATTCGCCGCCAGTGAAGGTCATCAGCGACGGCACGGTTTTCTAGTTCAAAGACGTTTTTACACTCTCGCAACGGATGAGGTTCATGGACGGCGTCACGATTGTTAATCACCCGCTGGTGCAGCACAAGCTGACGCTGATCCGCGACAAGAACCGCTCGACCAAGGGCTTTCGCGAGCTCCTCAACGAAATCGGCATGCTGCTCTGCTACGAGGTGACGCGCGACCTGCCGCTCACAGATGTCGAGATAGAAACACCGATCATGAAGATGACCGGCAAGGAAATCGCCGGCAAGAAACTGGTATTCGCACCGATCCTGCGCGCCGGGCTCTCCTTCGTCGAAGGCATGATCGGCCTCGTGCCCTCCGCGCGCATCGCGCATATCGGGCTTTATCGTGATCCCGAGACTTTCGTCGCGGTGGAATACTTCTTCAAGGCACCGACCAATCTCGATGAGCGCCTCGTGATCGTGATCGATCCGATGCTGGCTACCGCGAATACGGCGGTCGCCGCCATCGACCGCATCAAGGAACGCGGCGCCAAGGACATCCGCTTCGTCTGCCTGCTGGCGGCACCGGAAGGCATCGAACGCCTGCGCGGCTATCATCCGGACGTACCGATCTGGACCGCGGCCATCGACGACCGGCTGAACGATCACGCCTATATTGTGCCAGGCCTCGGCGACGCCGGCGACCGCGCTTACGGCACCAGGTAACGAGGCGCCAGCCCACAACGGCCGATCTTACGGACGTTGTCGGCCCGCTCGGTTATCCGAGCGGGTTCAATTGATCATCAGCAGCCAGGGCATCACGACCAGCAGTAAGCCGGCGAAATAGATCAGCCCGAAGATCAGACCGAACTTCCAGAAGTCGGCCTTGCCGATATAGCCGCTACCAAAATACATCGGCGCCGGTCCGGTGGCATAGGGCGAGATCACCCCCATCAGGCCGAGCGAATAGATGCAGAGCAATGTCAGAGTCGACATCGGGATTCCGGGAATGCTCGATCCCACCGCCAGCACGACGGGCAGCATCGCGGCCGCGTGCGCCGTAATGCTCGAGAAAAAATAGTGGATCCAGAAGAAGATCGAGACGAGCAGGATCATCGCGATGGTCGGGCTGAACGTGGCGAGCGGAGCCGCCAGGCCGGCGGCGGCCCATTTGATGAAGCCGATGTCGTTGAGGCCGGATGACAGCGTCAGCAGCGATGTGAAGTAGAAAAACACCTCCCATGCTGCCTTCTCGGCAATGATGTCGGAAAACGTGATCACGCCGGTGACGAGCATCAGCGAGATCACAACGAACACCACCATCGTTGCATTAATGAAGTTCGAACCGACTCCAGGCAGCGAGATGTCGGGATTGGATCCGGTGATCCACAGGAACATCGCAAGCACGACCAGTCCGGCCATGATCCATTCGTTACGCGACAACGCGCCCATCGACGCAAGCTCACCCCCGCTCCACGCGACGATCTCCGGGCTGTTCTTCACCTCCGGCCGGCAAATCATATAGCTCAGCAACGGCACCAGCAGAATGAGCGGCACGCCGAGCGGCGCGAACCCGATGAACCACTGCGACCAGCCGACGTCCACGCTCACGATCTTCTTGGCGATGCTCAATGCAGCTGCATTGGGCGCAAGCGCAGTGAGGAACATCGAGCTCGTCACCGCGGTCGCCGCGAAGGCGGTCCACATTACGTAGGTTCCGATCCTGCCGGCTGTCGGACCCGGCTCCGACCCGTAGATCTTCGGGATGTTGCTGACAATCGGATAGACCGTGCCGCCGCTGCGCGCGGTGTTCGATGGCGTCGCCGGCGCGAGAACCAGATCGGACAGCGCAACCGCGTAACCCAGTCCCACCGTGTTGCGCCCGAGACCGCGAACCAGCAGCAATGCCAGACGCCTGCCAAGACCGCTCTTGCGATAGCCGATCGAGAATACGAAGGCGCCGACGATCAGCCACACCGTGCTTTCGGAGAATCCGCTCAGCATCCAGCGCAGCGACTTGTTGGGATCATGTTCGACATATCCCATCACGCCCGCAAAGGTCAGACCGATCAGACCGACCGCGCCAACAGGCATGGATTCCAGGATAAGGCCGGTAATCACCGCAACGAAAACAGCAAAATAATGCCACTGATTGGCGACAAGTCCTGCCGGAATAGGGATGACGTACAGCACCAGCCAGACGGCCAGAGGTGCGATCTTCTTCCAGCTCAGCGACACGGCGTCTCCTCCGGCGAACCGATCCGCCGTACCTGCGACAATACGGCTCGCAACGTAACACCAGTTGTTGCCTGGCGAGCAATCGCCAATGCAATCTGCGTAACGTGTATCACCAGATTAGAGCGCGCCCTTCTCTCCTTTCGCATCTGCAACAAGCGTCGCGCCGGCGACATCTTCGTCGCCGGTAAAGGCATAGACATCCATCCGCAGCACGCTGTGCGTCGCGCTGGCATGCAGCCGGGTCACGCGCGGTGTAGCGCCTGCCGCGCCCAGCGCCACATAGAGCGGCAACAGATGCTCTTCCGTCGGATGGTTCTTTACCGCATGGGGTGCGAGCGGACGATAGACAAGCAGATCATCAATGGCATTGCGGCGGAGCGCGTCGTCGAACCAGTCGGCAAAACCATTCACCCAATCCGGTACCGGATCGTTGACGCCCTGCCCGCGAAAGGATGACAGATCGTGGGTAAAGCTGCCGCTGCCAATCACCAGAATGTTTTGGCGTCGTAGCGCGGCTAGCGCGCGACCAAGACGCAAATGATGCGCGGGTCCGAGATGAGTCTGGATCGAGACCTGCAACACCGGGATATCCGCCTGCGGATACATCAGCAGTAGCGGCACCCACGCGCCGTGATCGAGACCGCGTTGCGGATCGACAGTGCAGGACAGACCTGCCGCTTTCAGCAGGTCAGCAACTTCGGCAGCAACAGCCGGCGCGCCAGGCGCGTCGTAGCGCAGTTCGTAGAGCTGACGCGGAAAGCCGCGAAAGTCGTGGATCGTCGTATTGACCGGTGTTGCGCTAACTTCGGGCGCCGCGGTTTCCCAATGCGCCGATGCCACCACGATCGCATCCGGTCGCGGCAATGACTGGCCGAGGCCAGCGAGAAAGGTCCGCGCTGGCGCATCGGTGAAAGGCAGCATGGGCGAACCGTGCGACAGGAAGATGCTTGGAAGGTTCCTTGGAAGTTTCTCGCGCAATGTCATGGCTCGCCTCGTCGGCTTCTATCAATTAGGCTGACAGGGATCCTTGCAGCTTCGCAGATGTCGCCGTGCTGCGCAGATTGTCGAGCGCATAGGCGCCCGTGCCGAGCAGTGCCTGTGCACCCAACGCGGCGATCCAGAGCGCCAGATATTCCCAGCCGCCCTTCGGGTTGGTGAAGAAGAAGCCTGCCGGGCCATGCACCGTGACGATAGCGCCGAGTAATACGGGGATCAGCACGACGGCGGCCACACGGGTCCACAGGCCCAGGATCAGCGCGATGGCACCGACCGTCTCCACGGCGATGGTGAGATAGGCCAGCTCCGGTGGCAGGCCGAGACTGCCAAAGAACTTCGCGGTGCCGGCGGGCGTGAAGACGAAAAATTTGAGGCCGGCATGGGCCAGAAACAGCACACCAAGGCTGAGGCGGAGCAGCAGCGCAGCAAAGGGCGCGGTTCGCGTATCGATCATGGTCATCTCCTGAATGGCTATCGACGCAATCTAATCCCCTTTATTTTCAACGATAATCTCGCTATCTCGAATATCACTTCACACCCATAGAGTGAGATAGAGCTGCATGTTGGATCGCCTGACCAGTATCGAGGTGTTCACCCGGGTCGTTGCCACCGGCAGCTTCTCGGCTGCAGGCCGTGCCCTTGGCCTGTCCCAGACCATGGTGACAAAGCACATCACCGCGCTCGAGGCCCGGTTGGGCGCGGCCCTGGTCCATCGCAGCACGCGCAAGATAGCGCTGACCGAGGCCGGCCAGCGCTATCTCGAAGCCGGTCAGCGTATCCTGGCCGACATGGAGGCTGCCGACGCAGCAATCACGGCCGACCGTATCGATCCCGTCGGATTGCTGCGGGTGAATGCACCGGTGTCGTTCGGAACGGACTACATCGCCCCCATCCTGCCATCCTTCGCGAACCTCTATCCGCATATCACCGTCGATCTCGCATTGAACGATCGCCTGGTTGATCTGGTGGAGGAAGGCTGGGATCTGGCTATCAGGATCGGAAACCTCTCCGACTCCCAACTCACCGCAAGGCGATTGGGCTCCTATCAGACGGTGGTCTGCGCTGCGCCATCCTATCTTGCGGCACATGGCACGCCGCGAACGATCGCCGAACTGACCGGACACAATTGTCTCGGCTACACGCTGTCACGTCCCTTCGGTGTGGATCGCTGGGCATTCGGCGCCAAGGGCGACATCGACGTGACCATCAGCGGAAATCTGCGCGCCAACAACGGCGATGCGTTGTGCCACGCAGCCGTCGCCGGCCAAGGCATCATCTATCAACCGACCTTCATTGTCGGCGAAGCCCTGCAGCGCGGCGCTCTGGTCGCGCTTGCACTCGACCAGCCGACCAAGGCAACCGGCGGCATCTATGGCGTTTATCCACCGGGCAGGAACCCGCCGGCCAAGGTCCGCGTGCTGCTCGATTTTCTGATCGAAAGATTTGCCGGACTGCCGTGGGAGTTTAACGCGCCGACCTGACGCGCTTCTGTTCGGTCGAGCTTGACGTCTGGGTGTCGTTGTCGACCACCGCACGCCCCTGCGTGATCAGCCGCGCGCCGCGCTGGTCGAGCGTGTGGATCCACAGCCAGTTGATCGCGACGGCAAGGCGATTGCGCAGCCCGATCAGGAAGTAGATGTGGGCGATGCCCCAGATCCACCACGCCAGCGCACCGCGTAATCTCACGCGACCGAAGTCGATCACCGCAAGTTTCTTGCCGATCTGCGCGAGACTGCCATCGTGCGAATAGCGAAACGGCACGGGCGTCTCGCCGCGCAGACGCTGCTTGATCGCTGACGCGACATAGCGCCCTTCCTGCTTTGCCGCCGGCGCGATGCCGGGCACCGGATTGCCGTCCGGCGCGGCGATAGTCACCGTATCTCCGACAGCGAAAATATCGGGGTGACCCGGCACAGCGAGATCTGGATTGACCTGCAGCCGCCCCGCCCGATCGGCGGCAACACCCAGCCACTCTGCAGCCGGCGACGCGCGCACGCCTGCCGCCCAGATGATCGTCCTGGCGCCGAGCGCCTTGTCGCCATAGACAACGCCATCGACATTGCAATCGGACACGGCATGTCCGAGTGCGACTTCGACGCCGAGCTTCTCCAGCGAGCGTTGTGCATAGGCCGACAGTTCTTCGGGGAATCCCGCAAGCACCCGTGACCCCGCTTCGATCAGCACCACGCGAGTCTCGCGCGTATCGATATTGCGGAAGTCCTCCGGCAAGGTCACGCGCGCCAGCTCGGCGATCGTACCGGCGAGTTCGACGCCAGTCGGTCCGGCGCCGATGATCACAAAGGTCAGCAATGCCGCACGCTTTACAGGGTCACTCTCGCGTTCGGCACGTTCGAACGCTGTCAGGATACGGCGACGGATGGTTGTCGCATCTTCCAGCGTCTTGAGGCCCGGCGCGTACGGTTCCCATTCATCATGGCCGAAGTAAGCGTGACCCGCCCCCGTGGCGAGCACGAGTGTGTCGTAAGGCAGTGTCTGCCCGTCATCGAGTTGCACACGGCGCGCAGCCGTATCGACACCGGTCACTGTACCAAGCAATGTCGTCACATCCTTGCGTCCGCGCAGCAGATAGCGGATCGGCCAGGCGATTTCAGATGTCGCCAGCGACGCGGTCGCAACCTGATAGAGCAGCGGCTGAAACAGGTGATGATTACGGCGATCGACAATGGTGATGCTGACATCAGCACCGGTCAGCCGATACACAGTCTCCAGCCCGCCGAAGCCGGCACCGACAACGACCACGCGATGAGGTGTTGTCGCTCTGGTCGATGCCTTGCCGTCGATTGTCACGATATTCGTCATGGTGAACAGGCTCCCTGCCTGCATCCTGATAGCTAAGCCCGTCGTCCGAGCAATCAAGCAACGATCCGGGCGCGTCAGGACGATTGTCGAGCGGTTCCAGATTTGAACAGCCCGCGTTGGCGTCAGTGTGCCCTGCGCGACCAGAGCCTATCCAATAAGTAAGCCAAATATCGGGCATAAGCATTGCTTGGTTCGTGGCCCCGATCCTCCGATGCCACCTCAATCCGCTCGGCGCCTGTTGAGCGCCAAGACCGTCGCCCGCGCGGCCTCCGCCTGCTATGCTGGCGGCATGAGTTCACGCGACTCCGCCTCCTCCGAGGTTACGCCAGAACTGCTGTTGCGCGCCTATGCCTGCGGCATCTTCCCCATGTCGGAAAGCGCCGACGATCCCGGCTTGTTCTGGGTCGAGCCCGAACGGCGCGGCATCATTCCGCTGGACGGCTTCCGTATCAGTTCGCGCCTCGCCCGCACCGTACGCTCCGACGTTTTCACCGTGACCGTCAACACCGCCTTTAAACGTGTGATGGCCGAATGTGCCGCGCCGAAGCCCGGCCGCGAAGACACCTGGATCAACACGCGCATTCGCGATCTCTATGGCGAGCTGCATGAGATGGACCATGCCCACAGCGTCGAGGTCTGGCTGGACGATACGTTGGTCGGCGGGCTCTATGGCGTCTCACTTGGTCGCGCCTTCTTCGGCGAGAGCATGTTTCATCATGCGCGCGACGCCTCGAAAGTCGCGCTGGTGCATCTCGTCGCGCGGCTGATCGCCGGCGGCTTCAAACTGCTCGATACCCAATATGTCACCGATCACCTGCTGTCGTTCGGCGCGCAGGAAGTGCCGCGTGCGCGTTACCGCAAGCTGCTCGACGCATCGCTCGACGGCGTCGCGGAGTTCGACAGACTCCCTACGGATTTCCCGCTCAAGGGCACGACGGTGCTGGACATTATCGCGGGACGGAACGACGCCTCTTAAGACGCGCCGTCGCGTTTATTGCCGGAAGGCAGGGAAGCCCGGCGGCGGCTGCAGGGGCTGCTGCTGGGCGCGCGGTTGCTGCTTCGGCTGGGCGCGTTTCTGGGCCGGCGGCGGGGGCCGCGGCGCATCGGGCTGCGTGGTTGCAACCGTCGCTTCCGGGCCTTTGCAGTCGGTCAGCCAGATATCGTAGATCGGGTGCTCGACGCCGTGCAGGCCGGGGCTGGCGGCAAACATCCAGCCGGAGAAGATTCGCTTCACTTCGCCCTGCAGCGTGATTTCGTCGACCTCAACGAAGGCGTCGGTATTGGCCGCTTCGGTGGCCGGACGCGTGTAGCAGGCGTCGGTCTTCACACGGAGCGCGCCGAATTGCACGGTCTCACCAATGTCGGCGTCGAAATTGATGATGCGGCCGGTGATCTTGTCGAGGCCCGAGAAGCTCGCTTTCTTGTTGACGATCTTCTGCGCCGGCGGCTCGGTCACCACCTCATCGCCGGGCTGCAGCGTGGCAGGGGTCGGCGGCGCCACCTTGGGCGGCTGGCGGCCGTTGGGAGCAGCAGCGGGCGCGTTGGCCACGCCGGGCTGTGGCGCGGGCTGATTGGGCGATACGCCCAAGGGTGGTGGCAGATCGGATTGCCGCGTTCCGGGCTGGTTCTGCGGAATGATGGTGGTGTTGCTCCCGGGCGGCGGCGCCAGCGGCTGCGACTGCACAGCGCCGGGCGGCGGCGCGCCCGTGCCAGGACGCGTCGGCAGCAGGCGGCCCTGCGGCAGCTCGGGCACCTCCTCCTCGTCGTCCATGGGCGGCGGTGGTTGCTGGCCACGCGGCACGCTGCCCGGCGGGCGCGGCGGCGGATCGCCGAACAGCGGACCGAACTGCGCCTGCACGGGTGCAGGCGACAGTGAGGTGGCGGCCAGGAGGGCCGCAAATCCGGCAATCGTCAGGGTTCGCAACATGCGGCGCGGCTCAATCGAGAATCAGGCTCGCGACATTGTAGGAGAATGGCCGCGTAATCGCCTCCGGTTAACACGCCGAATGCGGCGGCGAAAGGGCGCCCTGCTCCGCATACCGCCCGGCTGGTCAGGTCACCCTCCCCGTGAAATAGTCCACATCAGGCAGGCGCGTGACGCGCGACCGGCCATTAATCCGGAACAAACCGGAGCATGGGGAGAACGCTCTATATGACTGACGGAATCCGTCTGGACGGCAGAATCGCCGTCGTCACCGGCGCAGCCGGCGTGATCGGCACCGAGACCATCAAATTGCTGGCGGCGCGTGGTGCCAGGATCGTCGCCGTGGACCGCGATGCGGCCGCGCTTCAGCGCGCGGTCGCGCACCTCCCCGCCTCTGCCGAGGCATTGGCACTCACGGCAGATGTGACGAGCGAGGAAGACGTCATCGGCTATGTCGCCGCCACGGTGAAGCGTTTCGGAACCATCGATATCTTCTACAACAATGCCGGCATCGAAGGCACGATCGCGCCCATCGTGAAAGCCTCGCTCGCCGACTTTCGCAAGGTGCTCGACGTCAATGTGGTCGGCGTGTTTCTCGGCATGAAGCATGTGCTGCCGGTGATGCTGAGGGCCAACAAGGGTTCGATCATCAACACGGCGTCCATTGCCGGCATCATCGGCTCCGCAGAGATCGCAGCCTACAGCGCCAGTAAACACGCGGTAATCGGCCTTACCAAGAGCGCGGCGCAGGAATGCACCGGCACCGATGTGCGCGTGAACTGCATCTGCCCCGGCCTGATCGACAGCCGCATGCTGTCGGCCATCGTGGATGCACGGGTCGGCCGCGGCATGCCTGCGCCCGTCGAGAAGGTCGTGGACCGTGTGCCGCAGCGCCGCCTTGGTCTCGCCCGGGAAGTCGCGCCGATCGTCGCCTTCCTCGCCTCGGATGATGCGAGCTACGTCACCGGCTCCGCCTACACCGTCGATGGCGGCCGCACCTCCGCCTAAACATCCAAAAACCAAGAGCAGATCACATGCCTGTTGTTCTCGATCCCGATGCCGCCGCCGTGCTGAACGTGTTCCGCGATGCCGGCCGCCCACCCTACGAAACAATCTCGCCGCAGGAAGCGCGCGAGTGGTATTTGAAAGCGCGACCGGTCGCCAACCCCGAACCGCCGGAACTGGCGTCGGTGCAATCCATGACGGTGCCCGGCCCGGCCGGTGCCATTCCGGCGCGCGCCTACACGCCGAAAGTGCTCCGTAAAACCGACGGCTTGTCGCCGTGCCTGGTGTTCTTCCACGGAGGCGGCTGGGTGATCGGAGATCTCGACAGCCACGATGTGGTGTGTCGCATTATCGCCCATGAAGGCGAGATGATCGTGATCTCGGTCGACTATCGCCTCGCGCCGGAGAACAAGTTTCCCGCCGCCATCGACGACGCCATCGCCGCAACACGCTGGATTTCCGACAATGCCGTACAGCTCAATGTGGATGCAAAGCAGATCAGCGTCGGCGGCGACAGCGCCGGAGGTAATCTCGCCGCCATCGTCGCTATCGACGCGCGGGACAATCGCGGACCGAAACTCGCCGGCCAGTTGTTGATCTATCCTGCCACCGACTTCCGCATGACCCATCCCTCGCACAGCGAACCGGAGACGAGTTGCCTGCTGACGCACAATGTCATCCGCTGGTTCGCCGATCACTATCTCACGGGCAAGGCCGACGTCGACAACTGGCGCGCCTCGCCTGCCCGCATGGACAACCTCGCGGGCCTGCCGCCGGCCTATGTCATGACCGCCGGCGCTGATCCGCTGCGCGACGAAGGCGATGAATATGCCAAGCGCCTGTCTGACGCGAGCGTGGCCGTGGAATACAAAACCTATCCCGGCCAATTCCATGGCTTCATCACCATGGGCAAGATTTTGCCTAAAGCGAACACGGCGCTGCACGAGATGGGAGAATGGCTGAAAGGATTGGGCTAGCGCTGGCGCCATCCCGGGAGCGATCACGATGAAGAAGCCGGAGAAGATCGCACCCGGTGGTCCGGTCAGGGGCCGCTGCCTGTGCGGCACGGTCCAATTCGAAATCGATTTTCCGGCCCGCTGGGCGTGGCACGATCATTCCCGTGCCACGCGACAGGCGCATGGCGCCGCCTATGCCACCTATGTCGGCAGTTGGCGCAAACGTTTCCGCGTCATGGAAGGACAGGCGGAGATCACGCGCTTTGAAGACAAGGCATCGGGCACCACGCGAAGCTTCTGCAAACGATGCGGCACACCGCTGTTCTACGAACGCGCTCGCTCGCCGCACATGGTCAACATTGCCCGCGCGTTGTTCGTCAGCCGCACTGGCCGGCAGCCGCTTTATCATATCGGCATAGAGGAATTGCAGGAGTGGACCTACACCGGCGAGCCGCTGGTTCCGCTCAAGGGTTTTCCGGGCGTCGTCTGGGAGCGATCGCGCAAAAGGAAGAAGCGGATCGCGAACGACGAACCATTTTAGGTCCTCGGTTTTTTACGCTGGTGGGCGATTTGCTGCCGCAACGGCGCATGCGCCGGTCTCAGCCAGTCCGAATTGCTCAGGGCATGCTTCACGCAATCATGGATGTGGGTGTGCAGCAGCTTGCGTGCCTTGGCGGAATCCCGCGCCAGCGCAGCGTTCATCAGTTCGCGGTGCTCGACCGCAGCGACTTCGCCGCGAAACACCACCGCCAGCATCTGATAGCGCAGATATTTGTCGTAAGCCGCCGACAGTGCGTCGAGCAGCACCTGCGATCCGCAGGCTGCGATCAGCGCGCGGTGAAACTGCCAGTCGCACTGTTTCCAGGCCTCGGTCTTCGACTTATCGCCGGCGAGCATTGCCTTTTCCATGGCGGACAGCTTGTGATGCGCGGAAACGACCAGCGCCTCCCAGTCGAGATCGCCTAACTTGAACGACTGCTCGATGGCATGGCCCTCGAGCAGTTCGCGCAATTCCGCAATCTGCTGGAATTCCGTAGCCGAAATCGACGTCACCTCGAAACCGCGCTGGCCTTCGGCGACGACGAAGCCTTCCGAGCACAGCCGGTTCAGCGTCTCGCGCAGCGTCGAGACGCTGGTGCCATAGGCGACACTCATCTTCTCCAGCTTGAGCTTCTGGCCGGGCTCGAGATTGCCAAAAATGACGTCGTTGCGGATGCGCCGATAGGCGCTGTCGCCGACGGTCTCTCCGGCCCGGTCCGCAATGGGGATATCCAGCATGAGCAATCCTGATGGCATGATCTGGCCGGCACCTTACATCAGCCCGGCAGCTAGACACAAATCATCATAGATATTTCGAAATATCAGTTGATTTTTATTTTACCATATAAGACGGTTGCGCCCAAGAACGGAAAAATACCATTCTGGGGAGAAGCAACATGACCGTCCATTCGACATCTACCGTCTGGCTCGCCGCCGTCGCCACCACCCTCGCCGTCGCCTGCGGCCCGGCATCCGCGCAGGTGCAGGAACGCACCATTCGCTGGGGTCACCTCAACAACACCGATCATCCCGTCAGCAAGGGCGTGCAGAAGTTCACTGAACTCGTTGCCGCGAAGAGCGGTGGCAAGATGAAGGTGCGCGAATATCCCGCCAACCAACTCGGCTCAGAGATGCAGCAGCAGTCGGCACTGCGCGCCGGCACGCAGGAAATGCAGTCGCCAGCCACCACGTCGCTGGTGGGCATCGTCAAGGACTACGGGCTGATCGATTTCCCGTTCATCGTCTCAACGCCGAAGCAGGCCGACGCGCTGCTGGATGGCCCGCTTGGCTCGGCCCTGCTCGCCAAGCTCCCGGAGAAGGGTCTGATCGGTCTCGGCTACTGGGATCTCGGCTTCCGCAATGTCACCAACAGCCGGCGCCCGATCACCAAGGGCGAGGATCTCGACGGCATCAAGATCCGCGTGATCCCGAACCCGGTCTATCTGGAGACCTTCAAGGCGTTCAATGCCAACCCGGTGCCGATGAGCTTCTCCGAACTCTACACCGCGCTGGAAACCCGCACGGTCGACGGCCAGGAGAATCCGTTCTCAGTGATCCTCTCGAACAAGTTCTATGAGGTGCAAAAGTATCTCAGCGTCACCAACCACACCTATTCGACCAACATCATCCTGGTCAGCAAGGTGTTCTGGGACAAGTTGTCCAAGGACGAGCAGAAGATACTGCAGGACGCCGCTAACGAGGCCCGTGACTATCAACGCAAGGTCAGCCGCGATGCAGCAGCGGCTTCCGTCGGCGAGCTCAAGGCCAAGGGCATGGAGGTCAACGAGATCGCACCGGCCGAACTCGCCAAGATGCGCGACAAGACCAAACCGATCGCCGCCAAATTCTCCGCCGACTACGACCCGGAGATCGTCAAGCTGTTCAACAGCGAACTTGATCGCGTCCACAAGGATTGAGCTTCGCACCGCCTGATGCCGCCGCGCGACGATTACCACGCCCACTCGCGAAAGCTGCTAATGCCCGCTCCTTCTGCCTCTGCGACACACAGGATCGTCGACGCCTACTACTGGTCGCTCAAGCTCGTCATGGCCGTCCTTCTGGCGGCCATGGTGTTTCTGGTGTTCGGCAATGTCGTGCTGCGCTACGTCTTCAACTCCGGTATCGCCATCTCCGAGGAACTGTCGCGCTGGCTGTTCGTCTGGATGGTGTTTCTCGGAGCCATCGTTGGCCTCCGTGAGCACGCTCATCTCGGCGTCGACAGTTTCGTGAAGATGCTGTCGCCGATGGGGCGCAAGATCTGCTACGCGCTCAGCCATGCGTTGATGCTGTATGCTTCTGTGCTGCTCACCGAGGGCTCATGGAAACAAACGGTGCTGAACTGGGACACGACGGCGCCGGCCTCCGGCCTCTCCGTTGGTCTGTTCTATGCCGCCGGTCTCGTCTTCGGCGCCGCCTCGATCCCGATCCTGCTGCATGATCTCTATCGCCTGTTGAGCGGCCAGCTCGCCACATCGGAGCTGATCGCCATCAGCGAGTCCGAGGAACAGGTCCCCGCGACGTCCACCGCCGCCAACGGGAATGACCGCCAATGACCATCGGCATCTTCACTTTCTCGCTGCTGGGCGCCATGGCCATCGGCATGCCGATCGCATTTGCCCTGATCATCTGCGGCGTCGCGCTGATGACCTATCTGGATATCTTCGACTCCCAGATCATCGCGCAGAACGTCATCAATGGCGTTGATTCCTTCCCGCTAATGGCGGTGCCATTTTTCATCTTGGCTGGCGAGATCATGAACACCGGCGGCCTCGCTCGCCGCATCCTGAACTTCGCCATCGCCCTCGTCGGCCATCTGCGCGGCGGGCTCGGCTATGTCGCCATTCTGACGTCCTGCATTCTCGCATCACTGTCCGGGTCTGCCGTTGCCGACGCCGCCGCGCTCGGCGCGCTGCTGGTGCCGATGATGGCTGCGGCCGGGCATAACCGCGCCTCCGCAGCCGGTCTCGTCGCCGCCGGCGGAATCATCGCGCCGGTGATCCCGCCCTCGATCGGCTTCGTCATCTTCGGCGTTGCCGCCGGCGTCTCCATCTCGAAGCTGTTTCTCGCCGGCGTGGTGCCGGGTCTGATGCTCGGCGGCAGTCTGTGCTGCGCCTGGTGGTGGGTTGCGCGCAATGAGAACTCGGTGAGCCCTCCGCGACAAAGCCTGGCGCACATCTTTCGCGCGTTGATCGATGGCTTCTGGGCCTTGATGCTGCCGATGATCATCGTTTTCGGCTTGCGCTTTGGCATCTTCACGCCGACCGAAGCGGCCGTCGTCGTCGCGGTCTATTCCTTCATTGTGGCCACCTTCGTCTATCGCGAGCTGACCTTCCCGCAACTGGTCAAGATTCTGATCAGCTCCGCACAGATCACCGCCGTGGTGATGTTCCTTGTCGCCGCGGCGCTGGTGTCGTCCTGGCTGATCACGGTCGCCGAAATTTCCGGCCAGATCGTCGAGCTCGCCCGTCCCTTCATGGGCAACCAGACGCTTCTGATGATCGTGCTGATGATCATTGTGGTCATCGTCGGCACTGCACTCGACATGACGCCCACCATCCTGATCCTGACACCGGTGCTGATGCCGATCGTCCGCGAGGCCGGCATCGACCCGGTCTATTTCGGCGTGCTGTTCATCATCAACAACGCGATCGGACTGATCACGCCACCCGTCGGCGTGGTGCTCAACGTAGTGTGCGGCGTGGCGAAGGTGAGCATGGACGAGATCATGCGCGGCGTCTGGCCGTTCATGATCGCGCAACTGGTGGTGCTGGCGCTGCTGACGCTGTTCCCGTCGCTGGTGATGGTGCCGGCAAAATGGCTCGGCGGCTAGCGGAAGGAAGTAAGACAATGAAACGCGTGATGATACTGAACGGTCCCAATCTCAACCTGCTCGGCGTGCGGGAGCCGCATATTTACGGGACCACCACGCTCGATGAGATCAAGGCCAGTTGCGAAGAACAGGCCAGCAAGCTGAAACTGACGCTGTCGTTTCACCAGTCCAACCATGAAGGTGTGCTGGTCGATCTGATCCAGTCAGCCCGTCAGGATGCCGACGCGATCATCATTAATCCGGCCGGCTATTCCTTCACATCGATCGCCATGCTCGACGCCATGAAAGCCTTCGAGGGTCCGATCGTGGAGCTGCACATTTCCAACATCCACGCTCGCGACAAGTATCACCGCCACTCGGTCCTCTCGCAGGCCGCCACCGCCGTGATCTGCGGGCTTGGACCCTATGGCTACGTGGCGGCGATGCTGGCGGTTGCGCAGATGCCCGCGCGCTGATCCGCGCCTTGCCGAAGCTGGACTGCCGTCTTCACTCGCGGGTCGGCATACTTTGCGGCCGGGTCAGCACCTCGGGCTGGAGAATGGCGGCAAGGGTCTCCTGCGGCAGCAGGCCTTTTTCCAGCACCAGATCGTAGACGCTGCGGCCGGTCTCATGGGCCTCGACCGCAATGGCGGTGGCGTTGGCGTAGCCGATATAGGGGTTGAGCGCGGTGACGAGGCCGATTGAATTCTCGACATAGGCACGGAGACGTTCGCGGTTCGCTGTGATGCCCGCGACACAACGCTTCTCCAGCGTCAGGCAGGCCTCCCGCATATGGCTGACGCTCTTGAACAGGCTGTGCGCAATGATCGGCTCGAACGCGTTGAGCTGAAGCTGGCCGGCCTCGGCGGCGAAGGTCACCGTGAGATCGTTGCCGATCACCTCGAACGCGACCTGGTTTACGACCTCGGGAATGACCGGGTTCACCTTGCCCGGCATGATCGAGGAACCCGCCTGTACCGCCGGCAGATTGATCTCATTGAGACCGGCGCGCGGGCCGCTCGACAGCAGCCGGAGGTCGTTGCAGATCTTGGAAATCTTGACGGCTACCCGCTTGAGCACGCCTGAAAGCTGAACGAACGCACCGCAGTCCTGCGTGGCCTCGATCAGGTTTGCGGCCGTGACGAGCGGCATGCCGGTGATGGTAGCGAGATGCTGGCAGATCAACCGTGCATAGTCTGGATGCGACGCGATGCCGGTGCCGATGGCAGTCGCGCCCATATTGATCTCGCAGATCAGCAACGCTGCCTCGCGCAAGCGATCCTCGTCCTCGCCGATCATGACGCCGTAAGTGCTGAACTCTTGACCGAGCGTCATGGGCACCGCATCCTGCAACTGGGTGCGGCCCATCTTCAGAACATCCTTGAACTCGTCCGCCTTGCGCTCGAATCCCTTTCGCAACACGGCCATCGCGTCGATCAGGTGAAATACGCCGTGATAGGTCGCGATCTTCAACGCCGTGGGATACACGTCGTTGGTGCTCTGGCTCATATTGACCTGCTCGTTCGGATGCAGATACCCGTAGTCGCCTTTGCTATGACCGAGAATTTCCAGGGCGCGATTGGCGATCACCTCATTCGCATTCATGTTGGTAGACGTCCCGGCACCGCCCTGAATGACGTCCACGACAAATTGATCATGCAAACGGCCGGCGCGAATGTCCTCGCAGGCAGCGATGATCGCAGCCCCACGCGTCTTGTCGAGCAATCCGAGATCCATATTCGAAAGCGCCGCTGCCTGTTTGATCGCGGCAAGCGCACTGATGAGCTCGGGATAGATGGAAATCGGAATGCCGGTGATCGGAAAATTTTCGACGGCCCTGAGTGTATGAACGCCGTAATAGGCGTCGGCCGGAACATCGCGGTTGCCCAACAGGTCGTGCTCGCTGCGCGTATCGCTGATCATGTCGGATTTCCCTGAGGTTTCACCGTGAACAGGCGTCTTGGAAAGCGATGAACTCGTCTGGCGTCCTGGTCCTCTATCGTATCAGGCGTAGTTTCGACATATAGCATCTCACAATACGCATGTTGCTGGCTATATTGTATCCGCCCTCGTCTGGTTTATGGTGATCGCGCCGCGCGTATTTTAGCCCGCCCGCGCCGCCCTGCGCAGCGCCTGCGGCGGCTGGCCGAAACTGCGGATGAAGGCGCGGCGCATCCGTTCCGGATCGCGGAAGCCCGCCGACTGCGCGATCAGCTCGATCGCTTCGCTGCTGCCCTGCACGCGCTGCCTGGCAACCTCGACGCGGAGCCGCTCGATGGCCTTCGACGGTGTCGCGCCGGTCTCGGCGATGAAGGCGCGCGTAAAGTGCCGCGCGCTCATGCCGGCATGTTCGGCGAGCCGCTCCACGGTGAGCGCCTGATCGAGATGTTCGCGCGCCCAGCTAAGGAGTGGCGCGAAGCGACCGGTCGGCGCTTTCAGCTCCAGCAGCGACGAGAATTGTGACTGCCCCCCGCCGCGACGGTGGTACAGCACGAGCTGTCGCGCTGCGGCCTGCGCCACCGCTTCGCCGTGATCCTCGATGATCATCGCCAGCGCAAGATCGATACCGGCACTGATGCCTGCAGAGCTCCAGATATTGCCGTCACGCGCAAAGATCCGGTCAGGCGCGAGTTTGATCTGCGGATAGCTGGCGAGAAAATGCTGCGTGTGTCGCCAATGCGTCGTCGCGTGGCGGCCGTCGAGAATACCCGCTTCGGCCAGAACATAGGCCCCGGAACAAACGCTGGCGACGCGGCAGCCGCGTTGTCCGGCCTTGCGGACAAAGGCCAGTATGCGCGGACATGAGGCCGCTGCACGCACACCCTGTCCGCCGACCACGATCAATGTCTCAAGCCCGGCAATCGAACGCAAGCCGCGCGCCAGCAACGCCACGCCCGACGAACTTGCTATCTCGCCGGGCTCAGCCGCGATCACCTTGATCGACGCCGGCGCTCCCGCGAGGCGGCCCGCGATCTCGAAGGCTGCAATCGGCCCAGCCGCATCGAGCAATTGGAAATTCGGGAAAACCAGAATGCCGATCATCAAATCAAGCCGATGTCCGATATTGAGGGAATTATGCCATTTTGGACATGAAGCCATCATGGCAGACTGATCCCGTCAAGTCTGCACATCAGGAGATCGTCATGACCGCGCCCATCCAGATCGGCTTCGTCCTGTTTCCGAACGTCACGCAGCTCGATTTCACCGGCCCGCTGCAGGTGCTCTCGCGCGTCCCGGGCGCAAAGGTGCATCTGCTCTGGAAGTGCATCGAGCCGATCACAACCGACACCGTGCTGACCTTTCTGCCGACCACCACATTTGGCGAGTGCCCACAGCTCGATGTGATCTGCGTGCCTGGCGGCGCGGGCGCCGACGAAGCGATGCATGATGAGGAGACGCTGACATTCCTGCGCAAGCAGGCGCCTGGCGCGCACTATGTGACATCGGTCTGCACGGGTTCGCTGGTACTCGGCGCCGCCGGCCTGCTGACTGGTTACCGCGCAGCCACCCACTGGTCAGCGCGGCCTTTCCTGTCGCATTTCGGCGCCATTCCGGATGCGTCGCGCGTCTGCATCGACCGCAATCGCGTCACCGGCGGTGGCGTCACCGCGGGCATCGACTTCGCGCTAACGCTGACTTCGATCATGCTGGATCGCAAAACCGCCGAAACGATTCAACTGGCGATCGAATACAATCCGGCGCCGCCATTCAATGCGGGCTCACCCGAGACAGCATCGCCGGAGGTGGTGGCCTATCTGACCGCGAAAGCCGACGGCTGGAAACAGCGCAAAGCCAAGGTCGAGCGCGCCGCAGAGCGGCTCGCACAACCGGTCGTCCAGAACGGATGAGTCGTTACGAACCGGGCGTCCAGGCCTGGTAATCGCCGGTCGCTTTCGGGCGACGGCCGCTGGCCAGAGTCGAACCAGCCGGGCGATAGGCTGCCGGCGTACCGGTCAGGTTCGGCTGGTGCGGCTTCTGCCATTCGCGCGGTACATAATTCTCTTCGGTCGGCGGTACGTCCACGGTGTGGTGGATCCAGCCATGCCAGTCCGGCGGGATCTTGCTGGCTTCGGCATAGCCGTTGTAAATCACCCAGCGGCGCTCGAAGCCCAGCGTCGGATCGATCTTGCCGCCCTTGGTGCGGTAATATTTGTTGCCCTGCTCGTCGGTACCGACCAGTTCGCCGAATCGCGACGTCCACAGGTTCGTCCCGAAGGTCGTCCCGCTCCACCACGTGAAGAATTTCAGCAGAAACTGTTTCATATTTTGAACCGTTCGAAGGTTTTGTCGGGCTGTTGATGCCATCCGGGCCGCCAAATGTCCAGTTACCGCCGCGACTGATCGCCGCCAGCAACTGATCGTGACAGGCCTCGTATCGGCCTTCCGCGGGCCTACCTCCAGAGCACCGGCTGTCGCAGAATCGGCCCAATCCATTCATGCCGCATACAGCTCCGGACAGCCATTCTGTCATTGCGCAATAACCGCGCGGCGGCAGGGAACGGCAATCCCTTCAGGGGGTTGAACATGCATCCCATACAGGAGCAGACGATGACGAATTTGAAGATTTTGAGCGTCGCAGCAGCGGTCGCTGTCGCACTCCCCGCCTTCGCAGCGACACCGAGCTTCGCGCAAAACACCAAGGTCGTGGGCGTTGGCCCCGGCGGTCAAGCGCGGACCATCGGTACCGTCTCGGGCGGCGGTGCCCGCTTCGGTGGCGGAGGCGGCGGCTGGCATGGCGGCGGTCAGCGCTTTGCTGGTGGCGGTGGCTGGAATCACGGCGGCGGCTGGCGCGGTGGTGGCTGGCGTGGCGGCGGGTTTGGGCCGGGCTTCGCAGCCGGCGCCATTATCGGCAGCGGTCTGGCCGCCAGCAGCTATTACGGGAACTCCTACGGCTATTACGGCGGCAGCCCGTATTATGGCAGCAGCTATTACGATGACGCCCCGGATGTCGTCGAAGTCGCTCCCGACACCGGCGGCGGCGATGTCGATTACTGCATCCGCACCTACAAGTCGTACAATGTGCGCACGGGCACCTATCTCGGCTATGACGGTCTGCGCCACGCCTGCCCGTAACATGACGATTTGAGCACGACGCAAAGGACGGTGCCTCGCGGCATCGTCCTTTGTCATTTCTGGTTTGCGCCCGCCGTCTCAGGGTCTAAGAACGGGGATGCAGCGCGCGCGAGACTTTCGGGGAACTCGCGCGTAGTGTTGGTGGACTTATCGAACCGTTCGATGGGTCGACGGCGTCGGGTGTGAGCAGGTTCAGTGGACGCGTCAGACAAGCCAAAGATCGCCAGGCTCCATCCCAACGAAGCCGAGCGCCTCAAGGCGCTGCGCTCCTACGGTATTCTCGACACCGCCCTTGAGCCATCCTTCGACGACATCACCAAGATCGCCAGCTATGTCTGCCAGACCCCGATTTCGATCATCAGTCTGGTCGATGAAGACAGGCAGTGGTTCAAGTCGGAGGTCGGCCTCGGCATACGGCAGACATCCATGGACCGGTCGATCTGCGCGCACGCGATTCTGGAGCACAGTTTTCTCGAAGTCGAGGACGTCACCAAGGACACCCGCTTCGACTGTAACCCGCTGGTGACCGGCGACCCGCATGTGCGCTTCTATGCCGGCGCGCTGCTGCGCACGCCGGACGGCCTGCCGCTCGGCACGGTCTGCGTGCTCGACCACAAGCCGCGCATCCTCTCGACCGAACAGCGCGAGGTGCTCGCCGCCCTCGCCCGCCAGGTCATGTCGCAGATGGAATTCCGCCGCGCGCTGCATCTGTCCGATCGGCTCCAGCGCAATATCAGCCGATTGATGGCCGTTGCCGGTCACGACCTCAAACAGCCGCTGCAGGTCATGATCATGGCCATTGACCGCATCCGCAACAAGCTGACCGACGAGAAGGATCGCGAACGGCTCGGCTATGCCATCGATGCCGGCATGCGGATGGCGGAAGAACTCGATCGCCTCGCCGAAACATCGGTGCTGGATGCAGGTTTCGGCACGCCCAGCCTCCGCGCCTTCCCGATCTCGGACGTATTCGAGTCGATCCTGGCCAATTGGAGCCTGCACGCCGAAGCCAAGGGCCTCGAACTGGTCGTGGTGCCGAGCAAGGCCCATGTGGTCAGCGATCCCGGCATGCTCCGCGCCATCCTCGGCAATCTCGTCGGCAACGCCATCAAATACACAGATCACGGCCGCGTGCTGGTCGGCTGCCGCAAGCACGGCAATTCATTGACCATCGAGGTGCTGGATTCCGGCGCCGGCATCGCCACCGAGCAACTCACTTCGATCTTCGATGCCTTCCACCAGATCAACCCGGCCAGCGAAGGCCTCGGTCTTGGCCTGTCGATCGTAAGGCGCACAGCTGAAGCACTTGGTCACGAGATCGAGGCGAAGTCGGATCTCGCCCATGGCTCGCACTTCACCGTCAAGGTGCCGCTGGCCGCAAACCCGGGCTGACGCTCACTCGCTTGCGCTGGGCGCCTGACGCGTGGATGGCACGGCAGCCTACCCCTTTGTCGCCAGCGCAACGCCCGCGAGGGTAAAGGCCAGGGCGGCGACCTGCACGAGGCCCAGCGGTTCGTGCAGCACGATGGCTGAGCCGACCACGCCGATCACCGGCACGGCCATGGTGCCGATCGCGGCCACGGATGCGGGCAGAAGCCGGAGCGCGGCAAACCAGCAGAGATAGGTCACGCAGAACACCATCACCGCCATATAGGCCAGCAGCGACCAGCCCAGCGATGTCAGGGCGTCAAAACGCGCGCTTTCGAAGATCACGCCCAGCAACAGCACCGGCGCGCAGCCTATGCCGATCTGCCAGGCCGTCGATGTCAGCAGCGGCAGCGACAGCGGGTATTTCTTGGCGAGCACCGTCCCGAAGGCGAAGCCCAGCGCGCCGGTCAGCGCCATGATCAGGCCAGGAAGCTTGGTCGCATTGGCGGAGATGCCGCCGCCGGACATCAGGGCGGCGATCCCGGCAAAGGCCATCAGCATCGCGATGAGCCGCTGCAGCGACAATCGCTCGCCAAGCACCAGCCAGGCCAGCACGGACGCCCAGATCGGCATCGTATAGGCGATCACCGCGGCCTCGCCGGCCGGCAGCCACAACAGCGCCAGACCCATCAGCGCCATCCAGCCGAACACATTGAGCCCTGCCAGCAGTACCAGCCGCCCCCATTGCGCGCGTGGCACAACCAGACTCTCACCCCGGGCCACTGCAAGGCCAGCGAGCAGCAAGGCACCAACCACACCGGTACCACCGCGGGCCGTCAGCGGGGGCCACTCGGTGAGCAGCAATTTCATCACCGGCCAGTTCAGGCCCCAGCCGACCGAGGTGATGGCGAGAAGGAGCAGACCGAGAGGAGCGATTCGCGAGCGCGAACCGGGAGGCTTGGGGATTGTCATGGGGGAACCGAGCGAGGAATCGGTGCAACCGTGCGCGCAATTGGAGGGGCTGACCACTGCCGGTGGCGGGAACCTGTCCTGCGGTCATCTGCGCGCCCTGAGTCCGCCAAACGCAATCCCTGGATGACAAAATAAAGTTGGGCTGTGAACAGTGGGTGCAGGTCGGTTTTCAGACAGTTTGAGAAATATTTTTGGCTTTCGATTCCGTGAGGACTCACCGATACTTGGCACCAATCAAGGCGCGGCAAGCCCCCTTGGTTATCCACCCTTTCCACCATATTTAGTATTTGATTCAGGAACCCCGACTACTCCTTGACGGGTGAGATCGGTTTGGCCTAGTTTTCGAACTGTTCGGCGCGGGTCGTTTTTTGTCCCGCCGGACGCTCCCAAACGGGTTCCAGATTGACCGCTCCGTCCTCCAGTCGAGGCTACGGGATCGGGGATTTGCGTCCTGGAATCCGGCCCGGAAAGTCGGCGTTTGGAGCACTAAAAAACGGGCCGGAAACCGGCTCAAACGACGCGTAGAGGCGTTAGGATCTGGCGACCCGCAAGCGTGCGGAAGCCCGATCCAGGGAAGCATGAACCCGGCAATTCCGGGTGGCCCTCAACCGGCCAGTACATGCTCCACAGAGACAAACAGGACCGGGTTCACCCGGCCGAGCTGCGGCAAACTTAAGGCACCCATGGCGCAATCCTGGGGACAACTTGAGACCGCAAACTGAAATCGCCGGCGCCACCAGATGGGGTGTCGGGCTAAGACGGGGCACGACCACGATGCAGATCCAACGCCGCTACACCACCGAAGGACAGTCGCCCTATGCCGGGATCGACTTCCGCCACACCACGTCCGAGATCCGGAATCCGGATGGCTCGGTGGTATTCAAGCTTGAGAATGTCGAGGTCCCCGAGTCGTGGTCGCAGGTCGCCTCCGATGTGCTCGCCCAGAAATATTTCCGCAAGGCAGGAGTCGCGGCCAAGCTGAAGAAGGTCGAGGAAGAGACCGTGCCGTCGTGGCTGTGGCGCTCGGTGCCCGACACCGAAGCCCTCGCCTCGCTGCCCGAGAAAGAACGCTTCGTCTCTGAGCTCTCGTCCAAGCAGGTGTTCGACCGCCTCGCCGGCTGCTGGACCTATTGGGGCTGGAAGGGCGGCTACTTCACCTCCGAGGCCGACGCCCACGCCTTCCATGACGAGCTGCGCTTCATGCTCGCCAAGCAGATGGTCGCGCCGAATTCGCCGCAGTGGTTCAACACCGGACTTCATTGGGCCTACGGCGTCGATGGTCCCGGCCAGGGCCACTATTACGTGGACTGGAAGACCGGCAAGCTGACCAAGTCGAAATCGGCTTACGAACATCCGCAGCCGCATGCCTGCTTCATCCAGGGCGTCGAGGACGATCTGGTCAACGAAGGCGGCATCATGGACCTGTGGGTGCGTGAAGCGCGCCTGTTCAAGTATGGCTCGGGCACCGGCTCCAACTTCTCGCGCCTGCGCGGCGAAGGCGAGAAGCTGTCGGGCGGCGGACGCTCATCCGGTCTGATGTCCTTCCTGAAGATCGGCGACCGTGCCGCGGGCGCCATCAAGTCGGGCGGCACCACGCGCCGCGCGGCCAAGATGGTGGTGGTCGATGCCGACCATCCGGATATCGAGACCTATATCGACTGGAAGGTGAAGGAAGAGCAGAAGGTTGCTGCCCTCGTCACTGGTTCGAAGATGAACCAGAAGCACCTCAAGGCGATCCTCAAGGCCTGCGTGAATTGCGAAGGCTCCGGCGACGACTGCTTCGATCCCGAGAAGAACCCGGCGCTGCGCCGCGAGATCAAGCTCGCCCGCCGCTCGCTGGTCAATGACAACGTCATCAAGCGCGTCATCCAGTACGCCCGCCAGGGCTACAAGGAGATCGACTTCCCGATCTACGACACCGACTGGGATTCCGAGGCCTATCTCACCGTTGCCGGCCAGAACTCCAACAACTCCGTCTCGCTGAAGGACGATTTCCTGCGCGCCGTCGAGACCGATGGCACCTGGGACCTGATCGCCCGCCGCGACGGCAAGGTGATGAAGACCATCAAGGCCCGCGATCTCTGGGAAAAAATCGGCTACGCCGCCTGGGCGTCGGCCGATCCCGGCCTGCACTTCAACACCACCATGAACGACTGGCACACCTGCAAATCGTCGGGCGATATCCGCGCATCCAATCCGTGCTCGGAATACATGTTCCTGGACGACACGGCGTGTAACCTCGCCTCGGCCAACCTGCTGACCTTCTACGACACCACGGCCAACACCTTCGACATCCACGCCTATGAGCATCTCTGCCGTCTGTGGACTGTGGTGCTCGAAATCTCGGTGATGATGGCGCAGTTTCCGTCGAAGCCGATCGCTGAACTCTCCTACGAGTTCCGCACCCTCGGCCTCGGCTACGCCAATATCGGCGGCCTGCTGATGACCATGGGTCTGTCCTACGACAGCAAGGAAGGCCGCGCGCTGTGCGGCGCCCTCACCGCTGTCATGACCGGCGTCAGCTACGCCACCTCGGCCGAGATGGCGAAAGAACTCGGCCCGTTCCCCGGCTACAAGAAGAACGCCGCGCATATGCTACGCGTCATCCGCAACCATCGCCGTGCCGCCCATGGCGAAACCCGCGGCTATGAAGGCCTCGCCGTTGCGCCTGTGGCGCTCGACCATGCCTCCTGCCCGCAGGCCGACATTGTCGCGCGTGCCAAGGTGGCATGGGATCTCGCCCTCGAACTCGGCGAACTCCACGGCTACCGCAACGCCCAGACCACCGTCGTGGCGCCGACCGGCACCATCGGCCTGGTCATGGATTGCGACACCACCGGCATCGAGCCTGACTTTGCGCTGGTGAAATTCAAGAAGCTCGCCGGCGGCGGCTACTGGAAGATCATCAACCGCGCCGTTCCGGCAGCACTGCGCGTGCTCGGCTATCGAGAAAGCGAAATCGCCGAGATCGAGGCCTATGCCGTCGGACACGGCTCGCTTTCCAACGCGCCGGGCATCAATGCCTCCACGCTGAAAGCCAAGGGCTTCACCGACGAAGCGCTGAAGAAGGTCGAGGCAGCATTGCCGACCGCCTTCGACATCAAGTTCGCCTTCAACAAGTGGACCTTCGGCGAGGACTTCCTCCGCGACACCCTCAAGATCGAAGCAGAGGCTATTGCAGCCCCCGGCTTCGACCTGCTCGCTGCGCTCGGCTTCACCAAGCGCGAGATCGAAGCCGCCAACGTGCACATCTGCGGCGCGATGACGGTGGAAGGTGCCCCGCACCTGAAGGCCGAGCACTACAGCGTGTTCGATTGCGCCAATCCCTGTGGCAAGATCGGCAAGCGCTATCTCTCGGTGGAAAGCCACATCCGCATGATGGCGGCGTCGCAGCCCTTCATCTCGGGCGCGATCTCCAAGACTATCAACATGCCGAACGACGCCACGGTGGAGGATTGCAAATCCGCTTACCTTCTCTCGTGGAAGCTCGCGCTGAAGGCCAACGCGCTGTATCGCGACGGCTCCAAGCTCTCGCAGCCCTTGAACTCGCAGCTCATCAGCGATGAAGACGAGGACGAGGATGCGCTGGAGAACCTGATGGAGAAGCCGATGGCGGCCCGCACCGCCGCGATCTCCGAGAAGGTGGTGGAGCGTCTGGTCGAGCGCATCGTAGTGATGCGCGAGCGCGAGAAGATGCCGGATCGCCGCAAGGGCTACACCCAGAAGGCCGTCGTCGGCGGTCACAAGGTGTACCTCCGCACCGGCGAATATGACGACGGCCGGCTCGGCGAGATCTTCATCGACATGCACAAGGAAGGCGCGGCGCTGCGCTCCTTCATCAACAACTTCGCCATCGCCGTCTCGCTGGGCCTCCAGTATGGCGTGCCGCTGGAGGAATATGTCGACGCCTTCACCTTCACCCGCTTCGAACCCGCAGGCCCGGTGCAGGGCAACGACAGCATCAAGTTCGCGACCTCGATCCTCGACTATGTATTCCGCGAACTCGCGGTGTCCTACATGTCGCGCTTCGATCTCGGCCATGTGGACGTCTCCGAGTCGGGCTTCGATGCGCTCGGCAAGGGCGAGGACGAAGGCAAGGCGCCAACCGACTCGAACAAGTATGTCTCCAAGGGCCTGACCCGCTCGCGCACCGACAATCTCGTCGTCATGCGTGCGCCCGCCCCGGCCGAAAACACCGACGCCCGCGCGAGCGGCAACGTCACCTCGCTGAACGCGTCGGGCGCCACTGCCCGCCACGGCAGCGGAGATGCCGCAGTCGCCCTCAAGACCGCCGAGCCCGAGCATGCGCTCTCGCCGACCGAAAAGCTCGAGGCGCAAGCCTGGAGCAAAGCGGGCAGCGCCGCAGCCGCAGCACCGAGCAAGGCCGAACGCCGCGCCGAAGCCAAAGCCAAGGGCTATGAAGGCGACATGTGCGGTGAGTGTTCGAACTTCACGCTGGTTCGGAATGGGACCTGTATGAAGTGCGACACGTGCGGCAGCACGACGGGCTGCAGCTGATATACACATTTTAGCGAGTAGTAGAGAGGGCGGCATTCAGCCGCCCTTTCTATTATTGGAATTTACAACCTAAGAACGCATTCCCGTGATTAGACTATTAGATTTATGCTATTCAAGGACTATCGCACATGTCTATTGCAGAAGACCTAGCTAACGCCTGCGATAAAGCACTAGAAGAACAGCGCCTTCTCGGAGCATCACTCCTCACCCCATCGACAGATGGGACCGTATTTCTAACAACTGCGACCGTCCCAGGTAGCCATCAATCACTAGCCGACCTAGATTCTGAACTGACAACCATTGCGACAAGTATTCGGGCGATATCGGAACAAGACTTAACTTTCGTTCCTTTAAAGACCATGCAATCAGCTTCAAAGAAGCTCGCCCAAATCGCCGGTCACTACGCAGCAGCACGGGCCGAAATCCCAGACACCGAGACGACCCAAACCATCACCGCAGAGACGTTTACGTTCGTCGACCAGAATGGAACAGGCCACACGCTCGGACCTCACCTAAAATCGGCTTCGGACGCTACAGAAGAACTTCTCACCGACTGGCATCTTCTTCGCCTTGCAGCAAAATCGCCCCGCATAAATGACTTCGCCGCCTTCCTGCGATTAAATGCTGAGCACCGCGCGACACTAGAAAAACTTCTGCAAGAAGCGATCGCCATCAAGGAAAATGTTAAGGAAGCGGACACGTCAATCGACGCTATTCTATCCGATACAACCGAAGCCAAATCTGAAATTGCCGGACTGAAAGAAATCACAGATTCCGACAGAAAGACAATCAGCGCGATGCTCGCTGAGGCATCTACAAAAATGGAAGGTATAAAGAAAACCTCGCTAGACGCGGACGCATTGACCAATACAATTGCAGAATATCAATCCGAGTTCGATCGCTTCCAGGGACAGCTCGACGAGCGAACAAAGCGATTCACGGACGGAACGACCCAATTAACACAGTTGATCGAGCGACTAAACCACGAAGAAAGCACCATCAAGCGCCTCATTGACCAATCAGAAGGAATGCTAACTGGCGCAACAAATGCGGGTTTAGCAGGATCACTGAGTCAACGCTTGAAAGAAATCAGCAAGGAAGTAACAAGATCCCGCTGGGCGTACTATGCAGCCATTACAATCCTTATCGCTGCAACATTACCAATAGCTTTCGACATCTTACCCAAAGAATTCGCTCAGAAGATACTCAAAACATTGACGGGCGGATACTTCGACGCGAGCACATCGAATGATAAGTTACTACAGAATCCAGACCTACTTGGCCACGTAATCGCCCGCGCTCTACTTTTGATACCACCGTTGCTGCTGGTACGTTTTTCTGCTGCTAGGCATGAGCGCCTATTTCGACTTCGAGAGCACTATGCTTATAAATACTCCATAGCTTCTTCGGTTGAAGGTTTTAAGCAGCAATCGCCAGAGCAATACAGAGACTACATTGCCCTAACTGCCTTCAATGAGCTCACTTTCAATCCAGCCACGCAGATGGAATCAAAAGGTTCAGAAACAAAGCACCCCAACCCTTTAATAGATGCATTTTTGAAAAAGGCTGGGTTTGCACCTGAGCAACAAGCGTGAGAGCGCCACCAGATACGCAACCGCTTTCAACTTCACCCTCGTAGTTTTCACTCTAAGATCACCGGCCCCCGAATGAATTCGGCAACCAATGAACTCTTCGGACGATCATCTTCTTTGTTAAAAGTAATTGAAGAAATTCTACCAACCGCGCTTGAACACCGCTATCGATTTTCCACTGATGATTCTTTTGAAAAGTGGCGCAGATCTGCTGAATTCAATATCCCTCAATTGAATGTCATCACGTCGCTTGAACTGATAGACAAAGCTCATCTGTCCGCCGTGACCGCCTTAATACGGACAAAGGCTTGGGCGGATGCGACATGCGCCGCCCACACCTCTCGAAATTTCTTTAGTTGGGCAGCCTCGTCTCGGGGGCTAATTGAAAATGCCGGAGACATTGTAGATGGCCTCCTCCAGATAGCGCCAACTCTGGCCTCTAATCATAGAGCGATTTCCGCCTGTCTCACTGGGAGGATGGACACAAAGATAGCGATCTTCTCAGAGATCGAAAAACCCTTGGATCATTTTGTACTTGCTGGATGGTTGCGTACCAAGCGGGGGGAGCAGAATCCATTGAAAGCAAAGGATAACGCAGAGTATGTCAAGGTTTTGGAGCCGGTCACCCCCGATGCTCCGAATTTTTATCGCCGACTTTGTTCTATTTGCCATCCGTCCAACGCATCTATCGAATTCATGTATGACTTAGATGCATTAGATAGCGGCGGATTCAAACTTTCTCGAAACAAAGACATAGACGAAATTAAAAAAACACTCAGAGAGTTTCCAGATGTACTCGCAGGAAGTCTAATGATGTCATGCAATACTGCTCTTTTGATACTTAGAGTACTTCACAAGTTTAAGTACCACCCCAAAATTCCTTATCTAAAAACGCTCGACTGGCGTGATGTAAAGATGTGGGCTTCGATCGAATCTGACCTCGCCTCCTAGTTCACTGACAAGAAGGGCGAAGCCACGCAGCGTAATCCGCCGCAACTGTCTCTCGGCGCAGCGCGCGGTCAAACCGTGGACAGCCATGGCCGAGGCACGAGGCACTGTTCATTCATCAGAAGTCGGGCACGGCTAGGCGCTGGTGACGCAGCGCCGCGTGATGTGGGTGATGTCCAGCGCTCCCACCTGCCGCATGATCGTGATGAACTCATCGTCCAGGATCTGCAGCACCCGGTCCACGCCGGCCTCGCCGAACGACGCCAGGCCCCACACGTAAGACCGGCCAATGCCGACGGCCGCGGCGCCCAAGGCGAGCGCCTTCAGGACATCGGTGCCGCGGCGTACGCCCCCGTCGATGAGCACCGGGATGCGCCCGCCCATCGAATCCACGACCTCTGACAGCACACCGATCGTCGACTGCCCGCTCTCTTCCGCGCGCCCGCCGTGGTTGGAGACGATCAGGAAGCATAGGGCAGATTAGCGCAGCGTAATCCACCACAACTGTCTCTCGGCGCAATTCGCTTCCGCCTTCGCTCTGCGAGCTACGGCAGACCGTCCGCACTTGCGCCCCACTCATTGACGTCGGACATTGCGCCCCTTGGGAGCAGACCGCGCATCGACTTACGTCATTGACGAGTCCTGCGATGCCCTATCTAGTTGCCGCAGTGCCGCCACGCGGCAGCCCCATGACCGGAATATCAATATGCGCTTTCCAAAGACTCGCTGCCTCACTCTTCTCGCCGTCGCAACTCTGCTGTCCGCCGCACTGTCGCTGCCCGCTCACGCGGACACCGGCAAGGTCCGCTTCAAGTTCTTCAAGGCCGGATGGTTCATCGGAGCGCAGGCAGGAAGCGGAATCCTCAGCTTCCGTGGTGAGATGTATCCGTTTCGCATCGGCGGCGTGAGCGCGGGCCTGACATTTGGCGGCTCCTCGACCGATCTGGTGGGGACGGCGCAAAATATGCGTCAGGCTTCGGACATCGAAGGCATTTATACGGCGCTCGGTGCAGGTGTGGCGGTCGGTGCAGGCAGGCGCGCCATCCAGATGCGCAATGCCAAGGGCGTCGTCCTGTCGCTGGAGGGGGAGCAACTGGGCCTTCAGTTCGATCTGGACCTGAGCGGAATGAGCGTCTCCATCCAGAACCAGTAATCGGATGCACCAACGCCCGTGCGTTGGCCCTCACTGCGACATCCAGGCAGCACGCATAATCCACCAATGTTGGCATGTTGAGGCGGCGGTTTAGGATCAGCGTATCTGTGGTCACATGAGGAGGCCGCTCGGCCTTCGAAGCGATCGTTGATCCCCGCATGACGCGATTACGGCTTGCCTTGACAAAAGGCAGTCACGGCGCCGGTTGACGGCACGTTCGGCGACAGCTCAATACCGCCGTACGGATCGTACTTCCGCCTCGCGCACGATAGTGCTGCACAACAACCTCGTAGCGGCGAGGATCTCTATCGGCAGCGCATGCCGCTGCGCCATTCAACTCTCTCGGCCGTTCATGGCTCATGCGGTTTGTCAAAATCGCTTTCGAAGCGCAAATGCTTCACGCTGCGGCCTTGACGTCGCACAAGCTTGAGAGCCTCTATCCCGACCCTGATATGCGTTTCCACAAAGTTCGTCGTCACCACCAGGTCCGATGCCTCGGTCTTCACGCCTTCAGGGATCATGGGCTGATCGGATACGAGAAGCAGCGCGCCCGTGGGGATGTGGTTGGCAAATCCGGCCGCAAAGATCGTCGCCGTCTCCATGTCGATCGCCATGCTCCGCGTCCGACGCAACTGCTCCTTAAAGACCTCGTCGTGCTCCCAGACACGACGGTTGGTGGTGTAGACGGTGCCCGTCCAGTAATCGTGCCCCAAATCACGGATCATGGTTGATACCGCGCGTTGCAGTTGGAATGCGGGTAGCGCCGGGACCTCGGGCGGCAGGTAATCGTTCGAGGTGCCTTCGCCCCGAATGGCAGCAATGGGCAGAATCAAATCACCGGTCTGGTTCTTGCGTTTCAAACCGCCGCACTTGCCGAGAAATAAAACAGCCTTTGGGGAAATGGCGCTCAGTAGATCCATCACGGTTGCCGCATTCGGGCTTCCCATGCCGAAATTGATCAAGGTAATGCCATCGGCAGTCACATTGGGCATCGGCCGATCCGCGCCCCTGATCGATACATTGTGATGAGCGGCGAACCATGCGACGTAACCGCCGAAATTCGTCAAAAGAACATACTGGCCAAATTCATCGAGTGGCGTGCCTGTGTAACGCGGCAACCAGTTTTCGACGATGTCCCTTTTTTCTTTCATTTTCTTGCTCCCACATCAAATCGTATACATATGTTCGACGTATGCGAGTTTCCACGATGTAAAGGGCATTTGCCGAACAGAGCTGCATTAGCAGAATCGATGCGGAGGATCGGCGGAAAACCAGGGCCGGGCTCATTCCGGAAGCGGTTTCCTTGCGCTGCTCGTCAACAGTTGCGGCATCGGCAACGACCGATCAGACGCGCAGAATTCAATCTGCAGGCGCACAAACGATGCCGCAGAACTGATCCTTCAGACGACGGCCGCGGATTGAATCCGGGCGGGTTCAACGACCACCAAGAATCCTCCGCATCAGACACGTGCTGAGCGAAGGCGGGATTTCATGGTGGCCAGAAGGCGCTGTTGTCGTTTTCGATCACCAATCCTGGACGTGGAACAGCTGTGCATGTTGCCGCGCAGCCAGCTTTCACGCGCTAGAGAGCGCCTTGTGCGATCAGGCGGCGTCTCTCCTCATCGCTCATGATGCCGGCGCCCACGAACTGGACCGCACTATTGGGATTGTAACTACGCTGATCCGGAGTTCTGCGCGGTCGATCACCGTCGGTATCGTCAGGCGCGCTGCCGTTTCCTCCACCATAACCCAGCACTTCGACGATGATCACCGAGGGCCTGTCGTTCCCCGCACCATTGTTCGGCGGCGCGGTTTGCTGGGTGGCCGCGGTCGCGTTGGCGGTCGACAGGGCCCCGCTGATGCTTGGCGCCTGCACAGTCGGAATTCCGGTTGATGTACCCTGCACCTGGATGTTGGCTGCGTTGACGATCTGCAGCGCGGCGAGATTGACGTTGCCCGACACACGGATGCCCGCCTCGCCCGCATCGATCGTGCCAAACGGGGCGATGAGGTCGACATTGCTCGCGCGCGTGCCCGGGATGGTGCTGAGCGTTGCGATGCCGGCACCGCTCGCCGGCGCGGCCGGGGCGATGGTGATGTTGCCGTAGTTATCGTATTGGCGCTGCGGCGGCGTGAAGATCGTCGTCGTCTTGGAGCCGCGGCCGGCGTTGATGTCGCCTTCCGCCGACCAGACCAGGATATCGCCGCCGAACGTCGTCATGATGCGGCTCTGGCCAAGCAGCACGCTGCCAAGCGAATAGACGTAGATATTGCTGTCCTGTCCTTGTGTCAGAAGGCCGGCATTGGGTCCGGGCGTGACACCCTCCACGCCGACCAGCGTCTGTCCGCCGGGATTGAGGATCTGGATGTCGCCACCGAACTGGGTGCGCACGCCCCCATCGCTCGTCACCGGCACGTCGACGCCGTTGACGGTTCTGGAGCCGGTCACGCTGCTGAACATCGTGATCTTGCCCGAGTAATCAATGGGCCGCCCCTGCGCGTCCCGATCCGGGAACAACGTGGCGATCGCCTCGCGCCCGCGCAGATAGCTCTGATAGCGCGGACTTCCCGAGTTGTTGTATTCGCGGCCACCCAGCGTCAGTTCCTTGTAATAGACGTCGCGGACGAAGACGCCTTGCTGCTCCTTCGGCAGCGCCAGGAAGAAACCGAGCGCATCGGCCGCCTTCCCGGTGTAGCCGAAGCGGCTTTGCAGCCATTGCAGCAGCTCCTGATCGTAGGCGTGAACCACCTGGCCGCTGCCGGCGAGCGGCGCGCCTTCAGCGAGCTGATTGGCCGGATCGAAATAGAGCTTCGCAAACGCGGCATAATCCGGGCTATTCGCACCGACACCCGCCAGCACCGTGACATCGGCGCCACCTTTGTTATTTGACGGATTGACCACGTCACCGACGCTCACCAGCGAGCCGTAATAGCCCTGATAGAGATTGCGGCCGGCCTGCACCTGAAGCAGGCCCGGACCGAGGATGTCGAGCGATAGATGGAAGATATCGCGGCCGGCCTGCACCAGCGAGATGTCGTTGGCGCTGTTGTTCAGGAACGCGCTGGCGTTTGGGCCGGTGCCGACGATGTCGCGGCCGGCGATAACCTCGAACGGTTTGGCAGCCATATACCAGGTCGTGGGCGACGGCACGAACCCCAACGAGAACGACCGCGTCATATTCTGGACCTGCCCGAGCGTCAGGTCGACGATATCGATGCCGGCATAGACCTGCGCGGGCCTGTTGTCGCCGGCGTGAAGATTGGTCTGCGGCGTGTCGGGGCCGAACGCGATAGGGTTGTAGGGATCTAAACGGAATGGGGCAGTCGCCGAAGCATTGCTGTCATTGCTGTTGGAGAACACCGGGCGGAATGGCGTCGCCAGCGTGCGCATATCGGCGCCGGACATGCCTATCACCTGGCTCGTGCCGTAAATCGAGCCCGCGGCCAGAAGCGCGAGCTGTCCGGTCGGCGACGGCATCAACTCGATCGGCGCAAATGTCAGCGAAACTATTCCAGGTTCTGCGAACCGGATGTCGCCATTGGCGGCCGCAACGATCAACGTACCCGGATAGGCGCGGTTAGCACCGCTCGTGCCAGCCGTGTTTCCGTCGAGCACCGCGGCATCGCCGCCCGCTGCGTAAAGATTGACGGCTGTCGCCTGCGTCCACAGCATGAAGCTCGATTGTCCGCCGCTCTTGACCAGCGTGGTCGTGCCGTCCGCGTTGCGGACCGTGTAGGGCATGCCCTCCCGATCGACCACAGGCCCCATGCCGGCATCGCTCGTGCCACCGAACACGAGATCACCGCGCGTGCTGATGCTGAGGCTGCCGTCTCCCGGCGTGAAGATTGGCCCCGGCGCTTTGAGCGAACGCTTGAAGACATTCGGATCGACCGCCCGCGGATCGTACGAGGTCCAGCCTTGACCGGCGGCGTTCAGGGCCAGAGTGCCGATCGACCCGGCACCGACAATGACATCACCCCGCAGATCCGTAACCGAGCCGAAGTGGTCTGGCACAAGGGACGTCGCAGTTGCCGCCGGAAGCGAGTTCAGTATCCCGCCCACCCTGAGGATGAGATCGCCGCCGCCGGTCTGCATCAGCGTGCCATTGGACAGGACACGACCGGTCGAGGCGACTGCCAGATCGAGGCCGGTCGAGCTATTTCTGTTGTTGCTCGTCACGCCGGCATTGCCGCCCGCGATAACGGTCAGGTTGCCGCCGCCAAGGGTACCGATGCCCTGGAAGCCAAAGAGCTGCAGGGTGTCGCGGTCCGTAGACGTCTTCCCATAGGAGCCGAAATTGATCCACCACGCGGTTGGATCGGCGGACGAGCCGCCGCCCTGGCGGAAGAGCCAGTTGCCGGTGAGATCGGAGTCCACATAACGCGTGTTGTTGTCGGCGATCTGGATGTTGCCGGAGACATCCTGCTGCGCCATCAGCAGAACATCTCCACCGTGCTCGGGATACCAGGCATGCGAGTTGCCGCCGCTCGTGACACCGACAAGGTCATAAGGATTGCTGCTGTCAGCCGCCAAAACCGCTCCCGACTGCGTGCCCGCGGTGTAGACGCCGTAGGGCGTCGCTTCGCTGAAGCTGCCGCCCGCCAGCAGATCGAGATTGCCGGTGCCGGTGCGCAGCACGCTGAAGAACGTGCCGTTGCGCGTTGAGTTATAGGCCGGATCGCTGAGCGTGAGCTTGCCGCCTCCATTGAGCACGCGCGTCGTCTGCAGCGCGCGCTGATCGGCGGCAGCGAGATCGGCGCCGGACACAAGACGGATCGAGGCAGAAAGTGAACCAGGCGCGAGCATTGCCGCCGCTGCCGATGTGGCCGGTGCGCCGGGAATTCCGGGCGTGACCACCGCTCCGAGGGAGGGCAAATTAGCGATATCGAAGACCAAGTAGTCGTTCGCCCCTAGCGAAGGTCCGGGGTCCAGTGTGGTGCCGGCCGGGATGGTGCTGCCTGGCCAATATTGATGGCCGTTGGTATCGACAAATGGCACCCCATACAGCGAAACCATATCCTGGTAGAATTGGTCGTTTGGTATCGTCCAGTCAGTCATCAGCGTTACACTGGTGTCGTAAACGTAACTGGAATTGTTCAGGCCGGTGTCACTAGGCGACCACAGCTGCGCGTTGGGATCGCTCGGGATATCGATCAGATTGTAGACCGCCGCTATTCCCGGCGACGCCTTGAACCCATCCGAGATGCTTCCCTGGACGGTCAGGTTGCCGGCGGCGCGGATCACAAGCGCCATCGGCTCGCCCGCGCCGTAAGTCGCCGAGTTCGGATCGCGATCGGCGCTCGCGCCGTAGCGATACTTCGCAAGGTCGATGTCGCCCGAGGTCGACAGGTCGCCGCTCGAGGTGATCTGGACGCCCGGGCGCAGATGATAGGCGCTGCCGTATGCCGACAGGCCCGTCACGCGCGAGGCCAGATCGGTATTGCCGAGCGCGGCGTTGATGAAGGTTGCGCTCGCCGTGTCGAAGCCGTCGAGCGTCGCCTGGCTGATGGTGCTGCCCCCCGGCAGGTCGTAGGTCCAGAACGCATTGAGCGCGATGCTGTAGGCGCCGCGGATATTGAGCGGACCCGTCGCATTGATGGCGATGTCGCCCGAGGTCTCGCCGGTGCGCTGCGCGTTCAGCTGGATGTCGCCGTAAGCCACGCCGTTCGGCGTGGTGAGATTCATGGTGGCGCCGGGCGACAGCGTCAGCATGCCGCCTGCGGCGGTCAGCTCGATGTGGCCACGGTTCTTGGCTTCGATCGGCTGGCCGTAGCTGTCGACCTGCAGCACCGTGCCATGCGCATCGAGCACCGCGCTCGATGCCAGCGTCAGCCCGTTACTGGCCGACAGCCGGATGGTGCCCGGCGCAGCCCCGGACGCATCGATGGTGCCGTTGACGGTCAGGCTGCCGCCGTCGAGTGACACTGTAACGTAGCGGGCTTTGACGCCGTCGCCGATCGTGAGATCGCCGCTCTTGATGTCGAAGCTGCGGGCGCTGAAGAAGCCGCCCTGGGTCAGAAGCGCGTTCAGGCCGGCAAAATCGGCAAGCGAGCCGGCCACAACGCTGAAGTCACCGCTGGTGTAGTTGCCGGTCGTGCCGCCGTTTAAAACGCCGTTGAGCGCCACTGGCCCGCCAGCCGCGTCGATATCGACCGAGCCGGCATTGGCATTGGTGGCGGAGACGTCGACGACGGACCCTGCCGCCTGCGTCACGCTGCCCTGCGCACTATTGAAGATCGCGGTGCCGCCGAAGCCGTAGACCACCGCCTTCTGGATCGTCGACGGCCGGCCGCCGAGGTCGATGCGGCTTCCACCATTGAGAACGATGTCGTTGGTAGCATTGACCACAAATTTGCCGCTCGGCAGCAGGACTGTGCTGGCGATGGCGACACTGTCGCCGGTCAGATCGATCTCCGCACCGGCGACCGTCGACGTAGCCGCGCTCTGCGCGGCGCCGGCAGGCGCAACGACATTGAGTGCGCCTCCCGCCGTATAGGCCATGATTGATTTCTGCACGCCGGTGAGCAGCGGCGTCGTCAGTGTGAGATTGCCGCCTGTGCCGCTCTGGCCGAACACGGCTGCCGGATCGGTGCTCGGCGTCTGATAGACGAACAGCTTGCTGTTGCCAGCCGAGACAATCTTCGAACGGCCGGTGATGTCAACGTTGTTGAAGCCATAGATGGTTCGGCTCGCCGAGGTCGTATCGAGCGAGACGAACTGGCCGAAGTCGATCTCGTCGGCGACGAGGCTGAGCATGCCGGCACCAGTGCCCGGTCCGCCCGCGGCAATGGCAGGCGGCGTCGCGCCGGGAATGCCATTCCAGGTGATCTTGCCAGCGGCAATGGTGGCGTGATCGCCAGCCGAACCGTAGCCGTAGATCGCCGAGGTATTCAGAACGAGATTGACGCCGGTGCCGGTCGCGTCGAGGCCGCTATTGCCGAAGACATTGATGGCGTTCGCTGCGCTCAGGGTAATCCTTTCCAGCGCGGGCGCGCCGTGCAGCGGATCCCCATTGACGAGAAGATTGAACAGCGCCTGGTTGAACAGGACACCGGCCGGTGCACCGGCCGTGGCAATCGTGGCGGCGTCGCCGATGTTCAACGTTCCGACCGCAAGAGCAATGTTGCGCGCTCCGAAATGCGCCGTGGGGTCGATGCTGGAGACGCCATTGGTGGCGAAGGCCAGCGTGCCCTCGGAGTAAAGCGATGAACCTGCGCCGATCGTGATGGCGCCGTTGCTGCTGTTGGCGAGGAAATTGAGTTCGCCGTTGGAGAGCGCCAACATCGAGACGCCGAAGGACGTGGTGTAGGTCATGCCGGTCGAGGCTGAATCGAAGGGACCGGCCCCCTCCCCGATGGTCGTAAGCGTCACATTGTTGCCGACGCTGATATTGCCGCCGATCAGGAAGATTTCACCGGCCCTCAGCGTCACACCATCGCGAATCGCGATATCCCGGCCGCCCTGGAAAATGATGCTCCCATTGTTGAAGAGATTGCCGCCGTTGACCATCAGCCGCGGCGCCTTGAGGGCGTTGATACTGGCCGCGTCGACTGCGACGCCCGTGAATGCTGCCGTGGATGGATCGACATAGATCTCGTCGACCTTCGCCAGCGAGGCCTGCCCCGCAGCGCCGCCCTGTGAGCCCTGGAACAGCACGGTGCCGTCGAAGGTGAGCGCGGAGCCGGTCGTGGGCGATGTCGGCGCCTCGAATGTCACCAGCAACGCCTTGCCATCGGCCGGCAACAGCGGACGAACGCCGCCGAATTGCGCCGTGTTGGCGATCAGGAAGTCACTGTAGCTCTGCTCGTTGTATTGCGAGTAGCGTCGAACCGACGTGCCCGACGTAATCAGCGCCGTGACCGGCAGGCTGCTGCTGATCGCGGTATTGGCGATGCCGGTGTAGACGGAGGTCGCGTAAGTGCCGTTGCCGATCGCATTGGCACCGGCGACGGGCAGCATCGTCGTGCCGCCCAGTTCAACGCGGTAGGCGCCGGGCAGCAGTGCATAATTCGACGGCAGCAATGTGTAGGTGCCGGCCGGCAGGCCCGGCACGCCGCCTGGGACGGTAATCTGCTGGCCGATCGAAGGATCGCCCGCACCGTTCTCGGGCGCGACCGGCGCGTAGCCAGAGCGATAGCCCGGCACGATGGCATAGACCTTGTCGCTCGCCTTGCTGAGCAGGGTCACCGGATTGGCGTTGACGAGCGGCGTGTTCAGCACGTTGACCGAGCCGCCGCGTCCCGAGACGAAGCCCGCGCCGCTGAGCGTGCCACCGCCGGAAAGGTCCAGCACCGCGCCGCTTGCGACGCTCACCGACTGACCGTCCAGGGTGATGCCGGATTGCGCCCCGTAAGTGCCGGAGTTGGTCAAGGCCAGCGGCCTCACGGCAGCGCCGTTGTAGTTGTAGGACACACCGTCGATCGTGCCACCGTAAGGCATGACGAGTCCGTCCATCGACACCGAGGTCAGGCTGCCGGGCAACAGATCGACGCGCTGGGTTAGGGGCTGAAAGCTGCTGCCCAGCATGATGAGGCCAAACGGCGCGCGCACGATACCGCCCTGCTCCACGATCGGCGCGGTCAAGCTCAAAGTGCCGAATAGCGAGAACGGCGCGTCGGGGATCGTATCCGTAGTGCGGCCAAGGATCAGCTTCTGACCGGCGATCACGGTCGCGAAGGTGTTGGTGGCCGGATAGATCTGCGCCGAGAGAAGTTCGAGATTCCAGTCGGTGGCCAGTCGCATCTGCGGCAACCCGGCCATCGACAGGAAACGGATGTCGCCCTGACTCTTGAGTCGGGTCGTCACGAAGCCTGGATAGTTCGTTGCGACACGCCAACCGATCGCGGGATCGTAGACGTCGGCGCGGGCCCCGAACTGAACTAGCCCTTGAATATCGATTTGATCGGCGTTCGCTTCAAAAATCGCCGCGGTCGGTGCGCCCGAAGCCCTGGGATTGCGGACGCTGCCGCTGTCGAAGCCGTCAGGGATGATAGCCTGCGGCTCGACGAACCGGATATAGGGCGCGGAGAGCTTCACGCTGTTGGTCGCGATCGATGGGGCGGCTGTAATGTCCCCGGTAAAAGGATTGCCCGTGGTAAAGGCCGCTGCTGTCAGAGTGAGACTGCGGGCGAGCGAGAGCGAGACATCCCCCGAGAACTGGATGAAGTCACCCGAATTCAAGGTTAGGCTGTCGAACCCGCCGGCCTTGATCTTGTCCACGCCGATCGCGGCGTGCCCGAATTGAAGCGACGACGCATCGGTACCCGGCGCGATGTTCGCGGGCAACGATGACGGCTGATACAGCTGCGTCACGACCATGGTGCTGGGGACCAACACATTGGCCGGGAACGGAGGTATGAAGTACGGCGTGGTCAGCGCAACCGACAGGCTGCCACCCGAAGCATTGGCGCCGTCGGCAGAGGCATGCATGCTGCCGTCAAGGTAGAGTCCGCTGTTGGACGATAGCGAGATGGAGCCGCCGTTCGTGGCCCAGGCCCGTGGCTGGCCGATGGATTGAAGATCGCCCTGCGAGACAAAGTCGATCACCGTGTGGCTGCCGTCGGCGTCGAGCTCGGCGCCGGGGCGGATCAGCACGAACGCACTGCCGCCGTTGACGGCGATCGAACCGCCATCGGTCGCAGTGCCGTAGCGACGTCCCGCGAGATCAAGCACGCTGTAGGACGTACCAGACACATCGATCTTGGCGTTCGAATCGACCCAGATCGAGATGCCGCGGCCGTTGCCCTGCGCGTCGAAGTTACGGCCGGCATCGATCTTCGAGCCGTCGGCGACGTTGGCGAGCGTGATGCTGCCGCCATGCGCTGTGAGATCGCCATAGACCGTAAGCTGACCAAAGGCGTTCAACGTGATGCTCTGGTTCGGATCGACGCTGATTGAAGCTCCCTCGCCGACCACGATCGCGCCGCCGCCGATATTGGCGCCGTTGAACCTCGTGGACTGCGAGCGTAGCGTGAGGCTGGCGCCGGCCCGCTGAGTCAGCCTGCTGCTCGCCGGATTTTCCATGAACAGCGGCGGCGTCCAAAGCGACATCGCCGATGACGGATCGCTGCCGGATGCCGCGGCGAAGCTGCCGGAGCCGATCTGGTAGACCGGCATCGCCGGGGCAACGACAGTGTTACTGGTGACCAGAACACCCCGCCCGCCATTGATGTCGTAATTGGCGAAACCCGCGGTGAAGAAGGCGGAACCGAGCGCTGGCGCTGGTTCGATCTCAACGGTCTGCGATAGCAACGTGCCGGCCGGAATCATCGCGCCAACCGCATAGGTCTTGGACGTCGCCAACACCGATCCGGCGGCGTAAATCACTTGGTAGGGGGTGATGGAGATGCCGTTCGGGAAAACGCTCGACGGGATCACGGTGCCCGCTGGAATACGACCCGTGCCGCTCCAGCCGGTAATGACCGTCCCGGCCGGGACCACGGTGCCCGAGCCCCAGAACTGCAACGACCCGTTACCGTCCCGGCTCTGGAGAGAGTCCATGCCCTGCGGCACAGTCCAATCCGCGCCCGTGGGCCCCCTCGGCACCACGCTCATCGTGACGTCGACCGGGATGGGCACGTCGTACGCCACCGCGGTGTAATTCTCGATCAGCGTGAACGGCAGCGGCGTGCCCGCCGGAATCGTCAGCGCCTGTTTAAGCGTGAGCGCGACCGGCGCCGGCGTCCCCGCGGCGAGCGTGCCGCCGGCAAGCTCGGCATTGTCGCCGATCACGATATTGCCCGGCGATGAAATCGTCAGCGTTCCACCACCATTGACGCCATAGGCGCGGATGGCGCCCTCGAGCACGAGTGTGCCGTCGCCTGAACCAGCATTCTGCTGCCCGTCGGCCGCCTTGATGGTGACATTGCCGCCCTTGCCGCCCTGGGTCTTGCCGCTGGCGAGGATCGCACCGCCCGAGGAAACATCGATCGTGCTACCTTGGGCGAGCGTGACGTTCTGCGTCGCATCGAAGGTGACATTGCCGCCGTTGAGGAAGCCGAGATTGGCCAGACTGTTCGGCTCGGTCAGGCCGTTGATCCACACACCGCGGGTATCGATGGTCGCGCCGGAGGCGAGTGTCAGTTGCGCGCCGCCATCGGCGTTGGTCAGCGCGCTGCTCCCGGTCGAGGTGCTCAGGATATTGCTGACGGTGACATTGCCGGAATGTGCGATGATATCGGCATTGATGTTGACCAGAGGCGCAACAAGACGGACCTGTGCGCCATTGGCAAAATTCAGCGGTGCATCGACGGCGATCTTGTTGCTGCTGGCGATGGTGAGCCCGCCGAGGTTGAAGCCATTGAGCGCCGGGGCGTTGAACCAGGCCGTGTTGACGCGATCACCCGGCAGCACCGTCGTCGCATCGAGCCCCGATGCAATTCCTGCCACACTGCCGAACTTCACATCGGCCGGCTGCGCCCCGTCGAGGCCGTAGGCACCGTATTGCCCCAGCGCCAGCGAGCCCGCGAGCGGCACGGTATTCTCGGTGAGCTTGTAGCCATCGGTGATGCCTGCCGTGCGGGCATTGGTCTGGCGTTGGCCGGTGATGACATTGGCGATAATGTCGGCCTCGAACACCGATGTCGGCGTCGACAGATTGAGCCGGCCGGCATCGCGGCCGACGGTATAGCCGGCCTCATAGCGCCAGGTCGACGACCGCGCCAGCGGCGATGTCCAAACCTCGGTGAGCTGATCGGAGATCTTGCCCTGGATATTATGCGTGCGCACGAAGCCACCCGCAGTGGCGACGAAGGTCATGTCGGCCGGCGCATTGTCGAAGCTGTAGATCCGGCCGTCGGTGCCGATCAGCTTGCTGGAATAGATCCTGCCGCCGGCATAGTTCACCGAACCGCCGGAGATGTCGAAGTGCGCGCCCTGCTGTGCCACCACTTCCGGCGCCGCCAGCGTGATGCTGCCGCCGAGCGCCGCCCATTCGCCGATGCGATGCGCGGTATTGGCGAGATAGCCGCCGAGTTCGAGCAACCCGCCTTTGGTGTAGTAGCGATCGCCGGCATAACCACCGGTGCCGGCGGGCACCAGCACGAGATCGCGGATATCGATCCAGACATTCTTGTTGAGCAGCGCGCCGCTGTCGCGATTCCCGGGCGAGTCCCGGAGCTCGTTGCCCTGGATATTGACCAGCACCTGATTGGCCGACATCGGCAGCGTGACGCCCTGCACGCCGGAGACGTCGATGCTGGCGCCGGTCTCGGCGAACACCCGCTTGCCGGCGGCAACCACGACCTGGCCGCCCTGCGCCATGGTCAGGGAGTTGTTCCTGAAGTTGACCAGCCCGCCGGTGACGATCTCGATGCGGGACTGGTCCTGCCGATCGGCCAGCACCGACAGGTTGTTGAACTGGCCGGTCGCCAGCACATTGGGCCCGGAAGATGCAATCAGCGCGTCGCGCTGGCTATTGAGCGCGGTGTCGGCGCTGTCGAGATCCGGCAGGATGGCGCTGACACTGTTGCCGGTCAGCTTGACGCTCCCGGTCGCATCATTCGCGGCGTTCAGCAGGTGGATGGTGCCGCGCTGGTTGACCGAGGTGGTGGAGAGCAGCACCCCGTCCTGGGTCACGGCGCGTCCGGCGAGCGTGATGTCGCCCTGCTGCGAGAGCACGACCCCGGTGTTGGTCACGGCGCCGCTCGCACTGCTTGCGTAAAACACCGGCGCGATCTCGCTGCCGCGGGTGGTCGATGCCTGGTTGGCGTCGGTGCCGAAGCCCTTGCGCAGGATGAAGTCGTCGCCGGCAGCCAGCACGGCCTGCCCCTTCGGGGTGGTGATGCTGCCGGCATTGACGACTTCGCTGCCCATCATCAGCACAAAGCCGCCGCCGGAGGTGACCGAGGTCGGCGCCGCCGTCGTGATCACCGCGCCGGCCTCGACCACCACCTTGCCGCCGGCCGCGGTGAAGCTCGGCACATAGGTCGTGCCGCCCCGCGTCGAGTAGATGCCGTTGCCGAGGAACTGGCTGTCGGTGATCTGCGCCGTCGCGGCGATCAATGATCCAACATTGATCTGGCTGCTGCCGCCGAAAATGATGCCGCTTGGGTTGATGACATAGACCTGGCCATCGGCCTTGATGGTGCCGAGGATCTGGCTCGGCGCGGTCGCCGCATTGACGCGGTTGAGCGCCACCCAGCTGGCATTGCCCTGCTGATCAAAGGTCAGCGTGGTGCGGGCACCGACATTGAACGACTGCCAGTTCAGGATCGCCTGTTGCGTGGTCTGCCGGATGCCGACCTGGGTGTGGCCCGCGCTATCGACACTCTGTGTCGGCGCATTGGCGCCGTTCCATCCGGCCGGCACGTTCGGCAGCAGGCCACCGGCGCCGAGGCCGTTCGGCACATTGACCGGCGCCGTCGTCGAGACCTGACGCGCCGTCGCGGCCGCTCGCGCTGCCGCCTGCATCGCCTGAATGTCCTGGATCGTTTTCGTCGCCCTCACCAGCGAGCCCTGCGTCTGCTTCGCTATCGCGGCCGCCTGTTGCGCCGCCAGCGACGCCGCGTCCGACGCAAAGTTCGGCGCTGACACCACCGGGCCGGACCCGTTCAGCGAACGGGCATAGGCACCCTCACCAATCATCAGCGACAATGCGATCACACTCGCCCCGGCCAGAAGCGCTGTGTGGCGGGTGCTATGGGACTTGGACGAACGACGAATGCGCATTGGACACTTTCTCACTAGACACACCGACGAGCCTCAAGCTGCCGGTCTGCCGCGAAATTTTCTCTCGACCGCCTAACGACGTTTTGGAACCGAGAGGTGCGCAACGATCCAGTATGCATTTTTTTAGAAAGTCGGTCCGGGGTGAATAAACGTCTCCGCAGAACCCGCCGCACTGTAGGCGCGAGTGACCTTTCGCTTCCGGTTAACTGATGACGATGACCGCGCCCGGCAGCTTTGTCACACGAGCGCCAAACGCGGCCTCCAGTTGCGCTACCACCGTTTCCAGCCGGTCCAGCTTGAAACGCGCCGTGAAGCGGCGCTGGCCGAGACTTTCATTCATGAGGAAGATGCGTCCCGACCGATAGCGATTAACTTCCTCAATCACATGCGATAGCGGCTCATCCCGAAAGTAGAGTTCTCCATCTCGCCATCCGGTGACGACAGCGGCCTCGACCGAGACCAGTGGTCCGATTTTATCTGCAGCGTAGGCGATCTGCTGATTTTGTCGCAGGGTCGTTGCACGCCCATGCCGGGTCACTTCAACCGCGCCCTCAAGGCAGGTGACCGACACATTCGAGCCGTTACATCGAACACTGAAACTGGCCGCGTCCGCGGTTGCGCGTCCATTGCCCGCCATCACCGTAACGGCCTTGGCGCGTGTCGAGACAGCCGCCTCGCCCACGATCAATTCGATACGATCGGTGCCGGCGGGATCGGCCACCAGATTCAGGCTTGTTCGCGTATTCATCTCGACCGAGCCGCTATCGGCGAGAGCGATCCGTCGCTGCTCGCCAGCAGCCGTGCGATAATCCGCAGCCAACTCCGTGACGGACGGCCATAGACCGAACGGTGGGCAGAGCGCCACGAACGCGGCTCCAGCCGCCGATGCCGCGAGCGCTCCGCCGAGAAAAGCCCTTCGCCCCATCGCCTGTCCGGCCAAGGTCCGCGGCGCGAACGCAACAGCCCCCCGCCCGGGCGACTGCTGGCGCGCCGCATTTTCCAGCGCCGGACCGAACGAGCGCCATCGCCCCCTCGCCTGTGCAAAAGCTTCCGCGTGCAAAGAACTGCGCGCGCACCAGCTCTTCAGGTCCTTCAGATCGGCTTGGGTCGCGTCGCCCGAGGTCAGGCGCAAAACCCAATTCCAGGCATCCTGCCTCAACATGTCGCTGTCGCCCTGCCCGTCGTCAGATCGCGTCATCCGCCAAAACCATTCATCTTGCCGCACCTAACCTGACAATATTCGCATCACCTGCGGCTCTTTCCGGCACGACCTTTTTATGACGATTCTGAATCGCCATCAGCGCAATCAGAAGCTGGATTATTTTCGAGACGCGCTTCGAGGTGAGCAATGGCCCGTTTCAGCTCGTAAAGCACGGTGCGCCTGGAAATTCCCAATTGGTCAGCAATGGCTTGATGCGTCAGCCCTCGCAATCGCGACGCGACCAGAATGACTTGCGTCCGGCCGGGAAGTTCGGCGATCGCTTTCTCCGCCGTTTTGAGATCGAGCTTTGCTTCTACACTCTGTGCTGGCCCCGGAGCTGGATCGGCGATGTCCAGGGCTGCGTCGATCTCCGAACGTTTGGCCTTGCGGCGCTCGGCACGTCGTCGATCCTTCGCAATATTGGCGGCAATCCTCATCAGGAATGCGGGCGGACTCTGCACGGAACCCGCATCGCCAGGACGGTGCAAGTGCAACCAGGTCTCATGCAGCGTCTCGTTTGCAATGTCCTCGGACCCGAATTGCCGGGTCAAGCGTCTCCTGAAGTCTTCATAGCGAAGGGTCAGCAAGTCCCGCAATGCCGCCCACGTCGTTTCTGTCATAGGCCGACAGACCCTTACTCATTCAACCATGACCGGAGCAAAACAACGACGGATGAACGCATTTTTGCGCGCGTCACGTGCGCCCACGCGACGTTCGTCTGGAGCGGCGGCCCAATTCCAAAAACCGCGGGTCGAATATCACCCTTATGTGACAGATCGACTAAGCGGCAAAAACTATCCCTGACAATCACCGGTCTCGCCCGGCACGCGCGCGCCGATGCTCAGGATGAACGGTTGAAGGCTGTTCGGCGGTGGCGCCATCCCTATTGGCACGCCGCTCAACACCGCAATCAGCGCACGGTCCCGCCCGGTATCGCCGGTCGAGCCGATCAGGGACGCCCGCTGAATGGCGCCCGTCTCGGCTATCCACAATTCGACAGCCACGCGATAGGCGCCGGGGCGCGTGCGCTCAGTCCGACACAGCGCGTCGACGACGCCGCTCTGTAGCGCAGTGATGAATTGCAGTCCCGGCCGGGCGGCTGGCGTCGCGCGGGCGGCCTGGCTTCGAGGGATCGATACAATGACGAAAGCATCCACATCCGCGCGACGCGCCACCAGCCCCGTACCGGAAAGAAGTTCAAGTAGCGCTGCTTCCGGAGTGAGCTGGCCCTTGACCTGTCTGGCGGTCAGACCTGCCGTCAGAGCCGTCTCATAGAAAACCTGCGTGCCGCTGGAGCGGATGTAGGCATTCAACGCAGCATCAAGTGGTTGCGCAACTATGTCATAGGCACGCAGCGACGCCAAAGTCTCGCTGGCCGTAGATCCGCTCGTCGCCAGGAGCATAGTGAATATGAATGTCGAAATGCAAAGACCCGCGCGGCAGGCAATGCTTGTCAAACTCGATTTCGCATATCGGCTCATTGATAAATTCGCTCGCGCAGAGGCCGCGTATAAGGCCACGCTTATCGAGCGTCAAATCTCCATTTGCTTGAATAGGGCTCGGAACGCTCGTTGCTCCTGATCTACGCCAACACCGTCGTCCAACGCGGCACGCCATGGACCGAAGGGCCGCCTAGCCTTCAATGGCTGCTACTCGCTCCCGTCCCACGTCAATCTTGCACACAGGCCAGGAAACCGGGAATATCCCGTCCAATTCAGAAACGTCCCAGGGAGCCACCACACCCATGAAGTTCGATGACGTCATCCTCGGTCGCCGCAGCATCCGCGGTTACAAGCCCGATCCGGTCCCCCAGAAGCTGATCGCAGAAGTCATCGCGCTTGCGATGCGCGCGCCGTCGTCGATGAACACCCAGCCGTGGAATTTCACCGTCGTCACCGGCGAGCCGCTCAACCGGATCCGCGCCGGGAATACCGAGCGGATGATCGCGGGCATCCCGCAGTCGCGCGAGTTTCGCACCGGACAGGCTTTTGCGGGTCATCACCGCGACCGGCAGGTCGGCGTCGCCAAGCAATTGTTTTCGGCCATGGGGATAGCCCGCGACGACAAGGAGATGCGGCAGGACTGGGTCCTGCGCGGCTTCCGCCAGTTCGACGCGCCGGTCTGCGTGATCGTCACCTATGACCGCGTGCTGGACGGCAGCGACGATACGCCCTTCGATTGCGGCGCCGTGGCGACCGCGCTGGTCAATGCCGCCTGGTCGCGCGGGCTCGGTGCCGTGATCAACAGCCAGGGCATCATGCAGTCGCCGGTGGTGCGCGAACATGCCGGCATTGCCGACGATCAGGTCATCATGAAAAGCATTGCGCTCGGATGGCCGGATGACAGCTTTCCCGCCAATGCAGTGGTGTCCGAACGCAAATCGGTCGAGGAAGCCACGCGGTTCGTCGGCTTCGAATGAGCGATCATAGCCAGCGATGAAACTCCACGCCCCATCCGACACCGTCTGGACCGCGCAACAGGACGAGGAGTTGCGGCGGCAACTGGCGGCCGGGCACGGCATCAACGAGATCGCGCTGCGCCTGAAGCGGTCGCCACTCGCCATCAGAACCCGTGTGAAGAAGCTCGGTATCCGCGCAGGTCAGATGAAGTAGCAACGCGCCATCCGCCCTGCAGGATACGCGCTGGCGCGGAACGGGACTGTATGACGTGCGATACCATTCGCCTCTTTCGATCATCATGAGCTACCGTCAAAAACCCCGCCAATTGGCGGGGTTTTCTGTATTACCAGTGAAGGCACGACAACATACCAGATCTCAGGAAGCCCTGATTTTTCCGGGAACTTTTCATTTCAACACAGATTTAATCCGCAGTTCGATCATCGTTACGATGGAGGATTGAACTATGCGTGGGGCCTGGACCCCATCGGTCGTGCCGAACGGCGACGATGAAAATGTGTACTTGGTCGTGGACGGCCGGCAGGGCGGTTGTGTTTGGCGGGAGGCCGAGGTTGGGAAAACAGACCTCGATACCGTCATCGCCGATTTCTTTTCAGGGCGATATTCCGACCCTGACCGCGTGGTCGCTTTCAATCTTGCCGAATGCTGGACGAAAGACGTGTCAGCAGATATTGCCCGCTATATTCGACAGCGGGCCGCAGCCACCTGCGAGGATCTGCCCCCCGGGGTGAAAGACTTCGTCGACCGCTACGCCGAGCGTGAACGCAGATCGATCGTCAGGCCGGCATGATGGCGTCTGGATCTCGCCAGGTTGATCGCTTCGTGCTGCGATGGGTCTTTGCCATGCGCGCAGCGCGGTTGACGTCCCTTCCTTTCCCGCGCATCCACCCCCCAACGAGAAACTCTGGGGGCGGAACGTGCTTTACCTCATCTGGGCACTGCCAGCGCTGGCGGTCATCGGCGCCATCGCCAGCGGGCGCGCCAGCACACTCCCCGCCTCGCTGATCGGCCTTGCCGCCGCGCTTGTGGTTGCGCTGGCAACCGCGCCCCAGTTCTTCTCGATCGCCGAGGCCGGAACGGCGCTGCTGCGCGGCGCATGGATCGGCTGGATCGTGGTGCCCTATATCCTCGGCGGATTGCTGTTCTGGCAGATGGCGATCCGCACCGGCGGTGCGGCCATGCCCGTCGAGACGCTATTGCCGGATGCGCAAGCGCGGCGTCGTCTGCTGTTCACCGCCTGCTATCTGATCGGGCCCTTCGCGGAATCCGCCACCGGCTTCGGCATCGGCATCATGGGGACGATGGTGCTGATCCGCCGCCTTGGCCTGAAGCCGATCGAACTCCTCGCCTTCTCGCTGATCAGCCAGACCATGATCGTGTGGGGCGCCATGGGCAGCGGCGCGGTGGTCGGCGCGGCCTTCGCGCGCACGGATCCGACGGCGCTGGCGCTGCACACCAGCTACATATACCTCGTATTCAACATCCTGTGGCTGCCGATCTATTGGCGCATGGCAGACCGGGCCGGCATCAAGGCCGACTGGCGCGAGCGCGCCAGCGAAGCGGTCTGGCTGGTCGGCAGTCTCGGCCTCGCCATCGTCGCGACGGCGTTTCTCGGGCCGGAGCCCGCAATGCTGGCGGCGTTCGGGCCAGCGATCGTGCTGCGCTATCTGATCGACGAGAAGCCGGACCGCGCGGCAATCGCCACCGCTGCGCGGCGCATGCTGCCGTTCACGCTGCTGATCGGCTGGCTCGCGCTGACACGCCTCGTTCCGCCGCTCAACCAGTTCCTGCAGACCGTTTGGAGCATCCAGCCGTTTGCCGGCGTGCCCATATGGGCACCGCTATTTCACGCGGGCACCTGGCTGGTGGCAGCGGCCGTGTTGACGGCCCTCCTGCGCGGTCACCGGCAAGCCTTCCCCGTCGAGATCGCGGCGGCTTGGAAGACCGGCCGGCTCGCGGTGCTCACCGTGATCGTGTTCTCGATGATGGCCGAACTGCTGTCGCGCTCGGGGATCGCCGGCGGCCTCGCCCGCGGCATGTATGATACGTTCGGGGTCTGGTCGGTGACCGTGACGCCGATGATCTCGGCGGTGTTCGGCGCGCTGGCCAATAGCGGCAATGCCGCCAACGGCCTGTTCATGCCGTCGCAACTCAGCCTCGCGACCGAAGCCGGCCTCGACGTCGCCGCCGTCGTCGCGCTCCAGCATGCCGCAGCACTGTCGCTCAACATGGTCTCGCCGGTGCGGATGTCGATCGTCTGCAATCTCGCCGGCACGCCCGGCCATGAACGCGACGCCTATCGCGCCATGCTGCCCTTCGTGGTGGTCATCGTCGCGGTGCTGCTCGCGATCTCCGTTCTGATCGCCACAAGGCTCATTTGACGTTCGGGATCGATCCCACCTTGAACTTGCTGTAGGCCTCGCTGGTGCAGATGATCACATGCTCGGCGCAGCCGTTGGTCCGGTGCGGATCGCAGCGATTTTCATAATCCGGCGACGTCATCATCTCCACGAAGGCCGCAACGGAGGGATAATACACCAGTGCCAGATAGTCCCATTGCTGGTGATCGGGCTCACCGAGCGCAACGGCCTTCGCGTCGCCGGTCCACAGCAAGGTGCCGCCGCGTGCCTTGATCATCGGCACGGTCAGCGCGCTGTAGCGCAGATAGGCGTCCCAGCCCGATCCGTCGCCGTCCAGCGAGCGCTCGCGAAATCGCATCAGATTGACCATGACGACCGGCCCCTGATGTTCCAGCTCCTTCAGTCCCTCGATATTCAAGAGATCGACAGCCATGCACGACTCCTGTTTCAGCAAGCAGTGGGCAGATAAGCGGAGACCGGTTACGCCTCGGGATCGACATCGTCCAGGAACGTCGCTGTGGGACAGTATCTGCTGGCGCGCCTATTGCCGGCTTACATGCTTTGCCGGCACCCTGCCCGCATTCCATTGGCCGTCGATTGCGCGCTCGATCTGCGCGGCCAGTTGCAGCAGCAGGCCGTCATTGGCCTGACGCGCCTGCGCCTGGATGCCGAGCGGCAAGCCGTTTGCCTGGGCCGCCAGCGGCAACGAGATGCCGGGGGTGCCGCACAGATTGGCAAGCGGCGTATAGGCGAAATTCTGCCACAGATTGGCGAACCAGTCGTGCACCGAAGGATTGGTGCTGGTGGTGAGATATTCCGATGTGCCCACCTTCGGCGTCGGCTTTGCCGTAATCGGCGTCAGGATGATGTCGAAGCGCTCGAAGAAGGCGCCGAAGGCGCGCGACGTGGTGTTGAATACCGCCTGCATCGCGGCTCGTTCGGTGTAGGAGGTCTGCAGCCCGGTTTCCCAGATCTTGATGTTGATGGGCTCCAGGAGTTCGAGCGTCGGCTTGTCCAACCCGAGCCGCGCCAGATGGCCTGCGATGACCTGCGCGAAATTGCTGATGTAGCAGGTGCTCTGCGCGGCAAACGCAGCCTGGAAATCGACCTCCGGCAATGCCCATTCGACGTGATGTCCGAGCCCTTCGAGCAGCCGGCCGACACGCTCCAGTTCGGTGACGAAATGCGGCGGTGCGCGGTAGTCGCCCCATTCGTGCGACAGCGCGATGCGCAGAGGGCCGGGATCGCGCTTGATCAGATCGCTAGTGGGTTCTGCGGACGACCAGAACGGCATGAATTCGCCGGGTGCGCCGCCGCGGCAATTGTCGACGAAGGCTGCGGTGTCGCGCACGCTGCGGCTGACGCAGCCCTGGATCGAGACCAGACCGGAGAGATCCGACAGCGCGGGCGCCAGCGAATAGACGCCGCGCGAGACCTTAAGGCCGATCAGGCCGTTCACACCTGCGGGAATGCGGATCGAACCACCGCCATCGGTGGCATGGGAGATCGGCAGCACACCGGCCGCGACCATCGCCGCCGAGCCGGCGGAGGAGCCGCAGGTCGTGTAGTCGGTATCCCAGGGATTGCGGGTGACATAGAGCTTGTTCTCGGCAGAACTGCAGACGCCGAATTCCGGCGTGGTGCTGCGGCCGATGATGTTGAGCCCGGCGCCCCGGATCTTGCCGGTCAGGAAGCTGTCCTGCACGGGGCGATGCCCCTGCATGATCATGGAGCCGAATTCCTGCAGCCGTCCCTTCAGGGTCGGCCCGAGATCCTTCATCAGATAGGGCACGCCGGCAAAAATGCCGTCGGGATTCATTCCGTCCTTCAACGGATCGGCGACGACGTCGTCGAACACTTCGACGACGGCATCGAGCACGGGATTGGTGCTAGCGATACCGGCGGCAGCCTGCGCCGCCAGATCGGCCGGCGTCAGGTCGCCCTTGCGCACGCGGGCGGCCAGCGCCACCGCGTCGTGTTTGGCCCATTCGTCCCAGCTCATCGCCAATGTCATGTCGCACGTCCAATTCGAGATTCGGTTGGTGCGAGCCTAGACCGGATGGTGGTTTTTTCGGAAGCCGTGGCAGGTGCCCTGAGCGCGCCGCTGACGCAGGGCAGACCAGCGTGCCGAATGGCGATCGCCGCCACCCGCCACCGGCGGCGGGAAATCCTGACAGGACGTCGCCGAGCGGTACCATAGCCGGGCCGCCGACGCCCGAGTGGCGCTTCGCTCCACCCATCCCGCGACATGCTTTGGCGTCACATGCGCAACAGGTTCAGCACGGTGCCGACGGCAGTAACAAGCGTCAGCCCAATAACGGTCGCGCGCCAAAGAAACTGCTGACGCGCGGTGCGCCGATCGTGGAACGCCAGCCAGTCGCGAACGAAACCACCCGGAATATCAAATATGACCGCCCGCTTGCCGGGATGACGGGTCTCATGGTCGGCAAACATCGTCCGCACATTCATCAGGCCCAATCGCTCAAGCTCGCAATGCCATTGCCATCCGTGCTCGCCGTTGGTCCACCGGTTCTCGAAGGGAAGCTTGTGCGGTTTCATCGCGCACCTCCATCACATCTCCTTATCCCGAGGAAGATATGGTCTCACCGGCGCCGGCAGCAGATCCTTCAACCCGCAACCGAACATTATTTGCCGGCAACGGCCGAACCGACATAAACCACTGGGCGGGCAGATGAGCCGAACCGTCGCAGACGGGCCAACGTCACCCGCAATTCCAGACCGGACCGATCGGCGTGCGCGTCCAGCACGGGCCGAAGCTGCCGCCATTGTACTGGCCGCGATAGAAGCCGGGTCGGCCGAAATAATACTTCTCGCCGTCAGACCACCGGTAATAGACCGGCGTGCGATCGATATACCAATGGCGCCGATCGCGCTTGGCCATGCGCAGGTCCGCGCGCTTCTGCATGAACAGCGGAACGCTGTTGTTCAGCGGCTGATGATAGCCCGGCAGGAAGCCATAGCCCTTCCATTGCTGCGGCTTCTTCTTCACTGGCGCCGCCAGCGCGACGGCGGAGGTGAGCGACAGGACGAGAGCAATCGATAGACACATGAATCGCGACATGCGGACAGCATAGAGATTTGACACGCGGGCGACCATTCAAATTCAGGTGCAGGGCCCGCTGCGGAACCGGATTGCCGCCCCCCGAGCCGATTGCATGACGGTCGGTGGCGGCTTTAGAGTGTTGCGAAACGGGGATTTCGCGATGATCGAATGGTTTGAAGATTTGTCGCTGGGGATGCGCTTCAAGAGCGGCACTGCGACGATTTCCGAAGACGACATCAAGGAATTCGCGGCCCGTTACGATCCGCAGCCATTTCATCTGGACGACGCCGCGGCGAAACAGACCATATTTAAGGGACTGGCGGCATCGGGATGGCACACGGCCGCGATCGCAATGAGCTTGGCCGTCCAGACACGTCCGTTCGGACCGCATCCGCTCATCGGATTGGGTGTCGAGGATCTGCGCTGGCTGCTGCCCGTACGCCCGGGCGACGTCCTGTTCCTCGAGGGCGAGGTCGTCGGCCTGACGCCGTCCAGGAGCAAGCCCCAAGGCACCGTTCTGGTCAAATGGACTGCCTACAATCAGAACGGCGAAGCGGTCTATACGTTCACGCCGATCGGCTTCGTGCCGTGCCGCCCCAAAGCGGACTAGCTCAATCAAAACGTCGGCGGCGTGCAGGCGCTGATCACTTCGCAGGGTTTAGCGCCGACGCAGCGGAAGCGATGCGGGCGCCGGCTTTCGAAATAATAGGCATCGCCGGGATCGAGGATGCGGCGCTCGTCGTCGACGATCACTTCCAGCCGGCCCGAGACCACGATGCCGCCCTCCTCGCCGTCATGCACCAGCGGCACCCGGCCGGTGTCGCTGCCCGGCTCGTAGCGCTCCTTCAGGATCTGCAGACTGCGGCCGAACAGATTGTCGCCGACCTGACGATAGGAAATCGGCTTCTTGCCGATCTCTGTCAGCTCATCGGACCGGTAGAACGCCTTGCGGGGCCGGTCCGGTTCGATGGCGAAGAATTCGGCGAGCCCCATCGGAATGCCATCGAGGATGCGCTTGAGCGCGCCGACCGACGGGTTCATCTGGTTGGACTCGATCAGCGAAATCGTCGAATTGGTCACGCCCGCGCGCTTGGCCAGTTCGCGCTGCGACAGCTTGTGACGCCCGCGAACGAAGCGCAGCCGTTCACCCAGATCGATACTCACGCCAAATTCCTGTTGCGACTGTTTCGGATCGGGCAAATATGGCCCGGCCCATTCAATAAAATCAATGGGTTAATCAAATCAAGAAAAGGACTTGTTGCCATGTGGCGAACATGATCCAGATGCAGAATCAGCCAAGGGAGCCGCGCCGTGACCGTTCATCAGATTCCGAACACGCTACAACTCGAATCGTTCTGGATGCCGTTCACGGCCAACCGGCAGTTCAAGGCGGCGCCGCGCATGTTCGCCTCTGCGCAGGGCATGTATTACACCACCGAAGACGGCCGCAAGGTGATCGACGGCTCGGCCGGCCTGTGGTGCACCAATGCTGGCCACGGCCGCCGCGAGATCGCCAGTGCCGTCGAGAAGCAGTTGACGACGCTCGACTTCGCCCCCGCATTCCAGATGGGCCATCCGCTGGCCTTCGAATTCGCCAATCGCCTGGCCGAGATCGCGCCCGCCGGCCTCGATCGCATCTTCTTCACCAATTCCGGCTCGGAGTCGGGCGACACCGCGCTGAAGATCGCGCTGGCCTATCACCGCGCCAACGGCCAGGCCTCGCGCACGCGCCTGATCGGCAGGGAGCGCGGCTATCACGGCGTCGGCTTCGGCGGCACCTCGGTCGGCGGCATGGTCAACAACCGACGCGCCTTCTCTTCAGCCCAACTTCCGGGCACCGATCACATCCGCCACACCCACGATCTGGCGCGCAACGCATTCTCGAAGGACCTGCCGGAGCACGGCGTCGAACTGGCCGATGACGTCGAGCGGCTGGTGGCCCTGCATGGCGCCGACACCATTGCCGCCGTCATGGTCGAACCGGTGCCCGGCTCGACCGGCGTGCTGCCGCCGCCGAAGGGTTACCTGCAGCGCCTGCGCGAACTCTGCACCAAGCACGGCATCCTGCTGATCTTCGACGAAGTCATCACCGGCTTCGGCCGCCTCGGCACGCCGTTCGCCGCCAATTATTTCGGCGTGACCCCGGACCTGATGACCACCGCGAAGGGCATCACCAACGGCACCGTGCCCTGCGGCGCCGTGTTCGCCAGCCGCAAGATCTATGACGGGCTGATGACCGGACCGGAAAGCCAGATCGAGCTGTTCCACGGCTACACCTATTCGGCGCATCCGGTCGCCTGCGCCGCGGGCATCGCCACGCTGGACATCTACAAGAACGAAGGCCTGCTCACACGCGGCGCTTCGCTGTCCGATTACTGGCGCGATGCCCTGCACGCGCTCAAGGACCTGCCCAATGTGATCGACATCCGCAATTGCGGCCTGATGGGCGCCGTCGAACTCGCGCCCCGCAAGGATGCGCCGGCCGCGCGCGGCTATGAAGTCATGGTCGACTGCTTCAACCGCGGCCTCTATCTGCGCCAGAGCGGCGATGCCTTCGCCATGTCGCCGCCCTTGATCGTCGAGAAGAACCAGATCGACGAGATCGTGTCGATCCTCTCCGACGCCATCAAGCGCGTCGCCTGAGCCGACGCACGGTCTGATCCCACACGGCCCGGAGGAAGCGCCTGCTTCGTCCGGGCCGTTGTTGTTTGAGAGATTCGTTGTCAATCAGCTCGCGCTGCCATGCGCCCGCGCGCACATCCGTGTCACACGATCCGGGCTCATCGCCGGTGTCGGCGCAGCGGTGTCGCTCGAACCTGTGCTGGTCGTCCATGAGAGACCGCCGAACGACGCCATGACAGGCGCTACGGCGAAACGCGACATCATCGCGACATTCACCATTGCCGGCACGTCGACGCGGGGGTGGCTGACGATCGCATCCACGATCAGGCCCAATGCGGCCAATCCAAGTGTTCGCTTGCGAGATCTGATCGACGTCTTGCGGAATTGGCTCGGCATCGCGGGCTCATGGGCTTGAGGATGCGCACGCACCGGAGCAGGAGCGCGCCGACGGGGTCTATGTCGGGCGCAATTCTACAGCTCGACTGTGACTAACCGGCCGGCCACCGCGAACAACAAAGTTCGCAACCGATCACGTCACGACGAGCGGTGCGACAATTCTCATCACATTCTCACGAGGAGCTAGCGCCCCGAGAGCTACACCGCGGCCATTGCCCGCCTTGGACCACGGTGTGCAGCGATGCAGGACAAGACGCTGAGCACCACCAGCGCGAAGGCTGCGATTTCGAGCGGCGCCGGCATGCGCTGTTCCCACACAAAGCCGTAGATCAGCGCAAACAGGGTTTCGAACAGGATCATCTGCCCGACCAGCGTCAGCGGCAGCAACCGGCTCATGCGATTCCACAGCGCGTTGCCGAGGATGGATGCGAACACGGCAACACCGATCGACACCGCCGCAAACTGCGCCCAGGCCAGCCCGCTATGCGTCGCCGTGTCCATGGCGAGCGCCGCCGGAATGAGGATCAGGCTCTGCGCCCCCGTCACCACCCCTGTCAGAAGCTTCCATTCATGAGCGGAGATATTGTCGAGCCGAGCCAGCGCGCGGCTGTTGCCGATCGCGAAAACCGTCCAGGAAATCAGCGCACCGATTGCGCAAAGAAGGCCGATGACCTGCTCGCGGAGAGACCCTGACGATGGCATCGCCAGCGCCTGCCATCCAATGCAGATCGCGCCGGCGGAGCACAACATCAGCGATGGCATCAGCCGGCTCAGCGGAACGGCGCCGCTGTCCCTGCTCCCGACAATCGTCACCGCAACGGGAAGAAAGCCGATGACGAGCGACGTCATCGCAATGCCGCCTATCTGCACGGCGCTCGTCAAAAGAACGTAGTAAAGCGTGTTCCCCGCAAGCGAGAGCCCGGTCAGAGCAAGCCACTCGCGTCGTCCGAGCCTCACGAGCAGTGACCGCCAGCGCGAGGCAATCAAGGCCGCGGAAATCACCCCGTAAACGAAGTAGCGCGCCGCTGCCAATTGGAGCGGGCTGAATGCGTGGGCCAGTTCGGGCGCCAGAAACACCAGCCCCCACAAGGCGCCGGCGCAGGCGCCAAACAGAATACCGATCGATGTCGAATTGGCCGGAGAGCTGCTCATGTGACGATGCCGACTGAAAATTGCTTCAGCCGGGGAATATCATCGCCGCAGCGATTAAGGCGCCCTTGATTGCGGCCCAAAATGCAACAAATACTCGCGCATGGACACCAAATCGCATGCACCCCGCGCACTCGATCCGTTCGATCGGGCAATCCTTCGCATCATTCAGCGTGACAACAAGACGCCCCAGCGCGCCATCGCCGAGGCCGTTAATTTGTCGGCCGCGGCGGTGCAGCGGCGGATCGCCGCGATGGAGTTGGCCGGCGTCATCGCTTCCAACGTCGCCATCGTCGACCCTGCCTCGGTGTCACTGACGATCACGTCCATTGTGGAGGTGTTTCTGCGCGACGAGCGATCCGCGACGGTCGATGCCACAAAGGCTCTGTTCCGGAACGCCCCCGAAGTTCAGCAGTGTTACTACGTCACGGGCGGAACGAGTTTCGTCCTGATCATCGTCACCAGGGATATGCGGACCTACGAGGCCGTGACCCGTCGTCTGTTTTCGGAGAATGACTTCGTCAAGAGCTTCCGAACGCTGGTCGCGCTCGACCGCGTCAAGACCGAGCCCACGGTCATCATCGAATGATGAATGGCCCGGATGGATTTCGCGCCCGCGCGCGCTTCGGCGACGCTTTTGAAAATAATCCTTGACGCTATTTCAGTCCAGTATATATTCCCAGACATCCCGCTCCACTTGAGGGAGCGTTACCGGGACGCCGACTGGCGCGGGGCGGGATGTGGCGCCTGCGGGCGGGAGGGAGACGTTCCCTCACGCACTCGGGAGGCCCTGGGTCACCGTCCGGCCCCACTACGGGGGTCTGCCACTCAAGCTGGCTGGACGTGGCATTGGTGAACGGCGGGAAAACCGTCGGGATCAGCGGAGTGCGGAGCTCTGCCCTTTGCCCGGAAGAACGGTCCCGGGGACAGAAATCGCCACGATGGAGCGTCGAAAGGCGTTTCCGCGGCCTCTGATGTCCGGCGATCCGGACAGCACGCTGCGGCACTGTACCCAAGTCGCGCCTTTCGGCGCTTCATCTCCCTCATTGCGAGGGAGAACTCCGGGACCGCCACGCACGCGCTTGAGGCGCGGGCAAGGACGGCGCGTGGCCGCCTCGCCTCACCGGCACACGGTCTTCATCACCATCGTCACGGGAGATCACATGCACCTCAGTCGCACGCATCCGCGGTTCGCGTCGGCAAATTCCACCGTACGGCAGCAGACTTTAGCGGCCTTTCGTCTACTTCCCCGGTTACCGCGCGATGCGGTAACCTGCATGCGGGACTCTGCACACACGACATCCGTCGCGGCGCAGAATGGGCAGACAACAAGAAGAACGGTCTGCAATCCGAGGCAAGCGCTACGGCGTTCCCGCTGCATCGGATCGCACCGGCAGTTGAGGAATTGAAATGATCAAGAGCTTCGTCCGCGCCGTGAGCGCATTCGCCATCGTCGCTGCCTGCGCCGGCAGCGCACAGGCGCAGAGCTGGCCGAACCGACCGATCCGCATGGTCGTGCCCTATACGCCGGGCGGCTACACTGACCTGATGGCCCGCCTCGTCTCGGAGAAGATGGCGATCGCGCTGGGCCAGCCGATCGTCATCGAGAACAAGCCCGGCGCCAATGCAGCGATCGGCACCGACGCCGTCGCCAAGGCGGCGCCCGACGGCTACACCTTCGGCACCGTGATCGCGGCCCATTCGGTGAACCCGACGCTCAATCGGAAGCTGCCCTATGACGCGATGAAGGACTTCACCTATGTCTCGCTGACATCGGTCGCGCCGCTGATCCTGATCGCGACGCCGTCATTGCCGGCCAAGGACATGAAGGAATTCATCGCGCTGGCCAAGGCGAAGCCCGGCTCGCTGAATTTCGCCTCGTCAGGCATCGGCTCGGCGGCACATCTGACCATGGAAATGCTGAAGAGCCGCGAAGGCATCAATCTGCAGCACATTCCCTACAAGGGCACGTCCGGCGCGCTGCAGGATACGGTCGGCGGCCAGATCAATGTGATGTTCGACGTCATCGGCCCGCTGATGTCGCAGGTGAAGTCCGGCAATGCCAAGGCGCTCGCCGTGGCCGCCAAGGAGCGCGTACCGGCGGCCGGCGACGTGCCGACCATGGCGGAGGCCGGTGTGCCGGATTTCGTCTCCGGCACATGGTCCGGCATCATCGCACCCGCGGGCACCCCGAAGGACATCGTCGACCGCGTTGCGCTCGAAGCGAAAAAGGCGCTCACCGATCCCGACCTGAAGAAGAAGCTCGACGATCAGGGCATCGTCCCCATGGGCACCACCCCGGATGAATTCCGCGCCTTCGTCACCGACGAAATCGCGCGCTGGAAGAAGGTGATCACGGACGCCGGGATCAAGATGGAGCAGTAAGAGTCCTGCATGCACGCGTCATTCCGGAGCGCGCTGATCTGCGAAGCAGACCGGCGCGAACCCGGAATGACAGAGCTGCGTCACCCTTCGCTGCGCGTTTTCAAAATCGCCAGATGCACGAAATGCAGCTTTCCCCTCACCGCCTGTGTGAGATGAAACGGATAGGCGTCGCTCATGCCCATCGAACGATTGAGTTCGTTCATGCTGTAGGACACAGCGTCCCACAACGAGAGCAAGGCCTCGAAATCGCGCTCCAGATAGGGATCGTCCAGCGTGTGACGCGAGCGCTCGTCCAGTGACAGCGGCAGCGACGATGCCGTATCCAGCGTCGAGACGATGTGCAGGAAATGCGCGAAGGTCTCGGCCCAGTCTTCCCACGGATGCGACGTCGCATATTCGCTGATGAAGGCGTCGCTATTCCACAAGCGATCGGCGCGATTGTGATAGGCCGCAAGTGCCTCGCCATAGTCGCGCGTTTCATCGCCGAAGATCATCCGGAACGGACCGATGAGCTGCGACTGGTCGACCAGCGCTTCCCAGTAGAAATGCCCGACCTCGTGGCGGAAATGGCCGAGCAATGTGCGATACGGCTCGCGAAACGCCGCGCGGCGCGCCTCGCGCTCGGCATCGTCCGCTTCCGAGAGATTCATCGTGATCAGCCCCGACAAATGCCCGGTCATGATCGGATGTCCGGCTGTCTCGTCCGAGAGAATGTCGAACGCGATATGCGCACCGCTCGAAACGGCAAGGGGCAGCCTGAGCCGCATCAGGTCGTAGGTCAGGCGCCGCTTGGCCTGCTCGACCCGCTTCCAGAGCGCGACATTGCGATCGGATGCCAGATTGGGGATCGTCCGCGTCAGACGGCAGGACGGACAGAACGGATCGCTCTCATCCGTGGCCCAGTTGCACGCGATCAGATCGCTATTGGCACAGGACATGGCCGGCGCGGCGCTGACGACATTGGACCGCGCGGTGTCGAAGATCAGCGCCTCGCCGCATTGCGCGCAATCGCTCTGCTCGAAGAAGACGCGCGTCTGGCAATTGGGGCAGATCAATTGTTTCATGGATGAAGTCTAACCCGAAATGACCGGGATGGTTCAACGCGCTCGCAACATTCGCCGCCCGGCCGTGCCTGTTATGCGCGATGCCGGCATGCAGGAATGGCGCTTGAGAGACCTGCCCAAATCGCGCTTCAATCCCGGCGTTCAAAACAACCAATAAAAATCAGACCGGGAGGCCATCATGAAGACGCTCGCAGGTGCCATCTGCGCTCTGGCGCTATTTGCAGGTAGCGCGCAAGCGCAGACCGTCAAGGATTTCCTCGCGCAGGTCATGGTCAAGTGGACCGCCCCCTTCGAGCCGTTTCAATTGATCGACAACATCTATTACGTCGGCACCGACGGCATCGCGGTTTATCTCATCAAGACATCCGACGGCCTGATCCTGATGGATACGGGCGTTTCGCAATCGACCGGGATGATCAAGGAGCACATCGCAAAGCTCGGTTTCAAGGAAGCCGATATCAAGATCATCCTCAACAGCCATGCCCATTTCGATCACACCGGTGGCTTTGCGGAGATCAAGAAGGACACCGGCGCGCAGCTGATCGCAGGCCTACGGGACAAGCCATTGCTCGAAAGCGGCACCTATCCAGGCGATGAAAAGAACACCGATATCGGTTTCCCGCCGGTCAAGGTGGATCGCACCGTCACCGAAGGCGACAAGGTCACGCTCGGCGGCACCACGCTGACGGCGCATGCAACGCCCGGCCACTCGCCGGGCTGCACGAGCTGGGAGATGACCGTGAAGGACGGCAGCGAGAACCGTGAGGTCCTGTTCTTCTGTAGCGGCACCGTGGCGCTGAACCGGCTGGTCGGCAATCCAACCCATGCCGGCATCGTCGACGATTACCGGTCAACCTACGCGAAGGCCAAGGCGATGAAGATCGACGTGCTGCTTGGGCCACATCCGGAAGTCTATGGCATGCAGGCCAAGCGTGCAGCGATGAAGAACGGCGCGCCGAACCCGTTCGTCAAACCCGGCGAGCTCGCCGCTTACGCCGCGACACTCGAACAGGATTTCGACAGGCAACTCGCCAAGCAGACCGCGGCGCTGCAGAGCGGCAAATAGCGCCGAGGTTTTTCCTCGCTAGGGCAGCGCCAGCAAACCCGCAGCGACAACCATGGTCGCCAGCGCCGACAGCGCCAGTGACCAGTGGATGCCGATCATGCTGCCGATGACGCCGACCGAGATCCCGCTGAAGGCGCGCAGCCCGAGGCTCGCCATGTTGAACAGGCCGATGACGCGGCCGCGCTTGTCCAGAGGCGCGTCGAGTTGCACGAGGCTCTGCGCCATCGCGTTGAACGACAGTTCGAGGAAACCTGCCGCAAACAGGAACACCAGCGCGAGGGCGTAATGACCGGTCAGCGCGAAGATCGCAAGCGCGCCGCACCAGAGCAGCGCCAGCAAGATCGCCGTGCGCGGCTTTGGCGCCAGCAACTGCCTGCCCTCCAGCGCCAGGCCGGCAAGCAAGCCACCGGCTGCGTCGGCCGCCAGCAGCATGCTGTAGGACATGCCGGGATCGCCGTGGCCCAGATCATGGGCGAAGCCCGGCATCTGCGAACTATAGGCATTGCCGACAAAAAACGAGGCTGCGCCGGCCAGTGCAATCATGGAGACGATCACCGGCCTGTGGCGAACGTCGCGCATGGTCTGGACGATGTCCGCGAAGCCGCGCACGGCGCGCTGAGGCACGGGCGTGCCGATGCGAAAGCGCGGACCATAGGGCGCGTTGATCAGCCACAGCACCAGCGGCAGATAGAAAATGGTGTTGAGCATGATGCCATAGGCCGGGCCCAGCGCGAGCAGGATCACGCCGCCGACCGCGGGCCCGACCATCACGCCGAGATAGCGCGCCATGGCGTTCAGACGCACCGCGCTCGGCAGGTCCGCCGGGCCGACCACATCGTAGAGCAGCATCTGGTTCGGCGTCTGCCAGAGCACGCCGGCACAGCCATGGATCACCAGCAGCACCATCGCCTGCCACATCTGCAGCGTGTCGGTGACGAAGAAATAGCCCCAGCCCAGTGATGCGAGAATGAACAGCGCCATGCCGCACTGGATCACGCGCCGCGGGTCGAAACGCTCCGCCAGCGCGCCGGACGTGACCGAGAACAGCAGGAACGGCAGCCAGTGCGAGACGATGGCGAAACCACCGAGCGCGGGCGACTGGAATTTCTGAAACACCACCCAGTAGCTGATCACATGCTCGATATTGTCGGCCATCATGGCCAGCACATAGGTGATGAACTGGGCGCGAAAGCCCGGGTGATGGAGCGCCGCGAAGGATCGTTTGGTCGGCGGGACACCGATGGTCTGCGCTGGAGTGTCGCTCATCGGGAGGGGAATCTTCGCAAGCCGGAGAATCCCGCCATCGGCAGCGACGGCGGTGCGGACTCGTTACATCCCATGTCTCCGCCGGGTGCAAGGCAGGCCTCCATCCCAGCATGCATCGCTGCCTTGCATGCAGATGCATTCAACCCTACCTGTCCCCGACAACCAACCCTGCCCCTTTTCCGGAGCCAGCCCCACATGACCGACGCCCCCTACGAGCCCCCCAAAGTCTGGACCTGGGACAAGGAAAATGGTGGCAAATTTGCCTCGACCAATCGGCCCATCGCCGGCCCCACCCATGAGAAGGAGCTGCCGGTCGGCAAGCATCCGTTCCAGCTCTATTCGCTGGCCACGCCGAACGGCCAGAAGGTCACGATCATGTTCGAGGAACTGCTGGCAGCGGGCCATACAGGCGCGGAATACGACGCCTGGCTGATCCGGATCGACGGCAACCAGTTCAGTTCGGGTTTCGTCGATGTGAATCCTAATTCCAAGATTCCGGCACTGATCGACCGCAGCGGCGACAAGCCGTTCCGCGTGTTCGAATCCGGCGCGATCCTGCTGCATCTCGCCGAGAAATTCGGCGCCTTCATCCCCAAGGACAAGGCCGGCCGCGCCGAGTGCCTGTCCTGGCTGTTCTGGCAGATGGGCAGCGCCCCCTTCCTCGGCGGCGGCTTCGGCCATTTCTATGCCTATGCACCGACCAAGATCGAATACGCCATCGATCGTTACGCCATGGAGACGAAACGTCAGCTCGACGTGCTGGACCGTCGCCTCGCCGATAACGATTATCTCGCCGGCAAGGATTATACGATTGCCGATATGGCGGTGTTCCCCTGGTATGGCGGCCTCGCAGAGAGTGCGATCTATGGCGATGCCGGCACTTTCCTCGATGTGCAGAGCTACACGAACCTGCAGCGCTGGACCAGGACCATCGCGGCACGACCTGCCGTGAAGCGCGGTCGCATGGTCAATCGCACCTCGGGCGACCCGGCCAGCCAGTTGCGCGAGCGCCATGACGCCAGCGACTTCGACACGAAGACTCAGGACAAGCTCGAAGCGAAGAACTGAGTCGAAGGTTCAATCGTTTGGGCTGAACCCTGTTGCTTGGACGATCCCTTTCCATCGTGTCGATTCCGATGCGAGTAGCTGCGCAAAGTTGTCCATCGAGATCGAGTCAATCTCGACTGACAATTTTGCGAGCCCCGACGCAATCCCGCCTGTTAGCAGGGCACCCTGAATAGCTCCATTCAGGCTTTCAACGATATCGCGGGGTGTCTTCGCCGGAACGAAGAAACCAAACCATGTGACGTCCTTGAGCAAGGGATAGCCGGCTTCCACCATCGTCGGCACATCGGGAAGAAACGGGCTGCGGGCTGGACCGGTGGTCGCCAGTGCGCGCAGTCCGCCAGATTGGATGAGACCCAAGGAACTGTCGATCGGCATGATGGCCGATGCGATCTCGCCCTTGAGGACGTCCTGGATTGCCGCTCGGCCTTGATATGGGACGTGAAGAAACTCGAAGCCGGCCGCGCGCCCCAACGCAGCACCGATCAGGTGCATACTGGTTCCGACTCCTGGCGTGCCATAGGACGCATCCTTTGCGTTGGCACCGCACCATGAGACGAAATCGGCGAGCGTCCTTACCTCTCCCGGCACTCGCGGCCCTATCGTCAAAACGCCAGCCAACGACGCAACAGTCGATACCGGGGCAAAATCCTGCGGCCCGTATCTCAGCGTCTTGTAGGTGTGAGGAAAGAGGGTGAGGAATCCGGTCGGGGCAAACAGAATGACCGATCCATCCGAAGCAGCGGCCTTGACGGCTTCCACGGCGACACGACCACTCGCCCCTGGTCGCGGTTCGACGACAATCGACGCTGCATAGGTCTTCATCTGGTCCGCAAGGAGCCTTACGACAGCGTCTGGCAATCCGGCCGTGAAGCCTGTCAAGACATGAGCCGTTTTCATACGCGGTTCGGCAATGACTTGCCGCATGGGGCCAGTAGCGGAAAACGCGACACCAGCCGCCGACATGATCAGGAAGTCACGACGCGTCCTCATAGCCGTCTCCGTGGTTCACCGCCATTCCGCAACGTGCTTCCGGCCGCAACGGCCAGACATTCGACTTCCGATACGCATCAACCGAAGCGTGCATCACGCGGACATATCTGTCCAATTCTGATATTTGATCATTCGATAACCGATTTGGCAGGTTCGTATCATGCAGTGGGTCGATCGCATTGGACGCCGCCTGAAGCTGCGCGATCTCCATATTCTGCTCACGGTCGTAGAGCGTGGCAGCATGGCAAAGGCCGCAGCAGAGCTGGCGATCTCGCAGCCTGCCGTATCGAAGGCAATCACCGACCTGGAACACACCTTCGGTCTTCGTTTGCTCGACCGCAGTCGAGGCGGGATCGAGCCGACGGTGTACGGTCGCGCTCTGGTCGCGCGAGGCCGAGTGATCTTTGATGAGCTCAAACAGGGGGTCGATGAAATCGCATGTCTCGCCGATCCGTCTGTGGGCGCGTTGCACATCGGCAGTACTGAGAGTATTGCGGCCGGCCTCTTGCCGGCAGTCATCGAGCGCTTCTCACGCGAGCAGCCCCGAATTCATCTGGACGTCGCGCAAGCTGTCATCAGCAAGCTGCATTATCGTGAACTACGTGAGCGCAGCATCGATCTCATGCTGGGCCGCATTCCGACGCCATTCAAGGAGGCCGATCTAAAGGCGGAAGTCGTGTATGACGATCAGGTGGTCGTGGTGGCGGGCCGTCAAAGCAAATGGGCGCGAGTGCGCAAACTCAAGCTTGCCGATCTCACCGGCGAGCGTTGGATCCTGCCTCCCGCGGGTACCATGCACGGCTCACTGACCGCTGAGTTGTTCCGCGCAAGTAGCGCAGAGTTGCCACACGCGCCCATTACGACGCTCTCAATGCATCTGTGCTGCCGACTCGCAGCGAGCGCACAATTCGTAACGATGCTTCCCACATCGATTCTTCGCTTTGGCAACCACGACCGGTTTCTCAAGGTACTTCCAATTCGACTTCCCGCGCAGTCGCGGCCGGTCGCAATCGTGACGCTCAAAAGCCGCGCTCTCAGCCCGGCCGCAAAGCTCTTCATCGAGTGCGTTCGTCGAACCGCGCGACTGGATAGCAAGGATTCAACGACCTGACTCCAGCGATGTCCTTAGTCGGAAGCATGATCCTGTCCGAAAGTCGGGATCCACATTTCGGGATCGTGCCCCATGCCGGCTTCGGGTCATTCGCGACCGGATTGTTCAAAAAAGAAAGGTGGAATCGCCATTTTTGGAGATTCCACCTTTCGGCCAAGTGCTAGCGCCCGAGCGGGGCTTTCTGCTGTTGCGTGACGGGTGACGCGCCTGCGCGCTCAGCCCTTCATGCACTTGTTGACCGATGAGGTCTTGGCGGCGCCGGCCAGTGGCTTGCCCTCGGCACTCTTGGCGTTGTCCTCGCAGCACTTCTTCATGAAGCTCTTCTTGGCAGCGCCCGCTAGCGGCTTGCCGTCGCCGCTGACGGCGTTGCAGGATTGCGCCATTGCGGGTGCAGCACTGAACAGGCTCAAGAGAACAAGGACAGACAGGCGTTTCATGGACCGACTTCCGGTTTGTTGGAGTCGCAGCCTAGCGCAACGACCGGCTCTCGCAAGACCCGCTATGCATCACACATCACGGACCTGCTGCTTTAAACGCTATGTCGCGGCGCAGCGATCTCGCCACGCACCGAGGCAACGCCCATCTCGAAACTGTCAGCGATACGACGCGCGCGGATCATGAAGGCCTCGGTGACCTCAGCCGGAAATATCTCGCGCGCGGTCTGTTCGAACAACAAAAGCCAGCGATCGAAATGTTCGCCTCTCAGCGGCAGCACGAGATGTGGACGCATCGGTCGGCCATTATAGCGGCCGGTCTTCAGCATCATCGACGACCAGAAATCGCTGATCTGTGCGATGTGATGATCCCAGTCGGTCACTGCGCCGTTGAAGATCGGCCCGAGCAAATCATCCTCGCGGGCGCGGCCGTAAAAGGTCTGCACCAGAAGCGAGATATTTTCCTCATTCAGGGAGGGCTGGAAGCTCGTGAAGCCGATTTCGGAGGTCTGCGTCATGCGCCCTGATGTAGGCGATGGCGGCTGCCGCGGCAACCGCCTTTCCTTGCAGAATTGATCCAGCGCAAACTCAACTGCGACCCCCGCCGTCCGCGGCGGTTCCGTCGAATCCCCTTCCGAGCGGACACCATAAAACGCCTGCAGGAGCATTCCCCGAAACCATTTCTCGGGTGCGATGGAGCGGCACCCAAAATTCTTATAGAGCTTGCCGAACTCCTCGCAGAGATCGTCCAGCGTCACACTCACCAACTCCCGGTACTCTCCGGCTTTTTGCGATAGGATGACGCTGATGACCGGGACACGAAACCACAAGGACACCTTCACTTGCCCGAAGCTCTCCTCTCCGCCCGCTCCGGCGAGTTTCCGACCTTTGAAACCTCGGATTTCGCGGGCGAAGGCTCGTTCTACTTCGATCTCGTGCGGCTGCAGGACCGCGACGATATCCCGCGCGGCTTCCTGCACCGGCACAACTACTACCATTTGCTCTGGATGACCCGGGCGAGCGGCACGCACACGCTCGACTTCGCGCATTTCGACGTGCGCGACCACTCGGTGTTCTTTCTTTCGCCGGGCCAGGTCCATGCCTGGAGCTCATCGATCAAGCCTCACGGCTACGTGCTGAACTTCAGCACCGACTTCTTCGCTCGGATGTTTCCGCGCGCCGACGATGTCGCGAAACTTCCATTCTTCCACCCTGCCCGCGGCAACAGCGTGCTCTATCTCACGCAGGCCCAGCATGACGGCATGCTGCCGCTGCTTGGCGAGATGGAACGCGAGACACGCGATCGCCGGCCGGGCTTCCCCGACGTGGTGCGGGCCTGCCTGCTGATCCTGCTCACGCGCCTGCGCCGCCTGTGTCCTGACAACGAGCCCGCCGGCGGCGTTGGTCCGCACCAGACGCTCGCGCGCCGTTTCGCGACGCTCGTAGAAACGCACTATCTGCACTTCGAAACCATCGGCCAATACGCCGAGGCGCTCTGCGTGAGCGAACGTCAGCTCAACGATGCGGTCAAGCGAACTGTGGCGCGCACAGCCAGCCAGGTGGTGCAGGAACGCGTGGTGCTCGAAGCCAAGCGCTGGCTCAGCAACACCGAAACGGGCATCGCCGAGATCGCGTTCCGCCTCAATATCGAGGATCCGGCCTACTTCGCGCGCTTCTTCAAGAAGCAGACCGGCCTCACGCCGGGCGACTTCCGGCGGAAGCATTGCCATCCGCTGGACTGACACGCGAAAAAGTCCAATACAACGTCTGATCCGTCCTAGCGCCGCCGTCGCGCGGCTGCATAGAGTGTTACGCATGAACGTCTGACCGGGCGTTGCCGTCACCACTTGCGCGTTCGTATGCGCGTGTCGGCATGGCATGACGCCTACCGCCACGACCGCCCGGCATCTGCGGAGCGCGCCGTCGGCAGGACACAAGAACCAGGGGCAGAAGAAACCAAATGTACAAAGCAATCATGCCGTTGCGGAGCCTCGTCGTGGCCGCAGCATTGGCTCTCACGTCGGTCAGCGCGATGGCCGATTACCCCGATCGTCCCCTGCGCGTGATCGTGCCGTTCGCCGCCGGTGGTGCCACCGACGTCATCGCGCGCACCGTGGCGCAAGCCATGTCGGTCCGGCTCGGTCAGTCGATCGTGGTGGAAAACAAGGCCGGCGCCAACGGCAATATCGGCGGCGCCGCGGCGGCGCGCTCGGAGTCCGACGGCTATACGCTGCTGATGGCCACGTCGAGCCACGCGATCAACGCGTCGCTCTACCAGAAGCTCAGCTACAGCCTCACGCGCGATTTCGCGGCCTTGTCAAACCTCGCGTCGGTGCCCCTGCTGCTGGTGGTGCACCCGTCGGTGCCGATCAATTCAGTGAGCGAACTCGCCGCTTACGCCAAGGCCAATGCCGCAAGCGTCAACTATGCATCGGGCGGCGTGGGCACCGCGTCCCATCTGTCCGGTGAGCAGTTCAGCACACTGGCTGGTGCGAAGATCACACACGTCGCTTACAAGGGCGGCGCGCAGGCGCTCAACGATATGATCGGCGGCCAGGTGCAGATCATGTTCGCCAACCTGCCCGAAGTTCTCTCGCTGGTGCAGAGCGGCAAGCTCAAGGCACTCGCGGTGACGGGCAGCACGCGTCACGCCGCCTTGCCGGACGTGCCCGCTTTCGCAGAAACGCCGTATCCCGGCATGAACTTACGCTCGTGGTTCGGCCTGTTCGTACCGGCCGGCACGCCCCCCGCTATCGTCGAGAAGCTTTCGCAGACCATCGTTCAGAGCGTGGCCGACCCCGCCGTCCAGGAGCGGCTCAAAGGGCTTGGCGCCGACCCTGTCGGTGACGACCAGGCAACATTCCAGAAATACGTGAACGACGAGGTGGCGCGCTGGGCCGTGCTTGTTAAGCAGTCGGGCGCTACCGCCGAATGACCCTATTGATCCGCCACCGCTCGAGGAAACCCCATGCTGCTTGACGTTCGCACCTACACTTGCCGCCCCGGCACGATCAAGAAACACCTGGCGCTGTATGCCGAGCACGGCTACGAGATCCAGAGCCGCCATCTGGGCAAGCCGCTCGCCTACGCGCAAATTGAGACCGGCAACGTCAACAGCTACATGCACATCTGGGTCTATGACAGCGCAGCCGATCGCGAAGCCAAGCGCCAGGCGCTGCAGAAGGACCCGGCCTGGGCCGGCTACCTGAAGATCAGCGCCGAGGCCGCCTATCTCATCAGCCAGGAAAACCAGTTGATGACGCCGGTATCGTTCTTCAAGCCGTAGGCGGACCTGCAGTCGCCGAGCCTGCTAGAGCATGATCCCGAAAAGTGGACACCGGTTTTCGGACAAGATCATGCTCTCATAGAGAAAATAGCTAGAGTCTGATCCATCGAAGATGGATCAGACTCTAGCACAAACTCAGTTGCGATAGGACGGATCGACCCGGTCGAGCTTGCGCAGCAGTGCCGGCCAGGCGAGTTCGCCGCTGAGCCCCGGGACATTGTCGCGCGGTTTCATGCGGTCATAGGTATCCTGCAGGACCTTCTGCGGCGGCGTGATCAGCTTGGTGTTGCAGGATAGTGCCGCGACCTGCACCTGACAGGCCCGCTCCATCCGGAACAGCACGTTGAAAGCGGCAGCGATAGTCTTGCCGACCACCAGCAGGCCGTGGTTACGCAGCACCATCGCCTCGTGATGGCCGAGATGCGCAATCAGCCGGTCGCGCTCCTCGGGGTTGTCGGCGATCCCCTCGAAGTCATGATAGGCGACATGAAGGAAGCGCATGCAGGTCTGCGCCACCGGCAGCAACCCGCATTCCATCGCCGACACGGCCATGCCGGCCACCGTATGAGTATGCGCGACGCAATCGACATCGTGACGCGCCATGTGGATGGCGCTGTGGATCACAAAGCCCGCGGCATTCACGGCGTAGTCGGACGCGTTGAACAGCGTGTTGCCGTCGAGATCGATTTTCACGAGGCTCGACGCATCGATCTCCTCATAGAGCATGCCATAGGGATTGATCAGGAACTGGTCTTCCGTTCCCGGCACGCGGCAGGAGATATGGTTGGCGATCATCTCGGTCATGCCATACATCGCGGTGAGGCGGTAGCAGGCGGCGAGATTGACGCGCGACTGCCATTCCTCGGGGCTGACCTGATCCTGCACCGAACGGACGACTTTCACGGCGGGTGAGCTGACGGCTGCATTCATTGATATTCTCCCTTGATCTTGTTCACGCGGTCAGTCGACCGTGATGTTGGCTTCGCGAATGAGTTTGCCCAGACGGTCGCGCTCGCTCTTCACATGGGTTTCGAGCTCCGCCGGCGTCATCGGCCATGGCTGATTGCCGATCGGCTCCATCTTTTTTGCAAATTCCGGTGTCCTGACGACGCGGGTGATGGCAGCGCTGAGCCTGTCCAGCACGGGCTGCGGCGTACCCGCGGGCGCGAAGACCGCGAACCACGTCGCGCCGACGATGCTGGGGAAGCCAAGCTCCTTGAAGGTCGGCACATCAGGCAATTGCGGCAGCCGCTCCTCGGACAGGACCGCCAGCGCGCGATACATGCCGGCCTTGTGGTTCGGCACCGTATTGGTCAGCGCCTCCACATTGCTGTCGACAATGCCAGCCAGCATGTCGTTCATGGCCGGAGCTGCGCCGCGATAGTGAACATGCTGCAGCTTCACGCCGAGCCCGCGGGCGACGATCTCGCCCATCAGATGCACGGTGCTGCCCGGCCCGTTGGTGGCGTTGTTGACCTTGCTAGGATGGGCCAGCGCATAGGCGCGAAACGCCGCGACGTCGGCGGCCGGAAAGTCCTTCTTCACAACGAAGGCGAACGGCACCTTCACCACCATCGCAACCGGCGCGAAGTCCTCCAGCTTGTATTTGATGGAGGCCAGCAGATGCGGGTTGGTCGTGAAGGTCGTCGCGCTGGCGAATAGCAGCGTGTAACCATCCTTGTCGGCACCGGCCACGACTTGCGCACCGATGGACGTGCTGGCGCCGCCGCGGTTCTCGATCACCACCTGTTTGCCGAGTGCGGTGCTGAGCTGTTCGGTGAGGATGCGCGCGACGATGTCGGTCGTTCCGCCGGGCGGAAATGGCACGACCATCGTGATGTTGCGATCGGGATACTGCTGCGCCTGCCCTGGTGCTGCAGCGAACAGCGATCCGGCAAGGGCCGCGGCGACGGCAAACCATCGCCCCTTCTTGTTGTTGCTCACGTATTCTCCCTTTGCGCCGGTCCATTGGGCTTTCGCCTGGAACGGCATTTTCGGGAGAGGCTAAAACAAGAGCCCAGCCGATGCGACGACTAAATAAGCCGGGCAGCTATCGGATTACACGGGACGTGCAGTCGACGAACGGGACGCTGCGCGCTATCTCCTGATAGTCCAACACCAAGAGAGTCTCGTGACCGCTCCGATGCCACCTACTTTCGCGCTCGATGCATCCTTCTTCAAGCTCCTCGCCGGGAGTTATCTCCGCATTGTCGGAAAGCCCCTGTTGGCGCCTGGGCAAGATGTAGCGTGGCTCTACAGCGACGCACCATTCGCAGTGCTCGCACATAACACCGACGCCGATCCGATGTTCGTCTATGCCAATCGCACCGCGCAATCTTGCTTCGAATACAGCTTCGACGAATTCGTCACCATCCCCTCGCGCCTGTCGGCAGAAGCGCCGAACCGCGACGAGCGCCAGCGCCTGCTGGATGCCGTCGCGCGCAACGGCTTCATCGACAATTATCGCGGGTTGCGGATCGCAAAATCCGGCCGGCGCTTCTGGATCGAAGGCGGCATCGTCTGGGAGCTGAGAGACGAGAACGGCGAGCGACGCGGTCAGGCAGCGCTGTTCACGTCATGGACGGATTTGTGAGCGCGGCAACTAAGACGCCGCCAGCGCCTCACGCAGTGGCCGGCGCAACTGTCCGTTGGCATCGGCAAGGCTTGCGAGATAGTCGGCGGCTTCGGTGATATCGGCGACGATCTCGCGCTCGGCGGCATCGGCGTCGCCTGCGACGATGGCCTTGAGCGCCGCCGTGTGGTGATCCCAGCCCTTCAAGAGCACGACATATTCGGGGATCACGAAAGACAACACCGGGCCGCAGCGCAGCCACATATTCTCGATGGTCTCCACGAGGATCGGGACGCCCGACATCGCATAGATCTCGAAGTGAAATTGGCGGTGATAGTCGAGATAGCTTTCGAGATTTTTGGCCGATATCAGCGACTGCATCGTCGCCAACAGGGACTTCAGACGTTCGAGTCCCGCCGCGTTGCGCCGGGTCGCGGCTTCCCGCGCCGCCTGCCCCTCCAGCGCACAGCGCACAACGGTCAGATCCGCGAGCTCGCGCGCCGTCAGATGCGGGACGATCGCCGCATTGCGCGGCCCCTGCTGCAACACGCCCTGTGCGACCAGTCGGGTGACTGCATCGCGTACGGGCGTGATCGACGTGCCGAAGCTCTCCGCGAGGGCTCGGAGCGTCAGCACCGTGCCCGGCGCGAAACGGCCAGCCAGTAGCGCGTCCCGGAGCTGCGCATGCGCCAAGTCCCAGAGCGGTTCGCGTTCGATCCGTTTCAGTGCGGTCATTCTGTGCTCGCTACCCCACCCCATTGAGTCCCGCAAATTCGTGTGCCGCAACCGCGATGAATTGTTCCATTGACCCATCAAGATGTTTGTTATAACAAACATCAAAAATGGGAGGAAAACAATGTTTGTTCAACGCGTCAGCTTTGCCGCGCTCGGATTGGTATTGGGATGCTGGTCCCTGCCTGCTCACGCGCAATCCAACTTTCCGCAGAAAGACATCACGTTCATCGTGCCTTGGAATGCCGGCGGCTCCAACGACGTCGCCGCCCGTGCGCTGGACCCCATCCTGCGCGAGCACGGCATCAAGATCGTGATCGAGAATGTCGTCGGCGCAACAGGCGTCATCGGCATGAAGCGCGTCGCGAGCTCTGCGCCGGATGGTTACACCATCGGCATGGGAACCAGTTCGACGCTGGCGCTGATCGCCCAGAACAAGGCGAACGGACTGACCAACGGCAACTTCACCCACATCGCGCGCGTCTCGACCGATCCCCTGATGCTGCTTGTCCCCTCAACCGGCACGATCAAGGCTCTCCCCGACTACATCGCCAACATGAAAGCAAAGCCGGGCAAGGTCACCATCGGCACGCCCGGCAACTACAATCTCAACCACATCTTCGCCTCCATGACCGCGCGCGCGGCCGGCGTCGATTATGTCAACGTCCCCTATACCGGTGGCTCGAAAGTCGTTGCCGATCTGATCGGACAACATGTCGACTCCGGCGTGCTCAAGCCGTCGGAAACGCTCGGCCAGATCCAGGACAACCTGCTCAAGCCCATCGGCATCTTCGCCAACGAGCGGCTTGAGATGTTTCCGGATGTCCCGACCTTCAAGGAAAAGGGCATCGACGTCTTCCCTTATGGCCCCGTCGTGCAGATGGCCTATGTGGTCGGCCCCGCGAACCTGCCTGACGATGTTCGCACCAAGCTGACCACTGCGTTCCGCGCCGCCATCCAGGACCCGCGCTTCAAGGAATTCGCCAAGAAGAACGTCTTCCTGGTCGACGACGTGACCGGCGACGCGCTCGCCAAGGAAGTCGACAGCGTCGCTGCCGCAATCGGCAAGGTCGCAGCGCAAACTTTCCCGAAAGAATAAACGCGACCGGCGTCCGCCGGCCGTACCTACCTGATTGATCTCGACGAGGACACCACATTGAATATCAAGAAAATCACCTGCCATGTCGTCGCCGCTCCCGTGCAGCGTCCGTTCACGTCGTCACGCGGCTGGCTCTACAAGACGCGCGGCACCTGCCTCGTCGAGATCGAAACGAGTGACGGCATCGTCGGCTGGGGTGAATGCTACGGCCCTTCCGCCGTCGCCAAGGCCTTCATCGACACCCAGCTTGCGCCACGCGTGATCGGCCGCGACCCGTTCGACGTCGAGGTGATCTGGGAAGACCTCTATAACCGCATCAAGGACTACGGCCCGAAGGGTATGTCGATCGCCGCTATCAGCGGCATCGACATCGCGCTGTGGGACATCATCGGCAAGTCCTGCAACAAGCCGGTGCACAAGCTGATCGGCGGTGCCTTCCGCACCGAAGTCGATTGCTACGCGACGGGTCTCTACTTCACCGACATGGAACGCCTTGTCGATGAAGCTGTGGAGGAAGCCGTCGGTTACAAGAAGGCCGGCTTCAAGGCGATCAAAATGAAGATCGGCCTCGGCTCCATCAAACGCGACTATGAGCGCGTCAAGGCCGTGCGCCAGGCGATCGGTTCCGACATCAAGCTGATGGTCGATGCCAATCACTGCCTCACGGTGCCGGCAGCGATCAGGCTCGGCCGCAAGCTCGAAGAACTCGACATCGAATGGTTCGAAGAGCCGATCTCGCCGGAGGATATCGACGGTTATGTCGAAGTCACCCGCGCGCTCGACATGGCGGTTGCCGGTGGCGAGAACGAATTCACCCGCTGGGGTTTTCGCGATGCCATCGTGCGCAAGGCGATGGATATCGTGCAGCCGGACGTCTGTGCCGCCGGCGGCATTACCGAATGCAAGAAGATCGCCGCACTCGCCAGCACCCACGGTGTGGAATGCGTGCCCCATGCCTGGGGCTCGGCGGTTGGTCTCGCGGCAACGATCCACTTCCTCGCCTCGATCCCGAACCAGCCGCCCAGCCTGTTCCCGATGCCGCCGATGCTCGAATTCGAGCAGGAGGAAAACCCGTTTCGCGATCATCTCGCCAAAGAGCCTATCAACCAGGTCAATGGCGTGATTGCGGTGCCGAGCGGTGCAGGCCTCGGCATCGAGGTCGATCGCGCGGTCATTGACAAGTATCGCGTCGCGTGATGGCGAGGCCGCAGTCATGAAGTTTGTCACTTTCGCCGAGTCCGGCCTGACGCGCGCCGGCGTCCTGGTCGGCGACGCCACACGTCCGACCGACGTCGTAGTTGATCTGGCTCACCCGGCGATGCGGGCGGGCCTGAACGGAATCGCGCCGCAAATTCAGGCCTTTCTCGACGCAGGCCTCGGCAAGATCGTCAGTTGCATCACGGCGCACGGGCTTTCCGATGCCGCGCGGCTGACTGCAGACCGCGTGACACTGCTGGCGCCACTCCCCGCACCACGCCGCATTTTCGGGATCGCGCACAACTATCACGATGCGATTGCCGAGCGTGGCATCGTCGCGCCAACCGAGCCCGTGCTGTTCATGAAAGCGCCGCGAACGGTCATCGCCGCAGGCCCGTCGATCGTCCTTCCCGCCTCGATCGGCGGCGTCACCTATGAAGCCGAGCTCGCCGCCGTGATCGGCAAGCGCGCCGTGAATGTCTCGAAGGAACAGGCGCTCGAATATGTCGCCGCCTATGGCTGCTTCAACGACATCAGCGCCAGCGAAATGATCAAGGCCGACGGCCACTTCGATCGCGGCAAGAACATTTCGAGTTTTGGCCCGTTCGGACCGTTCCTCGCCTCATCCGATGAGATCGCCGATCCGCAGGCGCTGAAGGTCTCGCTCACTGTCGATGGCAAGACGCTGCAACAGGGATCCACCAAAGACATGATCTTCGGCGTTGCCGATCTCGTATCCTGGCTGTCGCATCGCGGTCCGCTTGAGCCCGGCGACGTCATCGCGACAGGAACGCCCGCCGGCGTCGCAGCGATGCATAAGCCTCCGGCTTGGCTGAAACCCGGGTCGACCGTGACCGCCAGCGTCGAACGACTTGGCCAGCTCGCCAATCCGATTACCGAAGGACCGGCTTTCGATGCCTGACATGCCCACAGTTCTGCTGACCAATCCGATGCATGCCGATGGCGAAGCGATCCTGTCGCCGCATGCGCGGCTGATCACGGCTCCCGATACCAGGCCGGACACACTGCGCGCATGGGCGAAAGACGCCGACGGCATCATCGTGCGCGCGAAGCTGCCTGACGATATCGTCGATCACGCACCGCGCCTGAAGGGCATGGTCCGTCACGGCGTTGGTCTCGATTTCATCCCAGTCGATGCTGCCACCGCGCGCGGCGTTGCAGTGGCCAACCTGCCCGGCAGCAATACGTCCGCCGTTGCCGAATATGCGATGTCGGCACTGCTGCATCTGCGGCGCCCGATCCATCGCATGAACGTACTGATGCGCAGCGACGGCTGGGGCGCTTCGCGCGCCACCGCCGAGAGCTTTACCGAGCTGAACGGCTCGACGCTCGGCATTCTCGGTGTTGGCACGATCGGCCGCCGTGTCGCGCAGATCGCGAGGCACGGTTTTGGCATGAATGTCGTCGGTACATCGCGGCGCATGGGATCGTTGCCTGCAGACGTCGAGGAAGTCTCGCTGGATCAATTGTTCGCGCGCAGCGATGCGCTCGTGATCTGCTGTTCACTGACCGATGAAACGCGCGGTCTCGTCAATGCCACGCGCATCGGCCAGATGAAGCCCGAGGCGGTTCTGGTCAACGTGTCGCGCGGCGCCGTCGTCGAGAATGCACCGCTGATCGGAGCGTTGAAATCAGGCAAACTTGGCGGCGCGGCGCTCGATGTGTTCGACATCCAGCCCCTGCCCGCGGACGACGCTTTGTTCGACTGTCCCAATCTTTTGCTGACGCCGCATGCGGCGGCGATCACCGCGAGCAGCAGCCGCGGCATGGCGGTCGGCGCAGCTGAAGAAATGCTTCGCATCCTGCGCGGCGAACAACCGCGCAATCTCGTCAATCCCGGTCACAAGGCAGCGTGAGGTTCCCATGAAGATTACTGCAATCAAAGCCGTTCCGATTTCCTACCGCGTCCCGCAGGGCCAGAACGTCCGCCTGGGCATCGGCCGCGCCGTCAAGCGCGACGCCGTGCTGGTCAAGGTCACGACCGACGAAGGCGTCACCGGCTGGGGCGAAGCGCATCACGGCCGCTGCCCCGGCGCCATCGCCAAGCTCATCGACACGACGATGGCCGAACTCGTCATCGGCATGGACGCGATGAATGTCGTCGGTGTGTGGCACCGCGTCTATCAGATGCAACTGTCCAGCCACGGCATGGGCTATGCCGCGGCGATGGCGCTGAGTGGCCTCGACCTCGCGCTGTGGGACATCCGTGCCAAGGCGGCCGGCTGGCCGCTCTACAAACTGCTCGGCGGCGCATCGAAGCCGATCAAGGCCTATGCCGGCGGCATCTCGCTGGGCTGGCAGGCGCCGGAGTCACTCGCCGAGGAAGCGCAGGGTTACATCGCGAAAGGCTACCGCGCGGTGAAGCTGCGTGTCGGCGACAATCCGCGTGACGACGTCGCCCGCGCCACCGCCGTCCGCAAGGCTGTTGGCGATGCCATCGAAATCCTCGTGGACGCCAACACCGGCTACACGCTGGACGACGTGCGCCGCGTGATGCCGGCCTATGACGATCTGCAGATCGGCTGGCTCGAGGAGCCGTTCCCCGCACTCGACTATCGTTCCTATCAGGCAGCCGCCGCGATGGGCTCGACGCCGCTTGCGGCCGGCGAGAACCACTTCACGCGCTTCGAGTTCAACCGTCTGATCGAGGATCGCGCCGTGAGCTTCGTGCAGCCCGACCTGTCGAAGACCGGCGGCGTGACGGAATCAATGCGGATCGCCGGCATGACCCAGGCGTGGAAACTCTCGTTCAATCCGCACACCTCGGCCACCGGCATCAACATGGCGGCAACCATCAACGTTCTCGCCTCGGTCGAGGACCCCGGCTATTTCGAAGGCGATGTCGCCAAGCACAACCCGTTCCGCGACGAGGTCGGCGGCATTCCCTACAAGCTCGATGCCAACGGTTGCGTCGCCCCCTCGGAGATCGCAGGCCTCGGCGTCGAGATCGACGAGGCCTTCATCAACGCCCACCCGCTGATCGAGGGTCCCTGCTATGTCTGATCCGCGACGGGTTGAAGTCGTACTGCGCGCCTCGCGTCTCGTTCACTTCGCCTGCCGCGCACTCATCCTCGTGCTGGCCGGAACAGCCTGCGCTCATGCGCAGGCGACCGCGCCAGCGGGCGAGACCTATCCCAGCAAGACGATCAAATACATCGTCCCCTATCCGCCTGGCGGCTTCAACGACACGCTCGGGCGGATCTTCGCACAGAAACTGCAGGATGCCTGGGGCGTTCCCGTGGTGGTCGAGAACCGGCCCGGCGGCGGCACGTTGATCGGCACCGAAGCGGTCGCCAAATCCGCACCCGATGGCTACACGCTGCTCGGCGTCGCCTTCCCGTTCGGCTCCAATCCGAGCATCTACAAGAACCTGCCCTATGATACTGTGAAAGACTTCACGCCGCTGGTCTTTGCAGGACAGACACCGAACCTGCTCGTGGTCAAACCGTCGCTGCCGATCAATACGGTCAAGGAGCTGATCGACTACGCCAACAAGAATCCCGGCAAGGTCAGCTACGGCTCGACCGGCATCGGGTCGTCAAACCATTTGTCGATGGAGCTGTTCAAGAGTCTCGCCGGCATCGACATCGTGCACGTCCCCTACAAGGGGAGCGCACCGATGGTGAACGACATGCTCGGCGGCCATATCGATGTCGCCTTCGACAACACGCCGAATGTGTTGCCGCAAGTGAACGGCGGCAAGCTTCGCGCACTCGGCGTCAGCAGCAAGACGCGCTCGGCGTTGGCGCCCGACGTGCCCACGGTCTCTGATGCCGGCGTGGCCGGCTACGAGGTCAATGTCTGGTTCGGCGTCGTCGGTCCCGCGGGCATGCCCGCGGAAATCGTGCGCAAGCTCAACACCGAGATGAATGCGATCCTGAAACAGGACGACGTCAGGCGTCGCTTCATCGACCAGGGCGTCGAACCCGTTGGCGGCACACCCGCGCAATTCGCGGACCAGATCAAGACCGAGATCCAGAAATGGGCCCGTGTCGTGAAGGATGCAGGCATCAAACCGGAATAGACGGCCCCGGTGATCCGCCACCGGTGTTGCCATTGACCACGTTTAAAAAGCGCCGCTACGACCGACGCGTTTCGCCATGTTGCCGATCACGCTTTCGTCTATAGCGGCTTGCGCAATCGCTCTGCCATTAAACCACCACATGACTTCAGCTATAGAAGATCATGACGGTTTTGCGACAACAACGACTCCAATGGCGATTGATCGCTCCGCTGCCGGGATTTGCAGCGTTGCTGCTGGCACCCGGCCTCGCCATCCACTGGGGGTTTCTGCCGTTCGAATATCGCATTCCCGCGCTGCTGCTGGTCTCCGTGCTGTGTATCGCGCTGTGCCTGCTGGCCGGCTTTTCTGTTGCGGAACTCGGCCTCAGCCGTCCCTCTGACATCAGCCACTGGTTGTTCTGTGCCGCGATCACGGCAGGCATTGCCGCGATCATGGTGGCGCAAACGCGGTTCCTCACCTTTGACCACAAGCCACCGGTCTGGCTCAGCTTCGCGCCGTTCTATGTTCTGGTATCGAGCCCTTGCCAGGAAGTCGTGTGCCGATCGATTCCGAAACTGATGACTGATCGGCTGCAGGTCCGGCCCTGGACCTATGTGATCTATTCCTCGGCGGTGTTCTCGCTGATCCATGTCGCCTATGGCGACAGCATCCTGATGCTCAACACGTTTCTGGTCGGCATCGTCTGGGGCGTTGCCTATCTGAGAATGCGGAACATCTGGCCGGTGATCCTGTCGCATGCCGCCATCGGTACGCTCGCGTTTTCACTCGGCCTCGCTTGAGGCTTTTCTCTTACAGCATGATCGCTCGACAAACGAACTCGTTTGTCGGCGAAAACCGGCATCCACTTTTCGGAATCATGCTCTACCGGTTATACCCGCCGCCGAAGCTGCTCTTGATCTGGTGCAGCAGCGTCAGCACCCAGCACAGCGTGAAGGCCCCTGCGAGTCCGTAGCCCGTGCGGCGATCAATCACCGACAGGCCGGTCCACAGCCAGATACGATAGAGCCAGAGGCCGGCAAGACCGACGCCGAGCAGGCAGACCAGCAGCTTGACGAAGCGCGCATTGGCCACGCCCACCGCGGCAAACAGGATGGTCAGCGGCACCAGAAACAACTGGCAGATGGCGATCAGGCTTTCGTTCACAGGCGGCTCCAGGGAATCGCAAAACGCGTCTCAGCACCGGGAGCTTAGGCATCCAATTTGAAACAAATGGTTGCCGATGAACAAGCCGCGAGAGATCGTTCAGAAGCACATATTGGTGACGACGTTGCCGCGCTTGTCCTTGACCACATAGGGACACTTGATGCGTTCCAGCGCCTTCTTCGCATCTTCATCGCCGAGGGCTGCGGCTTTCTCATAATATGCCTTCGCGGCATCCTTATCCGACGCGCCACCGCGGCCGTTTTGCGCGAACGCGCCCATGCGCTCCAATGCGCCCGGATGGTTCTGCGCCGCAGCCTTTTCGAACAGGCCGCGCGCCGCAACGTCATCCTTCGCGCCGCCGATGCCTTCCGACAGCATCATGCCGAGCTGATACTGCGCCTCCGCATTGGTCTCTGCGGATTTCGCCAGCAATTGCCGTGCACGCACCGGGTCCGTCCCCGCGCCCGCGCCGCCGGACAGCGCCGCAAGATTGCTGACGCCGCGCGGATTGCCGGCCTCGGCTGCGCGCTCGAACAGTTTGCGCGCCTGCGCCTCGTCGCGCGCAACGCCGGTCCCGTTGCCATAGGCAACGCCGAGTTCGACCATGGCCGAGGTACTGCCCTTGTCCGCCGCCTTGCGCCACGCCGCGAGCGCCTCCGCAACCTGTGCATTGGCCGCGTAAGCGCGCCCAAGCTGGAACATCGCCCGGCGCGAACCGCCCGATGCGGTCCTACAGAACTTGATGGCGGTGGCGATATCGGCTTTGGCGATATCGGCCAAGCCCTTCACATCAGCAGGCTTGTCGGGATCGGCAGGATCGGCCGCGAGACGATCGCACAGAACCAGATCGGCGGACTGGGCCTGCACACGTGACGGCGCGGACAACACAGCCAGTCCGGCGGCGAGGCCGAAGAGACAGATACCGGACGTTTTGCGGGTTCGCTGTGCCATGGGTGTCGCCATCACCAGTGTCATATCGCTCTGACAGTAAGGACAGACACGCAGGCCATCAAGCCGCACTCGGATCGCAGGATGGGTAGAGCGTAGCGAAACCCATCTCTTTCATAGGTGAGAATGATGGGTTTCGCGAAGACGCTCGACCCATCCTACGATCTAAACAGCCTTGCAGATCAGTTTCAGCACGGCCTGCAACCGCAGGCTCCGCTTGCCGGCCAGCGCCGTGGCTTCCAGCTCGGCACCCGTCTCGTCGCAAGTGCCGGAAAAGCCGATACCGATTTCATGGCCGCCGAAGACCGGGTTCTCGCCTTTTGCCGGCGTGTGCTCCTGATTGAGCATCTCGCCCTTCCAGCGCCCGTCGGCCGAGGAATAGGCGCCGAGATAATAGAAGAACGCATCGCCGCCAAGGATGCGGCCATCATGCAGCAACATCACGCCGTTGAGGCCGCCATCGATGCCGTCGAGCGTGCGCAGATGGATCGAATACAGTCCGTTGGCGATGCCACCCGCACCGATCGGTCCGGCCGGAGGCATCTTGCCGTCGTCGATCGTCGTCATGACCGACTGGAATTTCGCACCCGGCATTTGCGGCGACGAGCCCTGAAAACGATAGGTATCGCCATCGGGCCGGCCGATAACGCTGATAGTCGCTATGTCCTGACCGAGCAGCGAGGGATAGTTCGGATCGTTCATGTGGCGGCGGCTCTCGATCTCCGCCACGACCTCGTGCCCCCGGAGCTCATAGCTGCCGATATGGGCAAAGGCCGAATTGCCCCCGAGCATGCTGCCATGCTCGACAAACATCACGCTGCGACCGACCGCCTCATCAACACGGTATTCGCATTTGTAGAAACCCGTCCGCAACCCGTCATTCCTCCGCAGCGCCTTTCGCATTGTAGCGGAAGATATGCAATGGAGGAAAGCGCACCTCGTCAACTCGGAACGATTCCAGCGGTCTTGATCACAGGCAACAGCCGCGCTTCTTCCTTGTCGCGGAACGCCGTGATCTCCACACTCGAGGTCGGGAACGGCTGCGCGCCGAGTTCGGCGAATTTCGCGCCCACGGTTGGGTCCTTTAGCACCTGCACAGCCAGCGTGTTGATCCGCGCCACGAGATCGGGCGCCATACCGGCCGGACCGCAGAGCGCGGTCCACGAGGTCAACTCATAGCCCGGCAGAACCTCGCTCATAGCCGGCACGTCCGGCACCGCAGGGCTACGGCCCGCCGTGGTCACGGCGATGGCGCGTACCCCGCCGTCGCGGATCTGCTGCAGCGAGCCCGGCAGGTTGTCGAACAGCGTATCAACGCGCCCGGCCAGAAGGTCCACCATGGCCGGGCTGCCGCCCTTGTACATGATATGCTGCAGATCGATACCAGCCGCGCTCTTCATCATCTCTCCGGACAGATGCAGCGTGGTGCCGATGCCCGGCGATGCGTAGCTGTATTTGCCGGGGCTGGCCTTGGCTAGCGCAATGAACTCCTTGAGATCCTTTACGGGAAGCTCCTTCTTGACGACCAGCACATTCGGCAACTGCCACAGTCCGCTGATGAAGGTGAAATCCTTGCCGGCCTGATAAGGCAACTTGACGTAAGTGCCGACCGCGATGGCATTGGTCGCGATACTGCCCATGCCGAGCCCGTAACCATCGGGCTGCGCCTTCGCGATGGCATCGGCGCCGAGCACACCGCCTGCTCCGCCGCGGTTTTCGACCACGAATTGCTGGCCTGTGAGCTCGCTCATCTTCTGACAGAAGATCCGCGACAGCGTATCCGTCGCGCCGCCCGCGGCGAAACCGAGGGAATATCTCACGCTGCGGGTCGGCCAAGCGCCGTGCGCAGTTGCCGCACGCGGCACTGCGAGAGAGGCGCCCAGCAGCGCAAGCGCGCTGCGACGAGACACGAGGATGCGATCGGTCGACATGTTTCTCTCCCCCTGATCCGCGCGCCGTGATGCCGCAGAAATTGCGGCATCCGGAATTTGAGTGCGCGTGATTTGACTTAGGTGAGAGCCAGTCTGGGCCTCACGAATGGGGTGTCAACGTGGCGTGTGGGCGCGGCTCGGCGTCGTGCGATACCGGTGCCAGCGGCGCCGCCTGATCGACCGTCGCCTCGCCATGCTGGGTCAGCGGACGGTTGCCTGCCATGGCACGCAGCAGCACATAGAACATCGGCGTGAAGAAGATGCCGAAGGCCGTGACGCCGATCATGCCGGCGAACACCGCGACGCCCATGGCATGGCGCATTTCGGAGCCTGCGCCGGTCGACGTCACCAGTGGCACAACGCCCATGATGAAGGCCAGCGACGTCATCAGGATCGGCCGCAACCGCAATCGGCTGGCCTCAATCGCCGCCTGGATCGGCGTACGCCCGGCAAATTCCAGCTCGCGGGCAAATTCCACGATCAGAATGGCGTTCTTCGCGGACAGGCCCACCAAGACGATCAAACCGATCTGGGTGAAGACGTTGTTGTCGCCTTTGGTGATCCAGACGCCGAACATCGCGGCCAGCAAGCCCATCGGCACGATCATGATGATCGACAATGGCAGCGTCAGGCTTTCGTATTGCGCGGCGAGCACCAGGAACACCAACAGCATCGCCACCGGGAACACGATCAGCGACGAATTGCCGGCGATGATTTCCTGATAGGTCAGTTCGGTCCATTCGAAGTCGATGCCCTTGGGCAGCGTCTCCTTGGCGACACGCGCCACGGCGTCCTGTGCCTGGCCGGTGGAATAGCCGGGCGCCGCGCCGCCATTGATATCGGCCGACAGGAAACCGTTGTAGCGCATGGCGCGCTCCGGCCCTGCACTTTCCTTGACGCGCAGCAGCGTCGAGAGCGGGATCATCTCGTTGCTGTCGGAGCGAACTTTCAACTGGCCAATATCATCGGCCCGCGCCCGGAATTTGGCGTCAGCCTGGACGCGCACCGAATAGGTACGACCGAATTTATTGAAGTCGTTCACATAGAGCGAGCCGAGATAGATCTGCATCGTGTCGAACACCGAGGTGACGGGCACGTTGAGCTGTCGCGCCTTGGTGCGATCGACGTCCGCATAGAGCTGCGGCACATTGATCTGATAGCTCGAGAACAGGCCAGCCAGTTCCTTTTGCTGCATCGCCTTGCCGATGAAAGCCTTGGTGGCGTCGTTCAGCGCCTCATAGCCGAGACCGGCGCGATCCTCGATCTGCAGTTTGAAGCCGCCGATCGTGCCAAGACCCGACACCGGCGGCGGCGGGAACATGGCGATGAAGGCGTCCTGAATGCCGGCAAACTTCTTGTTCAGAGACAACGCAATGGCATTTCCGCTCAGGTTCGGATCCTTGCGTTTATCAAACGCATCCAAGCCTATGAAAACGATGCCCGAATTCGACGAGTTTGTGAATCCGTTGATCGACAGGCCCGGGAACTGGATCGAATTCTCGACGCCGGGCTCCTTTTGCGCGATCTCGCCCATGCGACGGATCACCTCTTCGGTACGGTCCAGCGTGGCGCCGTCGGGGAGTTGCGCAAAGCCGACCAGATACTGCTTGTCCTGCCCGGGCACGAAACCGCCCGGGACTGCGTGGAACAGATAACCGGTGACGCCAATCAGCAGAACGTAGATTCCCATCACCGCGGCGCGGCGCGAGACGACGCGCTTCACGCCTCCGCTATAGGCGTCGGAGCTTCTGGCAAAGAAGCGGTTGAAGCGGACGAAGAACCAGCCGAGCGTCTTGTCCATGAAGCGCGTCAACGCATCCTTCGGCGCATCATGGCCCTTCAGCAGCAGCGCGGCGAGCGCCGGCGACAGCGTCAGCGAATTGAAAGCCGAGATCACCGTGGAGATCGCCACCGTCAGTGCGAACTGCTTGTAGAACTGGCCGGTCAAACCGGTGATGAAGGCGAGCGGCACGAACACGGCAACCAGCACCAGCGCGATCGCAATGATCGGCCCGGTCACCTCGCGCATGGCCTGATAGGCCGCGCTCTTGGGATCGAGGCCGCGCTCGATATTGCGCTCGACGTTTTCCACCACGACGATGGCGTCGTCGACGACGATGCCGATGGCCAGCACAAGGCCGAACAGCGTCAGCGCATTCACCGAGAAGCCGAACACGTGCATCACGGCGAAAGTACCGACCACGGATACCGGCACAGCGATCAGCGGGATGATCGAGGCACGCCATGTCTGCAGGAACAGAATGACGACGAGCACCACCAAGGCGATGGCTTCCAGCAGCGTGTGGATCACCGCCTCGATCGAGGCGCGGACGAACTGCGTGGGATCGTAGACGATGTCGTAGGTGACACCGTCCGGCATATTCTCCTTCAGCTCCTTCATGGTCTTGCGGACATTGTCGGAGATCTGGATCGCGTTGGAGCCCGGCGACTGGAAGATCGGTACAGCCACCGCCGACTTGTTGTTCAGCAGCGAACGCAGTGCATAGTCGGCAGCGCCGAGCTCGATGCGCGCGATATCGCGCAGCCGCACCACTTCGCCGTTGTCGCCGTTCTTGACGATGATCTCGCCGAATTCCTCTTCGGTCTGCAGGCGCCCCTGTGCATTGATGGAGAGCTGTAGATCAAGGCCCGGCTCATTGGGCGAACCGCCCACCTGCCCCGCTGCTGCCTGCACGTTCTGCGCGCGGATTTCGCGTACGACATCGCCCGGCGACAGGCCGCGCTCGGCGACCTTCTGTGGATCGAGCCAGACGCGCATGGAGTAATCGCCCGAGCCGAACAGCTGCACCTGACCGACGCCTTCAATGCGCGCGAGGCGATCCTTGACGTTGAGCACGGCGTAATTGCGCAGATAGGTCATGTCATAGCGGTCGTTCGGCGACAGCAAATGCACGACCATGGTCAGGTCAGGCGCGCTCTTGATTGTGGTCACGCCAAGCGCACGCACTTCTGCAGGGAGGCGCGGCTCGGCCTGCGAAACGCGGTTCTGCACCAGCTGCTGCGCCTTGTCGGGATCGGTGCCGAGGCGGAAGGTGACGTTCAGAGTCATCCTGCCGTCGGTGGTCGCCTGGCTGCTCATATAGAGCATGTTCTCGACGCCGTTGATCTGCTCTTCGATCGGCGTCGAGACCGTTTCCGCAATCACCTTTGGATTGGCGCCGGGATAATTCGCAGTCACCACCACGGTCGGCGGCGCCACTTCCGGATATTCGGAGATCGGCAGCACCGGCATCGACAGCAGACCGGCGAGGAAGATCACCGTCGACAGCACACCCGCAAAGATCGGTCGATCAATGAAAAACTTGGAGAAATTCATGGCTTGTCTCGTCAATACAGGATTTCGCGATAGTGCTGTCTCCCCGTTCCGTGCGAAGCGAAGCTTCGCTAGGGGAGACGATAGTGCGGACGCAATTGGCATCGGATGAGGGGGAGCCGCGCCACAGACTCGCAGAAAGTGAAGAGTCCCCCTCGCCCGCCGGCTTCGCCGGACGAACTCTCCCCGCTGGCGAAGCTTTGCTTCGTGCAGCGGTGAGAGATTAGTAGGAGCCGTTAGTTCTGCGCGACAGCCTTGCTCGGGGCGAGAGACGCAGCGTTCATCGCCACCATCTCTGGCTTGATGGTCACGCCGGGCCGCACGCGCTGCAATCCATTGACAACGATCCGCTCGCCGGCTTGAAGGCCGTTGAGGATCACGCGCATGCCATCGACCGACGGTCCCAGGATCACTTCGCGATATTGCGCCTTGTCCTTGGCATCGACCACCATGACGAACTTCTTGTTCTGGTCGGTGCCGACTGCCCGCTCGCTGATCAGCAGCGTCTGCTCTGCCTTGGGCTGGCCCATGGTGAGCCGCGCGAACTGGCCGGGCATCAACCGGCCGTCGGCATTGTCGAACATGGCGCGCACCCGCACCGTGCCGCTGCGCGGATCGACCTGATTGTCGATGAACTGCATGCGGCCCTTCAGCGGTGCGCTGTCGGTGACGGTCGTCATGTGAACCGGAATCCGGTCGATTTCGCCCGGCGTCTTTTCATCGGCCAGCGTCTTCAATGCGCGCGACACCACCTGTTCGTCGGCATTGAAGCTTGCATAGATCGGATTGACCGAGACCAGCGTTGTCAGCAGCGGCGCAGACGGGCCGGCTGAAATCAGGTTGCCGACCGTGATCTCCACCTTGCCGACCCGGCCCGCGACCGGCGCGCGCACTTCGGTGTAGCTGAGATTGAGCTCGGCGGTCTTGAGCGCGGCTTCTGCAGCCTTGAGGTTAGCTTCCGCCTCACGATACGCATTGATACGATTGTCGAGGTCGCGCTGGGTGATGCTGGAGCTGGTCAGTTGCTGACCGCGGTCGAAATCGGCCTTGGTGAGGATCAGGCGCGCTCGCGACGCGGACACCTGCCCCTGGGCGCGATCGACGTCAGCGGCGTAGAGCGCCGGATCGATCAGCACCAGAAGGTCGTCCTTCTTGACCAGCGCGCCTTCGCGAAAGTGGATCTCCTGAACAGCGCCTGCGACGCGGGATCTGATTTCCACCCGTTCGATGGCCTCAAGGCGGCCCGAAAACTCGTCCGACGGCGCCGTCGCCTTGGCTTCGACCACGGCGACCGAGGCCTGGACGGCGGCGGGAGCAACCGCGCCGGACTCGGCTTGAGCTGCCACGCTGGACAAATTCATCAGCGCCGCACCGCCGCCAACGGCGACCGCAACCAGCGCGATTCCGGCGCCTAGAGCGATCCTGCGAGGGAGATTAGTTGCCATTGTGAACCCCATTTAATCTGTAAGGGCTTGTAAAGCCCTGTCATTTCAGTAGCTAAAAGGTGCATCCCGCGTCTGGTCGGTTCCCACCGGCACTTCGCTGCAACGCACACATTCGTAACGTCCGGTATAGATGGACTATCGACATCCACTGTCAAGAGACTTATCTACTGAACGGTAGAAAACTTTGGAGAGCCCGTCGTGGCACTGGGACGTCCTCGTGAATTCGATACCGACACAGCCCTGGACCTCGCGCTGCATGTGTTCTGGCGCAAGGGTTACGAAGGCGCGTCGATGACCGACCTCACCGAAGCCATGGGCATCACCAAGCCCAGTCTCTATGCGGCGTTCGGCAACAAGGAAGATCTGTTCCGCAAGGCGCTGGATCGCTACGTCGATGGCCCCGGTGGTTATTTCCGCACCGGCCTGGAGAAGCCCACGGCCCGCGAAGCGGTCCAGCATATCCTGTACGAGTCCGTCGAAGCGGTGACCGATCCCAAGAATCCCGGCTGTCTCGCGGTCCAGGGCGCGCTCTGCTGCGGTGACGCCGCGGAGACCATCAAGCAGGAACTGACCGCGCGCCGCTCGAAGAGCGAGGACGATCTGCGCATTCGCTTCACGCGCGCTATCGCCGAAGGCGATCTGCCAGCCGATGCGGATGCCGGCGATCTCGCGCGCTACGTGTCGGCCATCCTGCAGGGCATGGCCGTGCAAGCCGCAGGCGGCGCACCGCGCGAGCAATTGCGAAAACTCGCCGACATGGCCATGCGCAGCTGGCCTCCGATCTAGGGCCGATCGACATTCATTGGTTCCAGATCATTGCTGCGGCGAGGTGGATGAAGCCAGCGAAGTGCGAGGTTCGT